>NZ_DCAN01000011.1:270-408121 GCF_002311545.1 Sulfitobacter sp. UBA1132 | reverse complement strand
GTGGCGCACAGGCCCGCTGCCGGGGCGCAGCCTGCTACGGGTCATGCCTTCGGCGAGGATTTAGGGCCATTTGGAAGCGGGTGTCAGTTCTTCAGAGCGTCTTGCAGCGCCGGCAGGAAGCGTTGTTCGTAGTCACTGCCGACCAGCGGACCGGCGTAGCGGAACAGAACCGTGCCGTCGCCCGCAATGATGAACGTCTCTGGCGGGGCGGTGACGCCCCAGTTGATGGCCGTGCGGCCCTGCGGGTCAAAGGCGACGCCTTCGAAGGGGTTGCCATCATTGGTCAGGTAGCTGGTTGCGGGGCCGACCGTGTCTTTGAAGTTCACCCCGATGATCGACAGCCCCTGCGCCTGCATATCAAGCAGCTGCGGATGTTCGGCGCGACAGGGCGGGCACCAGCTGGCCCAGAAGTTGACCAGCGTCACCTCGCCATTGGTCAGCACATCCGGTGCCGCGGCGGGAAACCCTTCCAGCGGTTTTTCCGGCAGCGCGGGGGCCATCTGCCCCACCAGCGTCGAGGGCAGCCCTTCGGGATCGGGGCGGAACATGCCAAAGGCGGCAAGCGCCACGAAACCGGCGAAGACCAGCGGTGGCGCGATCATGAGCGGAGAGATTTTAGCCATCTTTACGGGCCTCTATATCAGCAAGTGTGGCGCGGGCCTTGCGCCCTTTGTTCAAGCTCAGCCCCACCAGCCCCGCCAGCAGCAGCAGCGACACCCCATAGGCGGCCAGTACTTCGGCGGCGTATTTCCCAAGTTCCGGCATCATGCACCCCTTTCGCTGCGCGCCAGCAGCGCGCGGGCGCGGCGCAGGCGGATTTCGGTCCCTGTGCGGTACAGGACCAGCGCCAGAAACAGCAGGCCAAAGCCGACCATACTGATCAGCAGCGGGTAGAAAAACACATCCGACACGGTACGACCGCCGGTAGCCAGCGGGACAGAGGTGCCTTGATGCAGCCCCTGATTCCAGAACTTGACCGCATAGCGCGACAGCACCGCAAAGACCGAGCCTACCAGACACAGGACCGAGGTCAGGTCTGCCGCGGTATCGGGGTCCTCGACCGCTTCCCACAGGGCGATATAGCCGAGGTAGAAGAGGAACAGGATCAGAAAGGACGTCAGCCGTGGATCCCATGCCCACCAGGTTCCCCACATGGGCTGCCCCCAGATCGCACCGGTGATCAGCGCGATCACTGTCATGGTGACGCCCACAGGGGCCGCCGCCTTGGCCGCGAGGGCGCTGACGTGATGCCGCCGGATCAACCAGACCAGCGAGGCCACCAGCATCATGAACCACGCGTTGATCGCCATCAGCGCGGCGGGTACATGCAGGTAGATGATCTTGACCGTCGATCCTTGACGGTAATCATCCGGCGTGCCGAAAAAGCCCCAGCCCAGACCGACGATCAGACACAGCGCCGCCCCCCCCCAGACATAGGGTTGTACGCGGGCCGAGAGGCCTAAAAATTTCACCGGATTGGCGTATTCCCATAAAGACATGGCGGGGTTCTATCGCTCCGTTTCCTGGCACTCAATGGTCAAAAGCGCACACTCACCTTAAGGTCATCCGCAGCACCGCGGCAGAGGCGAAGGGCATGAGCGCGATGGTGCCAAAGGTGATGCCAGCCAGCAGGGTCAGAGGGGTCGTGGCGTCCAGCCCCATCGCGCCGCGGCGCGCGGCCTCTGCCCCGAAGATCAGCGTCGGTACGTAAAGCGGCAGCACCAGCAGCGACATCAGCAACCCGCCGCGTTTGATGCCCACGGTCAGCGCCGCGCCAAAGGTGCCGATCACCGACAGCGCGGGCGTGCCCAGACCCAGCGAGGCCACCAGCCACAGATACCCCGAAGGCGCGAGGTTCAGCATCACCCCCAACACAGGTGCCGCCAGCACCAGCGGCAGCCCGGTCGTCACCCAGTGGGACAGCGCCTTGACGCTCAACGCCGCCTCAAGCGGCAGCGGTGCCGTGGCCAGCAGGTCCAGCGTGCCATCCTCGTAATCCAGCGCAAGCAGCCGGTCGAGCGAGAGCAGGCAGGCCAGCAGCGCCCCCAGCCAAAGCACACCGGGCGCGATGGTCCCCAACAGATCGGGGTGCGGCCCGACCGAGAAGGGCACCAGTACGGTGACAATCAGGAAGAACGCCAGCCCGAGGCCAAAGCCCCCGCCCGCCCGAAAGGCAAGCATCAGGTCACGGCGCAGCAGGGCGATCACAGGAAAGCCTCGTCACTGGCACCGCTGCGCTGTGATGGTTTGGCGCGAAACGGGGTAATGTCAAAGCTATGCGCTTTCAGGCCAAGGTCGATATGGGTCGCGATCAGCGCCGTGCCGCCGGCCCCCAGATGCGCCGTCACCGCGGCGGCGAAAAGCCCGACGGCGGCGGCGTCCAGCGACACGGTCGGCTCGTCCAGCACCCAGATGGGCCGCCCCGTAACCATCAACCGCGCCAGCCCCAAGCGCCGCTTTTGCCCCGCAGACAAGGTGCCCGCCAGCCGGTCTTGCAGCGGCTCAAGGTCATAGGCGGCCAGTGCCTCGGTGATATCGCGTTGCCCGAAGACCTGTGCCCAGAATGTGAGGTTTTCGCGCACGCTCAGCATCGCTTTCAGCCCGTCGGCATGACCGGCGTAGGCGATGGTTTCCTCTGCCCCGTCGATCTGCCCCGACAAGGGCGGTTGCAGCCCCGCGATGCAGCGCAGTAGCGTGGTCTTGCCCGCCCCATTCGGCCCACGCAGGATCAAGGCAGCCCCCGGTTCAATCGAAAAGGACACCCCGTCCAGCACGGGCACACCGCCGCGCGCGACGGCAAGGTCGGTGATACGCAGGGTCATATCAGACGGGGATCATCGCCAAAGCGATGCGACGGCCTTCGCTGAGCAGGACGTTATACGTCCGCGCCGCCGCGGGGGACGACATGACATCCACCCCGATGCCCGCGTCTTCAAGCGTGCTGCGCAGGTCGGCCGGGATATGCGCAATCTCGGCCCCCGTGCCGATGAACAGGATGTCGATCTTGCCCGACAGCGCCAGAAGCGGGGCGTGGTCGTCGAAGCCTTGCCACGGAGAAACCCCAGAGGTGCCTGCGATCACCGGCCCTTCGAACACCTCGCCACCGATCCGGAAGAAACCGGGGCCATAGCCTTCGACGGGTTTGGCATCCGAATACACGACCTCGTTCAAACGCATGATGTTCTCCTTCTCGCGGGGGCTGCGCGATCATAGCGGATCACGCGCGAACAATACAGGTCAACTGGCGGTGAAATGGGGCGGGCCCTAAGGGCAAAGCGTCGCGCCGGATGCGGGCGCGGAACAGGCTGCCAGCAAGGGGGTGCCCTGCTGACAGCGGCATATATTACGCGTCGATGTTGGCGTATTGGCCGGTGTTGTTGTTGTCTTTCTTGGACCAGTCGCGTTTGACGCCCAGAAACAGCACGACGTTCTTGGCCACATAGACCGAAGAATAGGTGCCCACAACAACGCCCCATGTAATCGCGAAGACAAAGCCACGGATCACATCGCCGCCCAGAACCAGCAGCGCGATGAGCGCGAGCAAAGTGGTGCCCGATGTCATCAAGGTCCGGCTCAGGGTCTCGTTAACGCTGAGGTTCATGATCTCGCGCAGGTCGCGTTTCTTGTATTTGCGCAGGTTTTCACGCAGGCGGTCAAAGATCACCACGGTGTCGTTGATCGAATAGCCGATGATGGTCAGGATCGCCGCGATCACCGCCAGATCGAAGCGGATCTGCAGGGCCGAGAACACGCCAATGGTCAGCACCACATCGTGGAACAGCGCCGCGACCGCCCCGACAGAGAACTGCCATTCGAACCTGAGCCAGATGTAGATCAGGATCGCCCCGAGGGAGGCAGCAACCGCCAGAAACGCGGTCTGGATCAGCTCGCCCGACACTTTGGGGCCAACAGATTCGACCGAGGTGAAGACGATGTTCGGGGCCACGGTTTTCAACGCTTCCTCGACATTCTGGATCATCTCGGGGGATGCGGCCTCTTCGCCCTCCTGGGCCTGGATGCGGACCATCGCGACATGTTTGGTGCTGTCGCTGGCAGGGTCAAACACCTCTGAGATGGACACATCGCCAAGCTCTAGCGGATCCAGCGCCGTGCGGTAGGCCGCCACGTCCACGGCTGCGTCGCTTTGCGTACGCAGGGTCGTGCCCCCGCGGAAGTCGATGCCGTAGTTCAGGCCCATGGTGAACCACACGGCCAAGGCCAGCAGCACCGCCACACAGGACGCCCCAAAGGTCAGCTTGGCGTGTTTGAAGAAGTCGATATTCGTATCGTCGGGGATCAGTCTCAGCCGCATGGTGCGCGTTCCTATACCGTGATTGTCTTGGGACGGCGGCGTTCAAACCAGAACACCACGATCAGACGTGTGACGAAATACGCCGTAAAGACCGACGTGACGATGCCAAGCCCCAGCGTCACCGCGAACCCGCGCACAGGGCCGGAGCCAAGCACAAAGAGGATCGTTGCAATGATGAAGGTGGTGATGTTGGCGTCCAGAATGGCGCTAAGCGCGCGTTCATAGCCAAGGCTGATGGCGCGGGCCGGTCCCTTTGCGGTCTTGAGCTCTTCGCGGATGCGTTCAAAGATCAGCACGTTGGCGTCCACCGCCATACCCACTGTCAGAACGATCCCCGCGATACCGGGCAGGGTCAGCGTGGCACCAATCAGGCTTAGCAAACCAAAGATCATGCCGACGTTGATGATCAGCGCGATATTGGCAAACAGCCCGAAAAGCCCGTAGCTGGCCCACATAAAGAACAGTACCGCGCCAAAGGCGACGCTGGTCGCGATCTTGCCCGCGTCAATGCTGTCTTGCCCCAGTTCCGGCCCGATGGTGCGTTCCTCGACAAAGGTCAGACCCGCGGGCAAGGCCCCTGCCCGCAGCAAGACGGCCAGATTGGTGGATTCCTCGACAGTGAAGTTACCGGTGATGATGCCCGACCCGCCGGGGATCGCGCTTTGGATGGTGGGGGCGCTGATGACCTCGTCATCCAGCACAATGGCGAAAGGCGCGCCGATGTTCTCTGCCGTGTAGGTGCCGAACTTGCGCGCGCCGGTGGTGTCAAAGCGGAAGCTGACAGCGGGGCGGCCGTTCTGGTCAAAGCTGGGCTGCGCATCGACCAGCTGTTCGCCGGTCACGACGGGCGCGGTTTCGATGATGTAGAAGACACCGGGCGCTTCGGCGTCGGGCAAAAGCGAATTGCCCAGACCCGGTGCCGCGTTTTCGTTGGCACCACGGTTCACCACGGGGTTGAACGTCAGCTGCGCCGTGGTCCCGATGATCGCTTTCAGCTCTGCGGCCGACCCGATGCCGGGCACCTGAATAAGGATACGGTCTGCACCCTGACGCTGGATCGTGGGTTCGCGCGTGCCCACCTCGTCGATGCGGCGGCGGATGATTTCCAGCGACTGCTGCATCGTGCGCTCGTCCGTGGCCTGTTTTTCGGCATCGGTCAGCGTGATGGTGATGATGTCATTGGCACCGTTTACCACGATGTCGTTTTGCCCTGTGCCGGTCAGCGACTGCACGGGGCGGGCCAAGGCACGGGTCGCCTCTAAAGCTTGTGCCATGACAGAGGCATCGTTGATGCGCACGCGCAGCTCGCCCTTGGGGGCGTCAACGCGGCGGACCGGCGTGATCGAGCGTAACGCATCGCGGACCTCGGGCCAGGCGGCCTCCATCCGGTTGGCGTAAACGTCTTCGACATTCACTTCGGCCAGCAAATGGGCCCCGCCGCGCAGATCGAGGCCAAGGTTGACCAGACGTTCCGGCATCCACTCGGGCCAAAGCGCCTTTTGCGCCTCAAGCTCGGGGGTGGCGCCAGCAACGCTGATCGCCTTGACCGCATCATTGTGCTGTTCGACGGGTCCGTAGAACGCATTGGGCAGCGCCAGCCACAGGCCAGCGGCACAGGTGAGGATGATCAACACCCGTTTCCACAGATCAATCTGAAGCATGGTACTGCCCTTTTCTCGACACGCCCGAAGGGGCGCTTACTTGGCTGGTTCGGTCTTGGAGACGACGGTGGCGATGGTCGATTGCACAACGCGCACTTTGACGTTGTCGGCCAGTTCGACTTCCAGCTCGCCGTCATCTTTGACTTTGACGACTTTGCCGATCAGACCGCCAGCGGTGACCACTTGATCGCCACGACGCAGACCGTCCACCATTGCCTTATGCTCTTTCACCTTCTTTTGCTGAGGGCGGATAAGCAGAAAATACATGATCGCGAAGATCAGGATCAGGGGTACAAATTGCTGAATGGCTTCCATGGAGGTCGTCCTTTGTGTTGGGCGCATGCCGCAAACGGCCTGCCGTCTAAGTTTGGCGGAACCTATGGTCAGACGCGGGGCTTTGCAAGGTGGGTTCCGGGGGGAAATGGCGCTGCCCGGTGTCGCAGCCTGCAATAAGCTGTTTGCGCAAGCATCCAAGGCCCCAATCCCCCCCCCCGGCGCAACCACATCTGGCACCGCGATCCACAATCGGGCATAACGCGCGCAACGCAGATCATGCGACTCGGACGACAAAGGAACAGCCCATGCACGACATCAAAGCCATCCGTGAAAACCCCGATGCTTTCGACGCCGCCCTCGCACGGCGCGGCGACACCCCTGTAAGCGCGCAGGTACTGGCACTGGACGAGGCACGGCGGGCCAAGATTTCAGCAGCGGAAACCGCGCAGGCCGAGCAGAACAAAGCCTCCAAACTGGTGGGCGCGGCCAAGGCCAAGGGCGACGAGGCCGAATTCGAACGTCTGCGCACATTGGTCAGCGACAAGAAGGCCGAAGTCACCGCCATGCAGGCAGAGGCCAAGGATCTGGACGCGCAGTTGACCGACATGCTGGCGCGCATCCCCAACCTGCCCGCCGATGATGCCCCCGATGGCGCGGACGAGGCTGACAATGTCGAAGTGAACCGCTGGGGCGATGTACCAACGTTTGATTTCAAGGCAAAAGAGCATTTCGAGATCGCCAGTGTCGCGGCGTCAATGGATTTTGAAACCGCCGCCAAAACCTCCGGCGCGCGGTTTGTGATGCTAAAAGGTGCGGTCGCGCGGGTCCACCGAGCCTTGGCCCAGTTCATGATCGACACCCATGTCGATGAAAACGGGCTGACCGAACATATGACCCCCGTGCTGGTGCGCGACGAGGCGATGTATGGCACCGACAAGCTGCCCAAGTTCGGCGACGACAGCTATCAGACCACCAACGGTTGGTGGCTGATCCCCACCTCCGAAGTGACGCTGACCTATTCGGTCGCCGGTGACGTGCTGGAAGAGGCCGCCCTGCCCCGCCGGATGACCGCCCACACCCTGTGCTTCCGCTCCGAAGCGGGCAGCGCGGGCCGCGACACCTCGGGCATGCTGCGCCAGCACCAGTTCGAGAAGGTCGAGATGGTATCGGTCACCCACCCCGATCAATCGGACGACGAACAAAAGCGTATGCTGCGCTGTGCCGAAGACATGCTGGAACGTCTGGGCGTGCCCTATCGCACCGTGATCCTGTGCACCGGTGACATGGGCTTTGGCGCGCGCCGGACCTTTGACATCGAGGCCTGGCTCCCCGGTCAGAACGCCTACCGCGAGATCAGCTCTGTCTCGACCACGGGGGATTTTCAGGCGCGGCGGATGAACGCACGGTTCAAACCCGCAGATGGCGGCAAACCGCAGTTCGTGCACACGTTGAACGGGTCCGGTCTGGCCGTCGGGCGCTGCCTGATCGCGGTGCTGGAAAACGGCCAGCAGGCCGATGGGTCGGTCAAACTGCCCGAGGTGCTGGCCCCCTATCTGGGCGGCAAGATCACTTTGTCCGTCGACGGCACGCTCAGCTGATTGAACGCTGGGATCATCGGGCTATCTGAGGCGAGAACCACTTTTCGCAAGGTAGCCCGATGTCCCGTTCCCTTATTGCCCTTCTGACCTTTCTGCTGGCGATCGGCTTTGCCGTGTCGCCTTTTTTTGTCTCCGGCTTCAACGGCTTTTCGCCGGACCAATTCCCCATCCCCCAAGACAACCCGCCGGTGCAGCCTGCGGGCTACGCGTTCTCGATCTGGGGGCTGATCTATGTCTGGCTGATCGTTGGCATGGGCTGGGGCCTGTGGAAACGCCGCGCGGATACCCTTTGGCACGACATGCGTCTGCCGCTGGCGCTGTCGCTGTTTGTGGGCTGTTTCTGGCTTGCCGTGGCCGTGGCAAGCCCGATCTGGGCCTCCGTGCTGATCTGGGTGATGCTGGTGGCCGCGCTTTACGCGTTGTTCCGCGCCCCGCGTGAGGACCGCGGCTTTGCAGCCCTGCCCGTGGGGCTTTATGCGGGCTGGCTGAGCGCGGCCTCCTGCGTGTCTTTGGGGCTGCTGGCGGCCGGTTATGGCTGGATGAGCGGGCCAACCGCGGGGCTGGTCTTTGTCGGGCTGGCGATTGTGATTGCAGCGGGGGTGCAATCGTCGCTGATGCGCGCGCCGACTTATGGAATCGGGGTGATCTGGGCGCTGATCGCTGTGGTGGTGGCGAATGTCGCGACGGCCCCGACCGTTGCTGCGCTGGCCGCGGGGGGTGCCATTGCGTTGATCCTGCCCACCTACCGGTCATGGCGGCGCGGTTAAACGCAAAGAACCGGAGTTTTAAAACTCCGGTCCCGATTTTTCGAAAGCTCTACAGTCCCTAGCGGTCCTTGCGGTGCCCGTCGGTATGTTTGCGCAGCTTCGACGGTTTCGCTTTTTTGCGCCCCTTATAGGGGTTGGCGTCCGACTGGCCGCGCATCCACAGGCGGATCGGCGTGCCCGGCATATCAAAGTCGAGCCGTAACCCGTTGACAAGATAGCGGTTATAGCTTTCCGGCACCTTATCGGGGTGGCTACACATGACCACGAACCCCGGCGGGCGGGTCTTGGCTTGGGTCATATAGCGCAGCTTGATACGCTTGCCCTGCGGCGCGGGGGGCGGGTGCGCCTCCATCATGCCAGACAGCCAGCGGTTCAGCTGTGCGGTGGTGACACGGCGGTTCCAGACCTCATAGGCGCGCATGATCGCGTTGTGCAAACGGTCCATCCCGCGCCCGGTCTTGGCCGAAACGGTCACCAAAGGCGCGCCCTTGAGCTGCGGCAGAAGCCGTTCAAAGCTTTCGCGCAGGTCTTTCAACTTGCCCTGTTTGTCGGTCTCAAGGTCCCATTTGTTCACGGCAACCACAACGGCGCGGCCTTCGCGTTCGGCCAGATCGGCGATGCGCAGGTCTTGCTGTTCAAAGGGGATGTCCGCATCGAGCAGAACCACCACAACCTCGGCGAATTTCACCGCGCGCAACCCGTCACTGACGCTCAGCTTTTCGAGCTTTTCCTGCACCTTGGCGCGTTTGCGCATCCCGGCGGTGTCAAAGATCCGCATCGGCACGTCGAACCAGTCGGTTTGCAGCGAAATCGCATCACGGGTGATCCCCGCTTCCGGTCCGGTGAGCAGACGATCCTCGCCCATAATCTGGTTGATCAGGGTGGATTTACCCGCGTTCGGACGCCCTACGACGGCCACCTGCAAGGGCTTGGTCTTGGTGGGGACGGGCACGGGTGCCTCTTCGTCGCCCAGTTCGGCTTCTTCCTCGGTCAGGTCCACATCTGTTTCCGGCGCATCGGTTTGCGCCCGCTCGGCGAAACCGTCAGCGATTGGCATCAGATGGGTGTAAAGATCGTTCAGCCCCTCGCCGTGTTCGGCAGACAGGCGGATCGGTTCGCCAAGGCCAAGGCTGTAGGCCTCGATCACACCGGCGTCGGCGGCTTTGCCTTCGGCCTTGTTGGCGGCCAGAATAACATGGGCAGATTTCTTGCGCAGGATATCGGCAAAGACCAGATCGGACGGCGTGACCCCCACGCGGGCGTCGATCATGAACAGGCAGATGTCCGCCATATCCACGGCACGTTCGGTCAGGCGGCGCATCCGGCCCTGCAAACTGTCGTCGGTGACTTCTTCAAGTCCGGCGGTATCCACCACAGTGAATCGCAGGTCGGCAAGCCGCGCCGCGCCTTCGCGCAGATCGCGCGTCACACCGGGCTGATCATCGACCAACGCCAGCTTTTTACCGACCAGACGGTTGAACAGCGTGGATTTCCCGACGTTGGGACGGCCCACAATGGCGAGGGTGAAAGACATGGAACGGCTCCGAAGACTAGGTCAAGCCCGCCGCTTAGCCTATTTGCGGCCTAACGGAAAGCGTGCAATTGCCCTTTCGCGGATACGACGTACAGAACGCCCCCCGCCACGACCGGCGCAGTGGTCGCCCCGCCGGGGATCGTCACCTGTGCAACCAGCGCGCCATTGGTGGGGTCAAAGCTGCGCAGCGTGCCATCGCTAGAGGCCACGATCACGCGACCACCGGCAAGGATGGGGCCGTAGTTGCCAAAGACCTCAGACTGGCGCTTGGGCTTGTCCTTGACGAAATTCGGCAGCGGTGTGCCCCAGATGCGGGTGCCGGTGCTGGCATCCAGACGCACCAGCTCGTTCAGGTCGGTCACGACAAAGACGCTGTCGCCTGCGGGCCAAACGGGGCCGATCGCGCCTTCGCGCGCGGTCCACTGGCGTTCGCCGCCGCCAAGGCTCAGTGCCGCCAGACGGCCCGACTGGTTGCCCACGTAAACGGTATCGCCAGAGATTACCGGCGCGCTTGTCACGTCAGAGATATTGGCCAGCGCGCGCCCCGGACGTTTGCCCACGACAGACGTGTTCCAACGATCCAGCCCGCCCTGACGGAAGAGCCCTTGCACCTCGCCCGAGCCAAAGGCTAGCACGGCGATCTGCGATCCCACGGCGGGGGCCGGTGCGCCAAGCACATTGTTGATGCTGCTGGTCGATCCGGTCTGCCATTGCACGCGGCCATTGGATTTGTTCAGCGCCCAACCGGTATCGTCGCCGGAGGTGAAATAGACCATATCCCCAAAGACTGTCGGGGCCCCCGATCCGGTGCCATCGATATCCTGCGTCCAGCGCGTGCCGCCACTGTCGACATCCAGCGCCGTGACCGACCCGAAGCCGAGCGAGACGTAGACTGTGTTGCCATCGACGGCCAAGCCGCCACCGGTCGCATCGCCCTGCCCGTCGCTTTGCGGCGTCAGGTCACGCGTCCAAAGTGTGGCTCCCGATGTGGCAGAGGTCGCGGTGACCGTCGCACCGGAATCGATGGTGAACACGCGCCCGCCCGACACGACAGGCGTCGCGGTGATGCGTTGCTTGCGGCTGTCGCCCTTCCCGATAGAGGCAGACCACGCAAGCTGCGGCGCTGCACCAAGCGCGGGGTGGCTGACGCGTGTGCTTGGCGTGCCAGAGCTTTGCGACCAGCTGGCGTTAGTGGTCGCTGCAGGCAGCGAAATCGCGCGTGTTGTATTGGCTGGCACCGGCGCATCGGCGGGGGCTGCAAAGCCGTCGCTGCCTTGCAGGACCGATCGCACATCCTCGCGCACGCCGGGCAGGATCACCTCTGGTTCGGCGCAGGCCGACAGCAGCAGCGATGCCACCACCGCCCCCATCCCAAGTGTGGCACGGCGCGTCGACGTGGGTTTCAAGGAGATGCTGTGGAGAATGGTCATGGCCCTGCTCGCTTTGCTCTTTAAGTCCGTGTCACCTGAAAGGTTCAGGCAGGATTAGTTATTGTCTGCATCCAGCGCCGGCACGGTGTCCGTTTGCGGCGCGGGGGCTGCGGTACCCATTTGCGGATCCCCCCCCAAGGCGACAATCACCTGAAGGGCGCGTTGTTGCAAGTCCGAGGTCACATCCGCGTCGTTCAGGATACCCTGATAGCGTTCGATCGCCGCCTCGGGGGCGTCTTCTTCGATGTCGATCATGGCCAGTTGTTCTTGCGCCAGCAAGCGCAGGCTGCTGCCGGGCTGCGCCAGATTTTCCAACGCCAGACGGCGTTCATTGGCGGGCATATCCGATCCTTGCAGGGTAATCGCCTTGAACTGGGCGATTTCGCGATAGATCGCGGGCACATCCGCATCCAGCCCGATGCCGTTCAAGGTGGCGACGGCGGCGTCGGTCTCGCCTGCTTGGGCTTGTTCGGCGGCGGTCAGCAAGCCCAGCATGGCACCGGCGCGGGGGTTTGTGGCCTCGATTTTTTCAAAGGCGGCAGCGCGGGCGGCTGTATCTTCGGCGGAAAGCGCTGCAAACATCGCGTCGCCAAGGGTTTCCGCCTCTGCGCGGGCCTGTGCTTTCTGGTATTCGTTCCACGCGGCCCCACCGACCAGCAGGATCACGGCCAGCACCGCAATCCAGCCATAGCGCTTGAGCATAAAGTAGAACCGGTCGCGGCGGACCTCTTCGTTTACTTCGTCGATGAAACTGTCTGTATCGCTCATGTGGTACCCGTCCCGCCTGATTTAACGCCCCTCTTAACCTGCGGCTGCGGGGCTGCCAAGGGCTTGGCTGCACAGCAAGTGACCCACGCGTTGTTCACAAGGTCGCATGTCGCAAGTTTTTTCAATAGTGAACTATGCAGTTCAGTTTTATTCGCTTAAGCATTTGGCCCTATAGCATACGACATATTGCGGTGCCGCAACGCCCGCGTTTCACTGAACCGAGGCCCGAATGCGCATCTTCCCCCTTCTGGCGGCCATCGCCGTTTCCGCCCTGATGTATATGGCAATTTTCGAACGTGACGCCCTGTTGGGGCTGGCACAGGGGGCCGCGCAACCTCCGGCGCCTGCGGTGGATGCCGACAGCACCGATACCGCGTCCCCGTCAGATGTGGCAGAGCCCGCGCGGGTGAAGGTCGTGGTGCAGCGCAGCGCGGCGGCACCGCTTGCCTCCGCCGTGATCGTGCGCGGTCAGACCACGGCGGCGCGGCAGGTGGCGGTCAAGGCGGAAACCTCTGCCGTTGTGGTATCGGCCCCGCTGCGCAAGGGCGCGACCGTGAACGCGGGCGATGTGCTGTGCGAGCTGGACCCCGGCACCCGTGGTGCGCAACAGGCAGAGGCGCAGGCCCGCCGCGACGAGGCACAATCCCGCGTCCCCGAGGCACAGGCCCGCGTGGCCGAGGCGCAGGCCCGTCTGGATGAAACCCTGATCAAGCTGAACGCGGCACAAAAACTGGGCGAAGGCGGGTTTTCGTCGCAGACCACGCTGGCCACCGCCGAAGCAGCTGTCGCCGCCGCGCGCGCTGCACTCAGCTCTGCCGAGGCGGGGCTGAATGCGGCACATTCCGGCATTGAGGCTGCGGAGGCCGCCGTTGCCAGCACCCAGGCCGAGATTGACCGGCTGACCCTCACCGCGCCGTTCGAAGGGCTGCTGGAAAGCGACACCGCAGAGCTTGGCAGCCTGCTGCAAACCGGATCGCTCTGTGCGCAGGTGATCCAGCTTGACCCGATCAAACTGGTGGGCTTTGTCCCCGAGACCGAGGTTGACCGCGTCAGCCTTGGCGCGCAGGCACAGGCGCGGCTGGCCGCGGGCGACCGCGAGATCGCAGGCACCGTCACCTTTATCTCGCGCGCCTCCGATCCGACGACGCGCACCTTTCAGGTGGAAATCGAGGTGCCCAACCCCGATCTGAGCATCCGCGACGGCCAGACCGCCGAAATCGCCATCGCCTCGGCCGGGGTCGAGGCGCATCTGCTGCCGCAATCGGCCCTGACGCTGAATGATGACGGCACCCTTGGCGTGCGTCTGATCGACGCCGAGAATACCGTTGATTTCGCCGCAGTCACACTTGTGCGCGACACGCCCGAAGGCATCTGGGTCACCGGCCTGCCCGCGCAGGCAGATGTCATCGTTCTGGGACAGGAATATGTCACCGCAGGCGTGACCGTGACCCCGACCTTCCGCGACGAGGCCCCGGAATGAGCGGCATGGTCGATTGGGCCGCGGGCCGTGCCCGTATGGTCATGGCGTTTATCCTGCTGAGCCTCGTGGTGGGGGGCTATGCCTATTCCACCCTGCCCAAAGAGGGCGAGCCTGACATCGAGATTCCGGCGCTTTTCGTCTCGGTCCAGTTTCCGGGCATCTCTGCCGCGGATAGCGAAACCCTGCTGGTCAAACCGATGGAGACGGAGCTTTCCGATCTGGACGGGCTGAAGACCATGACCGGCACCGCCGCCGAAAACTACGCCGGTGTCGCGCTGGAATTCGAATTCGGCTGGGACAAGTCCAAAATCATGGCCGACGTGCGCGACGCGATGAGCACGGCGGAATCCAAATTCCCCGAAGGCTACGAGAAATATTCGATCACAGAGATCAACTTTTCCGAATTCCCCATCATCATCGTCAACCTGACCGGCCCCGTTCCCGAACGTACCATGGCCCGCGTCGCGCGTGATCTGCAGGACGCGCTGGAAGGTGTGGATGCGGTGCTTGAAGCAGGGTTGGCGGGCGACCGTGACGAGATGCTTGAGGTGCTGATCGATCCCTTGCGGCTGGAAGCCTATGACGTGACCGCGGGCGAGCTGATCAATGTGGTGCAGAATAACAACCAGTTGATTGCCGCGGGCGAAGTGCAGTCGGATCAGGGCAGTTTCTCGGTCAAGATCCCGTCCTCCTTTGATGAACCGCGCGATGTCTATGCGCTGCCGGTCAAGACCAACGGCGACCGCGTGGTGACACTGGGCGATCTGGCGACCATCAACCTGACCTTTGAAGACCGCGAAGGCACCGCACGGTTCAACGGGGAAAAGACGCTGGCGCTGCAGGTGGTCAAACGCAAGGGCTATAACCTGATCGACACCTCCACCCAGGTGAAAGAGATCGTCGCTGCCCAAAGCGCCGCCTGGCCCGAGGGGCTGAAAGCCGCTGTCACGCTTGGCACCTCGAACGACCAAAGCCGCATTGTCGACAGTATGGTGCAGCAGCTTCTGGGGTCGGTCTTTACCGCGATTGCGCTGGTGATGATCGTGGTGCTTGCCGCCCTGGGGATCCGTGCGGCCCTGCTGGTGGGCTTTGCGATCCCCACGTCGTTCCTGCTGTGTTTTGCCTTTCTCGCGCTGATGGGGATTTCCATCTCGAACATCGTGATGTTCGGGCTGATCCTTGCGGTGGGGATGCTGGTGGATGGCGCGATTGTTGTGGTGGAATATGCCGACGCGCGCCAGCAACAGGGCGAAGGCCCCATGGCCGCCTATGTCGAGGCCGCCAAACGCATGTTCTGGCCCATCATCTCGTCCACCGCGACCACCCTTTGCGCCTTCCTGCCCATGTTGTTCTGGCCCGGCGTCCCGGGGGAGTTCATGGGCATGTTGCCGGTCACGCTGATCTTTGTGCTCTCCGCCTCGCTGGTGGTGGCGCTGATCTATCTACCCGTCATGGGCGGCGTCACCGGACGGCTGGAACGCTGGATGGCGCAGAATATGACTGCCATCGCCAAGCTGCGGTTCTATCTGCATCTGCTACTGTTTCCCATTGTCGCCGCGATGATCGCCCTGCCATTGGCGCTGATGCAGCCGCTTTTTGCCGTGATCTCGGCGCAGTTCGCGGGCATGGATGGGCTGGATATCCTTGGCTCGGTCATTCCGGTCTTTGCCGTGGTCTTTATCTGCATCTCAGTACTCTGCGCGCTGGTGGCGGTGGCGATATCGGGCGTGCTTTTGGGGCTGACCAGCTTTTTCGCGCTGTTCACCCGCATGGGGCGCGGGGGCCGCTGGGTCACCTCGCGGCTGTTCCGCAAAGAGCCCACCGTGATCAAGGCCGGCTACCGTCGATCCGGATTCGGGCGGCTCATTGCCTTTATCGCGGGCAATCCGGTGATGCCGCTGGTGGTCGCGGGGGTCGTCTTTGTCTTTGTCGGCACCACGATGATCTTCTTTGGCAACAACAGCAAAGGCGTGGAATTTTTTGTCGAATCCGAACCCGAGCAGGCGATCGTCTATGTGCTGGCCCGGGGCAACCTGTCGCTGGCGGAAAAAGACGCGATCATGCAGCAGGCGGAGGCGATTGTGCTGGCGCATCCCGGTGTCTCTACCGCCTTTGCCTTTGCTGGTGAGGGCGGGCTCGACAGCAATACCGGCGGGGCGCAGGCCCCCAAGGACAGCATCGGTCAGGTGCAGCTTGAAACCATCCCGTGGGAAGACCGCGCCCTTCGCCCGGAACTGGACGGCGACATCGTGATCGCAGAGCTCACCGAAGCGCTGAGCGCGATCCCCGGCATCAAGATCGAAATCCTTGCACAGGCGCGCGGCCCTGCGTCGGGCAAGCCGGTGCATCTGCGTCTGAAATCCGACAGTTTCACGGACCTGATCGCCGCGACGGCACAGGCCCGCGATACCTTCGAGAAAACCCCCGGCCTGACCCTGATCGAAGACACCCGCCCCCTGCCCGGCATCGACTGGCAGATCGACGTGGATGTCGCCAAGGCGGGGCAATACGGGGCTGATGTGGTCACCGTCGGCGCGATGGTACAGCTGGTCACCCACGGGCTGCTGCTGGACACGATGCGGGTCGACAGTTCGGACGAAGAGATCGAGATCAGGGTGCGCCTGCCGCAAGAAGATCGTGTGCTCAGCACGCTGGACACGCTGAAGGTGCGCACGGTGGATGGGCTGGTGCCGCTGTCGAACTTCATCACCCGCACACCTGTGCCCAAGCTGGCAGAGATCAACCGGATCGATCAGAAACGCTATCTTGATGTGAAGGCCGATGTCTTCCCCGGGCTGGTCAAACTGGTGCGCACGGTGGATGCCTCCCAAGGCACCGCGCAAGCGGGCACAGAACAGGCGGGCACGGGACAGGCGGGCACGGGACAGACGGGCGAGACGACAATCACCCTCGCTACGATGCGCCCTGCGGGGGACGCGGGCGATATCACCGGGCCCGAGGGCGCGGCCTTCAAGATCACCAACCGGACCAAGGCCGCCCAAGGCGTCGATCTGCAACAAGAGCTGGACAATGGCAGCCTGCGCATGATCCCGATCAATGCCAACGAACGGATTGCGGAGCTGACCAAATGGCTGGAAACCCGGCCCCTGCCCGCGGGCGTCAGCTATGAATGGACCGGCGACCAAGAGGATCAGGCCGAAAGTCAGGCGTTCTTGTCCTCGGCCTTTACCGCGGCACTGGGCTTGATGTTCATCATCCTGCTGGCGCAGTTCAACAGCATCTACAACTCGGTGCTGGTGCTGCTGGCGGTGGTGCTATCGACCACGGGCGTGTTGATTGGCATGTTGGTGATGGATCAGACGTTTTCGATCATCATGACGGGCACGGGGATCGTGGCGCTGGCGGGGATTGTGGTGAACAATAACATCATCCTGATCGATACCTATCAGGAGTTCAGCCAGTACATGCCGCGGATCGAGGCGATCATTCGCACGGCGCAGGCCCGTATCCGCCCCGTACTGCTGACCACCATCACCACGATGGCAGGGCTTGCGCCGATGATGTTCGGGCTTAGCCTCGACTTTGCCAATGGCGGCTACACCATCGACAGCCCCACGGCGCTGTGGTGGAAACAGCTGGCAACGGCGGTGGTCTTTGGTCTGGGCATCGCGACGGTGCTGACGCTGCTGGTCACCCCGTCCATGCTGGCGATCCGCGTGTGGGCCACCACCTACGCCCGCTGGATCGCGCGGCTGCTGGCCAAGATGTCGCTGGGGCGCGCCAGCAAATCCGCGCAGGACTGGGCGCTGGCGCGTGATGCACGCAGGCTGCAAACAACCGTGATCCAGTGGGAGGACACCGGACCGCCGGTCCATACCCCACCGGCGGAATGACCCTTAGGCCGCGGCGGGCATCTGGTCGGCCGCCGCGGCATCCTGCTGCTGGCGCAGCTTGGGCATGGTAAAGATCACCAGCCCCAATGCCGCCACACCACACAGCGCGATGCTCACCACCATGGGCACGGCGGTGCCGTCAAAGAACGGCGTCGTCGCAGCGATGCAAAAGGCCCCCGTCAGCATTGTCAGGCTTCCGCTGAGCGAGGACGCCATACCCGCGCGCCGTCCATGCGCATCAAGTGCCGCGACCATCGCCGAAGGCACAACGACCCCCAGAAAGGAATAGGCCAGAAACAGCCCGATCAACAGCACCGGCAGCGTGCCGAAACCGGCCAGCACAACGCCCGTCAACAGCGCAGAGCAGACGGCAAAGCCGGTGACACCGCGCCCGATCAGCGTGGCAAGCCCCCACATATCGGCCAGACGCCCCGCCGCTTGGGTGGCGATAAAGAACCCCACCGCGTTAAAGGCGAAGGCCAGCGAGAACTCGGTCGGGGTCAGCCCGAATTGACCCGTGTAGACGAAGGACGCGCTGGAGATGAACAAGAAGAAGCTCGCCATGCCGAAACCCGCAATAAAGGTCAGGCCGACGAACACCGGATCGCGGAACAGGATACCACAGCTACGCGACAGCTCGCGCAGATTGACCTTGCGGCGTTTGTCCGCGGTCAGCGTCTCGGGCAACGCGATCTGCGCCATCGTCAACGTCGCCGCCGCAAGGATCGCAAGGGCGAGGAAAATCTCGCGCCAGCTGCCAAAGCTGACCACCGCGCTGCCCGCCAAGGGCGCCAGCATGGGCGAGACCGAGATCACCAGCATGATCGACGACATCAACCGCGTCGCCTGCGCTCCGGTGTACATATCGCGCACGATGGCACGGGGAATGACCATCACCGTCGCCCCGCCGATGCCCTGCACCAGACGCCCCAGCACCAGCGTCTCGATGTCGGGGGCCACCGCACAGATCACCGCGCCGACGCAGAAAATGCTCATCCCGATGGCAAGGGTCTTTTTGCGCCCGATCTGGTCGGACAGCGGCCCATAGACCAGCTGCGACACGCCGTAGGCGAGGAAATAGGCGACCAGCGTGATCTGGGCCGCCGAGACAGACACATCCAGCGCCTCTTCGATCGCGGGTAAGGCGGGCAGATACATGTCGATGGCAAACGGACCTGTCACACAGATAGAGCCAAGAATAAGGGCGGTACGGAACATTCCGGCAGACATGGGCAGTCCTTCAAGGTTGTGGGCAAGGCTGTGGGGGTGCCGCGCGTCTTACGCTCGGCCAGCGCAGAGCTAGCACATATGTACCCGACGGCAAGAATGCACCATGTTGTTTGTATGCATATACCGGCAATTCACTGCTTGTTGATCGAATTTTGCTCGTTCATGGGGCAAGACGTACTAGGTTCCAGAGGGAAGCCGTGGGCTACGGGCCGCGCAAACCGAAGGAGAGACCACATGATCCGCAAGACACTCGCCGCGACAACGCTCGCCCTCACGACGCTGGCCGCCCTGCCTGCCGCCGCCGACATCATCACCAAGATGAGCCCCCATTCCGTGCCCGACACAATCGACCGTCTGGAAGCTGCCGTGACCGAAGCCGGTGCCACGGTCTTTGCCCGCGTGGACCACGCCGAAGGGGCGACCAAAGTGGATACGGAGCTGCGCCCGACCACGCTGCTGATCTTTGGCAACCCCAAGCTGGGCACGCCTGCGATGCTGGATGGTCAGACCGCCGGTCTAGACCTGCCCATGCGCGTGCTGGCCTATGCCGATGACAGCGGCATGGTGCATGTCAGCTACCACGACCCCGCCACATTGGCCGCAGACCACGGGTTGCCCGATGACGCGGAATATCTGACCAAAATGACCGGCGCGTTGGACAAGCTCACCGACAAGGCCATCGCGGAGGAATAACCCCCGCGCCCACCAAACCTTTGTGACGCCAGCTATTCGCCCTCGGATTGCTGGCGTTGCCACAGTTGCGCATAGCGCCCGTTGCGTGCCAGCAGATCGTCATGGGTGCCCTGCTCGACCACCTCGCCCTGTTCCAGCACGACGATACGGTCGGCCTCGGCCACGGTGGACAGGCGGTGCGCGATGGTCAGCACCGTGCGCCCCTTGCCCGCCTGACGCAGGGCATCCTGAATTTCGTGCTCCGTCTCGCTATCCAGCGCGCTTGTTGCTTCGTCCAGCAGCAGGATCGGCGGGTTTTTCAGCAGGGTCCGCGCGATACCGACACGCTGCTTTTCCCCCCCCGACAGTTTCAGCCCGCGTTCGCCCACAGCGGTTTCATACCCGTGGGGCAAACGCTGGATAAAGTCGTGGATCTGCGCCGATTTTGCTGCCGCTTCGATGTCTTCTTGCGTGGCGTTATCGCGGCCATAGGCGATGTTATAGCCGATGGTATCGTTGAACAGCACGGTATCCTGAGGCACCACGCCAATCGCGCGGTGCAGGCTGTCTTGGGTCACATCGCGCACATCTTGCCCGTCCACACGCACGGCACCGCCCTGCACATCGTAGAACCGGAACAGCAAACGTCCGATGGTGGATTTCCCCGATCCGGTAGAGCCGACAATCGCCACCATCTCGCCCGGGGCGGCTTCGATCGACACGCCCTTGAGGATCTCTCGGTCGTCGTCATAGCCAAAGCGCACGTTGTCCAGCGTGACACGCCCACCCGAGACTTGCAGCGCAGGGGCATCAGGCTTGTCCGAGATTTCGGCCGGTTGATCGAGCAGCGTGAACATCTGCCCCATATCGACCAGCGCCTGACGGATTTCGCGATAGACGGTGCCAAGGAAGTTCAGCGGCACGGTCAACTGCACCATATAGGCGTTGACCATGACGAAATCCCCCACGGTAAGATCACCGTTCTGCACCCCGATGGCGGCCAGGATCATCACGCCGACCAACCCGCAGGTGATCAGCAACGACTGGCCGAAGTTCAGGAAGGCAAGCGAGTAGTTCGTCTTGATCGCCGCCTCTTCATAGCCCGCCATCGCCGCGTCATAGCGCTGCGCCTCGCGCTGTTCGGCGACGAAATACTTGACGGTTTCATAGTTCAGCAGGCTGTCGATGGCCTTTTGGTTGGCATCCGTGTCGCGGTCGTTCATCTGGCGGCGCAGCTTCACGCGCCACTCGGTCACCGCGAAGGTAAACCAGACGTAAAGCCCGATGGTGACCGTCACGATCAGCAGATACCACGCGTCGAACAGCACGGTCAGGATAATGCCGACCAGCAGCAGCTCCAGAATCAGCGGCCCGATGGAGAAGAGCAAGAAGCGCAGCAGGAATTCCACCCCCTTGACCCCGCGTTCGATGATCCGGCTCAGCCCGCCGGTCTTGCGCGTGATGTGATAGCGCATCGACAGCTTGTGAATATGCTCGAACGTCTCTAGCGCAAGCATCCGCAGGGCGCGCTGGCCGACACGGGCAAAGACCGCGTCGCGCAGCTGTTGAAAGCCCACGTTCATCGCGCGGGCCATACCATAGGCAATCGTCAGCCCCACCGCGCCAAGCGCCAGAAACGGCACGCCCTCATTCGCGAGAGCATCCACCGCGTCTTTGTAAAGTACGGGAATAACAACAGAAATCAACTTGGACACCACCAAGAAGATCAGCGCCCAGACCACGCGCTTCTTGACCCAAGGCATATCGTCGGGCCACAGGTACGGGGCCACCTTGCGCAAGACAAGCAGGTTCGACTGCCGCTCTGCAGCTTGGGCGATCTCCTCTTCGGTCATGGGATATTGGGTGGCGGGTTTGGGCTGGCTGGCAGTGCGCGGGCTATCGGCTGACATGAACGATCCTGTGTGGTTGCCCCTTACATAGGGCCGTCAGCCAGATCATGCCAGTGCAGCACTTTCATCTGTCCGCATAGCCGCGCGTCAATCGGGCAGATCAAAGACCTGACCGGGGTAGATCAGATCGGGATCGCGGATTGATGAACGGTTGGCGGCAAAGACGCGCACATAGAGCGTCGGGTCACCATAGCGTTCGCGGGCGATGGCCCAAAGCGTGGCCCCTTCCTGCACGGTCACCGCCTTGATCGGGCCGTCGTTGTCTGCGGTGGCACGGGCCAGCACCTCGGGGGATTCACGTTTGAACGGGGTTTCCACGCGGCTGATCACGTCGCCGCCCTGATCCAGCTCATCCACGCGCAGGGTGTAGATGCCGGTCTTGATATCCTCGATATCGCCGCGCCAACGGCCCTGGGGGTCCACCTCAAGCGCGCCAACGCTGCGGTTGTCCAGATAGACCCGCACGGAAGACGCCTGCGCCTGTGCGCGCCCCGCCAGCCGGACCTCGCCCTGTTCCGAATAGGTGATCGTGTCGAGCGCGATACGGTCGGTTACCTCGGGCGCGGTGCCGGGCAGTAATTCCACCCCGTCGGCGTCGGATTTCAACAGGGCGACGGGGGTATCTTCTGCGGGGGGCGCGGGATCGGGCTGCGGCGTCACGGCGGCGATCTCGGTCATCTCGGGGGCACTGTCCTCGGGTGCTTCCCGCAGCGGTTCCACGACCGGAGCGGAGACCGCTTCAGGGGCCGTGTCGTCGGGCGTGGTCTCTGGCGTGGCAACTGATGTGGTGTCGATGGATACGTCTGATGGTTCCGCCAGTGCCACCTGTGCCACGGCAGGTGCGGTGATCGGGGCCAAGATGACTTCCTCGACCGAGGCGACAGGGCCTGTTTCGGCATCCGCGCTCAGACTCAGGATCTTGCCGCTGCCGTCGGGCGGCAAAATGGCAAGCGTGGCGAATTTGCCAGAGCGGTCGGCCTGCGCGCTGGCGACCTCTGCCCCGTTGCTGATCACGTTGACGCGGGCCCCTGGTGCTGCGCGGCCTGCGATCACGGTCATCCCGTCCCCCTCGCGGCGCACCTCGTCAAAACTGGGTGTGGCGGGCGACGCGGCGGGATCAGGCGTTTGGGGCGCAGGGGGAACCGTGGCGGCGGCCGTGGTGTCTTGGGGTGCGGTAGCGGTCTGCGCGGGGGGCTGGGCCGCGGGTTTCGGCTGGGCGGCGGTGTCTTTCGCCGTATCCGGCACGACGGGACCCGCATCTTGCGACCAGATATATCCCGCAACGGCAACCGCCACGACCAGCGCGGCGCCCGCAAACTGAGCACCCCGCGTTTGAAACACCGACATCCCGTTCATCCCTTTGAACTTCCCCACATTGAGGACTTGTACCAAGCAGGCTATCACGGGTCAAAATGCAGCTGCATGCCATGTGCATATTCGCAAAAAGGACCCCCGTTTATGATCCAGAAATCCGTATGTGTTTACTGCGGCTCGCGCCCCGGTGATGACCCCGAATATACCGCACAAGCCGACGCTTTGGGGCGCGCTTTGGCGCAGAACGATTGGCGGCTGGTCTATGGCGCGGGGGACGTGGGGCTGATGGGCACCGTTGCACGCGCAGCACAAACGGCGGACGGCACGACCTTTGGCGTGATCCCCGATCATCTGGTCAAATGGGAGGTCGGCAAGACCGATCTGACCACCTATGTCGTGACCGAAACTATGCATGAACGCAAAAAGGTGATGTTCATGAACTGCGATGCCGTGGTGGTCCTGCCCGGCGGTGCCGGATCACTGGACGAGCTGTTCGAAGTGCTGACCTGGCGCCAGTTGGGGCTTCATCAGAAACCGGTAATCCTATTGAATACAAATGGTTACTGGGATCCTCTCACAGCGCTTCTGGATCATGTCGTCGCCCGCGGCTTTGCCGAAGAAAGCCTGCTTGGCTATGTGGATACGGTCGATGACGTTGACGGCGCGCTGGACATTCTGCGCCGTAGCCTGACCGCATAGAGGTACGCACGGCAGCTCGCGCGGTAGTGCAGAAAGCGCCTGCGCGGCAACGGGTTGATCGGCGGCGAAGCAGGATCAGGAGTGCTATGGGCGGTAGGTTAAAGCGGCCAACGCCATACTCCCTGTTCGCCGCTAGCACGCGCGATACAGCAAAGGGCACCCACGTCTGGATGCCCTTTCAAATCACCGCACTGCGGCAACCCGAATACCTATAGATTTGGCCGCATAGCCGGATTTCTACTGTTGCTATGCGGCCACATCATCACGCTGTTTCAAGCGTCGATTTCACGATATTCTCGATCTCTTCGATGGGGTGGTTCGTCAGCGTCTTGGGGATTTCGCCCACGACTTTGTCCGCGACCTCTTTGTGCATCTCGTGGCGCAACTCACCCAGGGTGTTCGGTGGTGCAACCAGAATGATCTTGTCGAACTTGCCCTTATGCGCCTGTTTGTACATGATATCCGCCAGCTCGCTGGCAAAGCGGTCCTTGGACAGCTGGTGCCAGTCGGTGTCGTCCACAGCCGAGCGGTGCACAGACGGGCCGTCGTTGAAGCGTCCACGACGATTGGCGGCCTGATCGCGGTTGGGCGGGTTCTCCTGCTCTTCCTCGCGGAAGACCTGCAGGAACGGATCCTCTCCGTCGGTTTCATTCACCATGAACAGCGCTTTTTCACCGTCTGCGATCAGCACCCAAGTGCCATTTTCAATCTTGGTCATGCGTCTTCTCCATGGTTGCGTTTGTCTTCGCCAGTGACGCGGGTGTCAGCGCCGGGTTTGTCGACCACCTGTTTCTCTTCGTCTTGCGTGCCGACATCGCGTTGCAGCCCCCCGCCCGAGCGGCCCTGATGGTCAATATCATCGGCTTCGCTGATGTATTTGTCGGTTTCCTTGACGCCGTCCTGCGATCTGTGACGCTCTGCCATCGTGGTCTCCTTCTCATCTTGTGGGTTCACATGCAAAACGCCCCAATCACGCCCGTGGTTCCACAAGAAAATGCCCCACAGCGGAATGCTGCAGGGCCTTTCACATAAATATTTCAACAGGTTGGCGCGATGCCTTAACCCATCATATCGCGATTACATGCGCGACGCGACGTTGTCCCAGTTGACCAGATTGTCGAGGAAGTTCGACAGGTAGTCGGGGCGCGCGTTGCGGAAATCGATGTAGTAGGAGTGTTCCCAAACGTCGCAGCCCAGCAGTGCGGTCTGACCAAAGCAGACAGGGTTCACGCCGTTTTCGGTCTTGGTCACTTTCAGGCCACCATCGGTGTCCTTGACCAGCCACGCCCAACCGGAGCCGAACTGACCGCCACCGGCTGCCTTGAATTCATCCTTGAACTTATCGACAGAGCCAAAGCTTTCAGTGATCGCATTTTCCAGCTCGGACGGCATTTTGCTGTCTTCGGGGGACATCATTTCCCAGAACTGGTTGTGGTTCCAGAGCTGGCTGATGTTGTTGAAGATGCCGCTTTGCGCAACCGCGTCAGGGTTATAGGTGCCCTTGATGATTTCCTCGAGGGTCTTGCCTTCCCACTCGGTGCCTTCAATGGCTTTGTTGCCGTTGGTCACATAGGCGTTGTGGTGCTTATCGTGGTGATATTCCAGCGTTTCCTTGGACATACCTTTGGATGCAAGCGCATCGTGGGCATAGGGAAGATCAGGAAGAGTAAAAGCCATGAGAAAAGCCTCCGTTATTGAATTGCGTCTGGGTCACATGAAGCCCGTGCCGTCATAAGGTCAAGTGCTGATCGACCCGCAAGGGGCAAACCGGCACAGCCGACGGGGCGCTTCTATCGTCACCTGCTTAAGGGTAAAACGGCTGGCTGGGGCGAATGTTCCCGCCAGTCTGCCGCCCTGCCCCTGACCAGCGGCTTACCGCGCGGCGCTATAATATTCGGGGGCGGACCCGGCCTGTGCCGCGGTTTTCAGCAGATCAAACACATATTGCGCGACCGAGCGGAAGCAGACCAGACGGAAGCTGTCGCCGTCCTCGATCCAGAACGCCGCCGGCACCTGCGCCAGCCGCGTGCGGCGGATCATGCCGGGGGTGAAACTGTCTGGCGACAGATCCACGGGGGCGAGCTTGGCCAGCACATCACGGCTGTGCGCCCCTTTGATGCGAAACACCGACCGCGCATCGGATACATTGACCGCCAGCGTGTGATTGCTGCCAAAGCATTTGGTCAGCATGTCGATGGTGTCGCTGACCTGATCGTAGGGGCAGAGCAACAACAGCTCGTCCGGTGACATCCACGCGACACCGCGATCCCCGTTGATCTGGACGCTGCGGGTGTCGGGAAGGCCCAGACCGACGGCCTTTTTCAGCGCCTTCTTCATATAGCCCGCCCCCAGATCCCCGCGGACAGAGATCATGCCAATCGGATCCATCAGGGTCACCTCGGCAATGCCGCCGGTGAATTCTGCCGCTTTCAATGCGCTTACCGCGTCAGACATTTTGCTTGGCCCCTTCTTTGTCATAGAACACCGGATCGACGATTTTCGCCTGATAGGTCTTGCCGTCGGTCCCGGGGAAGTCGATCACCTCGCCCATGCGGTCCGGCCCGTTCAGGACCAGCCCCATAGCGATCCCCTTACCCAACGTCGGCGAATGATAGGTCGAAGTGACGCGCCCGATCATATTGCGCTGGCCGTTCTCGTTCTCGCCCTCGCCCACGGCATAGGCCCCGTCCGGCAGGGTGCTGCCGTCGGTTGTTTCCAGCCCCACCAGTTTCCAACGCGTCGGGTCCACCATATGGGACCGCTGCTGCGCGCGCTTGCCCAAGTAGTCGTCTTTCTTTTTCGAGATCGCCCAGTTCAGCCCCAGATCCTGCGGGATCACGGTGCCGTCGGTTTCGTCCCCGATCATGATAAAGCCTTTTTCGGCGCGCAGGATGTGCAGACATTCGGTCCCATAGGGCATCACGCCCAGATCATTGCCCGCCACCATCAGCGCATCCCAGAAGGCCTGCCCCTGCCCTGCATCCACTGCGATCTCGTAGCTCAGCTCGCCCGAGAAAGAGATCCGGTAAACGCGGCACTTGAAGCCCCCCAGCGTGCCGTCCGCCCACTCCATAAAGGCCAGCGCGTCTTTGCTGACATCCATGCCGCCCAGCTTTTCCAGACATTTGCGTGCGTTGGGGCCGACCACGGCGATCTGCGCATATTGCTCGGTGACATTGGCGACATAGACGTTGAAATCCCACCACTCGGTCTGGAGCCATTCTTCCATATGCTGGTGGATGCTTTCCGCGCCGCCCGTCGTTGTATGGCACAGGAAGGTGTCGTCATCGATCCTCGCAACGACACCATCGTCGATCAGGAACCCGTTTTCCGAACACATCAGGCCATAGCGGCATTTACCCGGTTTCAGCGTGCTCATCATATTGGTGTAAAGCATGTCGAGGAAACGCCCCGCGTCCGGTCCCTTGACGATGATCTTGCCCAGGGTGGAGGCATCAAGCATCCCCAGTTTGCTGCGCGTGTTGGTGACCTCGCGCATCACCGCGTCATGGGTGGTTTCGCCCTTGCGCGGATAGGCATAGGGGCGTCGCCATTGGCCGACGGGCTCCCATTCAGCGCCGTTCGCTTCGTGCCAATCATGCAGCGGGGTGCGGCGGATCGGTTGGAACACATCGCCACGCGCCTCGCCCGCAATCGCGCCCATCGAAATCGGGTGGTACGGCGGGCGGAAGGTGGTGGTCCCAACCGCGGGAATATCCGCATCCATCGCGCCCGCCAGCGTTGCCAGCCCGTTGATATTGCTGAGCTTCCCCTGATCCGTCGCCATGCCAAGCGTGGTATAGCGTTTGGCGTGTTCGACGCTGACAAAGCCTTCTTGCGCGGCAAGCCGCACGTCTGACACTTTGACATCGTTCTGATAATCCAGCCACGTCTTCTCGCGCAGCTTCACGTTCGCGCCTTGGGGCATCATCCACACGGGGGCGAGCGGCGCTTCCTCTTGCCGGTCGGCGTTCGGCGAGACGGCGTCGGCGGGCAACTTGAACCCCAGCGTCGTGACCACCCCGTCGGCGGCGGCATGGGCGTCGTGCAGGATGTCATCCAGCGCAAAGAACCCACCCGCGGCACCGGCAGCGGTGACAAAGCCATGCCCGTCTGCCCCCAACGGCGGGTTGTTCACATCGGGGCGGAACATGGCCCCGGCGGTATCCCAAGTCAGCTTGCCGCCGCAATGGGACCACAGATGCACCACCGGCGACCAGCCGCCCGACATGGCCACCGCGTCGCATGGGAAGGTTTCAAGCACCGCACCCTCGCCCGCTTGGCTGCACACCTCTACACCTGTTACGCGTTTGCCGCCCGTCACCCGCGCCACGGCATGACCAATCATCACGCGAATGCCCAGATCTTTGGCGCGCGTCATCAGCGCGAAATCCTGCGGCAGCACGCGGGCATCCAAAATGGCGGGCACGGTCAGACCGGCCTCGGTCAAGGCGATGGCGGTGCGGTAGGCGTCGTCATTATTGGTGACCACCACCGTGCGATCCCCGACCGACACGCCATAGTTCACCAGATAATCCCGCACAGATGCGGCCAGCATCACGCCGGGGATGTCATTGCCAGCGAAGGACAAAGGCCGTTCAATCGCGCCGGTGGCGGTCACGATATGACCGGCGCGAATACGCCAGAGCCGGTGGCGCGGCCCAGCAATCTCCGGCGCGTGGTCCGTCAGCCGTTCATAGCCCAGCACATAGCCGTGGTCATAGACGCCCGCCCCCATGACACGGGTGCGCAGGGTGACGTTTGCCATTCCCGACAGCTCTGCCACCAGCGCATCGATGAAATCGGCGACGGGCGTGCCATCGACCGTGCCGCCATCCACGGGCGCGCGGCCGCCCCAATGGGCAGTCTGTTCCAGCACGATGACCTTGGCACCGGACAGGGCCGCCGTGCGCGCGGCCTCTAGCCCTGCGACACCACCGCCGATGATCAGCACGTCGCAAAAGGCGTGGAAATGTTCATAGGTATCGCCATCCGTCTCCTTGGGCGCTTTGCCCAGACCGGCAGAGTGGCGGATGATCGGCTCGTAGACATGCTTCCAGAAGGGGCGCGGGTGGATGAACATCTTGTAGTAGAAGCCCGCGGGCAGAAAGCGGCTCAGGTGTTTGTTGATCGCGCCAACGTCGAATTCGAGGCTGGGCCAGTGGTTCTGGCTTTCCGCCTTGAGCCCGTCGAAAAGATCGGTGGTCGTGGCGCGTTGGTTGGGCTCGAACCGGTCGCCCTGCCCGAGGTTCACCAGCGCGTTGGGTTCTTCCGGGCCCGCCGCCACGATGCCGCGCGGACGGTGGTATTTGAACGACCGCCCCACCAGCATCTGGTCATTCGCCAGCAAGGCCGAGGCCAGGGTATCGCCCTCGAAGCCGCGCAGCTGCTTTCCGTTGAACGAAAAACTGACAGCATTTGATTTGTTCAGCAGGCGGCCGCCTGTGGCAATTCTGGTGCTCATGAAGTCAAACCTTGGTGTGGGGCGAAAGCGCGGGCGCCTCCGGCGGGAGTTTTCTTGGCAAAATGAAGAACGGCAGCGGTCATGGCGCGGCGGCGGCCTGCCAATCGGGGCGACGGTCCTGTATCTTGTCGATGATCTCTTGCGGGACCGTGCTGGTCTGGGCGGTATAGGTGCCGAAGACTTCGAGCGTCATGGTATCGCGCGCGGCGTGGAACCATTTGCCACAGCCATAGACATGCCGCCAGCGTTCAAAATGCACGCCCTTGGGGTTTTCCCGCATGAACAGGTATTTTTCGAAGTCGCTGTCCGAGGACCCCGGGCCAAAACGTTTCAGATGCGCCTCGCCGCCCGCGTGGAATTCGGTTTCCTCGGCGGTGATGCCGCAGTTGGGGCATGTCAGGGTCAGCATGGGGCGCGCCTTTCTAAGGTCGGTTGAAACGCAAAAAGGCCAGCCCCCGTGCGAGGGCCAGCCTTGATCATATTGGATAGAGCGGAAAGCGGCTTAGTTGCCGGTTGCTTCCTCGGCCGCGCCTTCAACGGCATCGGCAGCACCATCGGCCGCGCCTTCGACGTTGACGTTGATGTCGCCGGAGTCGTCCATCGGGTTGCCACCAGCGAAGAAGTAAAAGCCGAAACCAAGGACCAGAACGACGAGAACGCCGATGACGATCCCCGATCCGGTGCCGCTGGTTTTGTTGACGGTGGTGTGTGGCGCTTGGTTGTTGTCAGGCGTAGCCATGGTAATGGTCCTTCATAAACTTGATATGAAGTGTAAACCCCGTTCACAGGCAAAAAGTTCCACAGCCCCATTGGGCGGGCAGGTTTCCGCGCGCCGATCAATGCGCCACCCCGGCGGCTACGGATTCGTCGATGAACCGCCCTTCCTGGAACCGGTTCAGGCCGAAGGCATCCGTCAGCGGCGACCGTCCCTTGGCCATCAGTTCGGCCATGGCCCAGCCCGAGCCGGGGATCGCCTTGAACCCGCCGGTGCCCCAGCCACAGTTTACGAACACGCCCTCGACCGGCGTTTTGGACAGGATCGGAGAGCGGTCCCCCGTCACATCCACAATGCCGCCCCATTGGCGCAACATCTTGAGACGGGACACCATCGGAAAGGTCTCGACCAGGGCGCGGACCGTTTCCTCGATATGATGGAAAGAGCCGCGTTGGGTGTAGTTGTTATAGCCATCCGTCCCGCCGCCGATCACCATCTCGCCCTTGTCGGACTGGCTCATGTAGCCATGCACCGTATTGGCCATGACCACGACATCCATGCAGGGTTTGATCGGCTCTGACACCAGCGCTTGCAGGGCGACGGATTCGATCGGCAGACGGAAGCCCGCCATATCAGCCAGATGACCAGAGTGGCCGGCGACCACCATGCCCAGCTTGTCACAGTCGATATCGCCACGGTTGGTCGACACGCCCGTCACCTTGCCGTTTTCCTGACGGATGCCGGTGACCTCGCATTTCTGGATCACGTCCATGCCCATATCGGAACAGGCCCGCGCATAGCCCCAGGCCACCGCGTCATGGCGTGCCGTGCCGCCACGGCGCTGCCAGAGCCCGCCCAGAACCGGGTAACGTGGCCCGTCGATATTAATGATCGGCACCAGTTCCTTGACCTTTTCGGGCGCGATGAATTCGGTCTGCACCCCTTGCAGCGCGTTGGCATGGGCCGTGCGCTGGTAGCCGCGCACCTCGTGTTGGGTCTGCGCCAGCATGATCACGCCACGCGGGCTGAACATGACGTTATAGTTCAGGTCCTGGCTCATCGTCTCGTAGAGCGAGCGCGCCTTTTCATAGATCGCGGCGGAGGGGTCTTGCAGGTAGTTGGACCGGATGATCGTGGTGTTGCGGCCCGTGTTGCCGCCCCCGAGCCAGCCTTTTTCCAGAATGGCCACATTGGTGATGCCGAAGTTTTTACCCAGGTAATAGGCCGTCGCCAGACCATGCCCCCCGGCCCCGACGATGATCACGTCATAGCGTTTCTTCGGCTGCGCATCGCGCCAGGCCCGCTGCCAGCCGGTATGATGGCGCAGGGCTTCGCGGGCGACGGCAAAGGCTGAGTATTTCTTCATGAAAGCGGTCTCCGGCAAAGATTCGTACGCCGTGGCGTAGGCTTGGCTTCTTTCTGGGTCTTCGGGCGAAAAAGAGGATACCCGGCGCGGCATTCCTTAACAGTTTTACGACATCCGCCGCAATCTGGCAAAAACCAAGCCGCCGCCGCGACAAGGTGCAGCAATATGGCCTCTTTTGTCACGTCGCCGCAGCGGTTAGGTGTGCAGCACCTATAATTACTGGACCGCATCTTTATGAGTTTCTGGATCATCGCCGCCGCCGGTGCCGCCCTTGTGACCGTGTTGCTGGCGCGTGCCCTGACCCGTGGGGCCAGCGCGCCAGCTGAAACCGGTGCCGCCCATGATGTGCAGGTTTATCGCGACCAGCTGGCCGAGGTTGAACGCGATGTCGCGCGCGGGGTGTTGCCCGAAGCAGACGCCATCCGCGTGCGCACCGAAATCTCGCGCCGTATTCTGGCCGCGGATGCTGCCGGACAAAATACGCCCGCCGCAAGTGGCACGCCGTCGCCTATCGTTATTGCGGTGATCGCGCTGGTCTTGCTGGGCGGGAGCCTTGGGCTCTACTGGCAGTTGGGTGCGCCGGGCTATGGGGATCTGGCGTTGCAGGACCGTATCGCGCGGGCCGAAGACATGCGCCGGAACCGACCCGATCAGGCCACCGCCGAGGCAGAGCTGCCCGCCGCCGAATTGTCGCCCGAGCTCAGCCCCGAATATGAAGCGCTGCTGACCCGCCTGCGCGAAACGGTTGCCGCGCGGCCCGATGATGTGCAGGGCCATGTCCTGCTGGCCCAGAACGAGGCGCGCGTTGGCAACTATGCCGCCGCCGCCGCCGCGCAGGGCAAGGTGGTGCGCCTCAAGGGGGCGGAAGCCTCGGTTGACGATGTGTCAGGCTATGCGGAGCTGCTGGTGATGGCGGCGGGGGGCTATGTCTCGCCCGAAGCAGAAGCGGTGTTGCGCGCGGTGCTGACCCGTGATGTCGAAAACGGCACGGCGCGATATTATTGGGGGCTGATGCTGGTGCAAACCGGGCGCCCTGATCTGGCGTTCCGCATGTGGGACGGGTTGCTGCGCCGCGGCCCCGAAGATGCCCCGTGGATCGCGCCTATCCTGGCGCAGATCACCCCTATCGCCACGATGGCCGGTGTGGACTATACCGTGCCCGAGATTGGCAGCGGCGCGCTGCGCGGCCCCTCGGCCGAAGATATCGACGCGGCGCAGGATATGACCCCTGCCGAACGGATGGAGATGATAGGCGGCATGGTCGAAAGCCTGTCGTCGCGGCTTGCCAGCCAGGGCGGGCCGGTCGAGGATTGGGCGCGATTGATCTCTTCGCTTGGCGTGCTGGGGGAAACGGCACGGGCGCGGGCGATTTACGAGAATGCGGTAGAGGTCTTTGCCGATGACCCCGCCGCGATGGATGATATTCAACGCGCGGGCGAACGCGCCGGGGTGACCGAATGATCTATGACGACATAACAGATTTTGCCGCCGCCCTGCCCCCGATGCAGGCGTTGATCGGGTTGGACCTTGGGGAAAAGACCATCGGCGTTGCGGTCAGCGACAGTTTTCTGTCGATCGCCACCCCGCTGGAAACCGTGCGCCGCAAGAAATTCGGGGTTGATGCCGCCCGCCTATCAGAGATCATTGCCGCCCGCGGGATCGGCGGGGTGGTGCTGGGCCTGCCGCGCAATATGGACGGATCGGAAGGCGCGCGCTGCCAGTCGACGCGAGCCTTTGCGCGGAACTTTGACCGGCTGGGAGATATTCCCATCGGGTTCTGGGATGAACGGCTGAGCACGGTCGCCGCGGAACGCGCGCTGCTGGAGGCCGATACATCGCGTCGCCGCCGCGCCGAGGTGATCGACCACGTGGCCGCGGGCTATATTCTGCAAGGGGTGCTGGACCGTTTGCGTGTGATCAAGGCGCAGGACGCGTCGGATTGAGGCCCCATAAGCGCGACAGCGCGAGGATAAAGCGATGAGTGACGAGATCTGGAAGCGGAACGAAGTCGAAAGCCCCTGCGTGAAACTTTGCGTGGTGCATCCCGAAACGCGCCTGTGCACAGGCTGTTACCGATCCATCGACGAGATCGGCACGTGGTCGCGTATGACGCCCGAAGAGCGCCGCAGCATCATGGCAGAACTACCATCGCGAGCGGGTGCGTTGACGAAGCGGCGGGGGGGCCGTTCTGCGCGGCTCAAGCGTGACAGCACCGGCTGATCTGGGGAAACGGCTAGGCCGTCCGGACCGTTGAAGAGGATTCAGCGGGCCACGCGGTACAGAAAATCAAGCATTTCGCTGCTGGTCTGGGCCCCTTCGTGATCTTGCGGGGCGTAATTGTCATTCGCCGCTGGCACCACGGGGGTCGCCCCAAAATGCTGCGCCACGGTCACGCATTGCCACGTCGCCGCTGCGGGCACGAAGCGAAGGATATTGGTCTGCGGGTTTTGCGCTGTATCTGTCATGTTCATCTCTGCCATCTCTCGGGTCGTTCAATTTGTGCGCCGGTCGATTCGATTCTCGGTCGCCTGTCGGTAGTTTGGCTCCGACAGTGTGATATAAGTGTTAAGATATGGCAGTATTTGGGCAAAATCAGGGTAATAAACGTATCAGGCCCTGCACATTCCGGCCCAATGCCGCGGATTTAGGCAAACAACGGGCGCGTGATATCGGCCCCCTGCCCCTTGCCATGCCCGCCCCGCTATAGCATTGACCCTCCCGAACCCCCATATTTCCAGCTCGATAGACGATAAGGCTTAGACCATCATGGGACATAGATCCGATCTCACCCGCGCTGCACGGCTTTCGGTCGCCCCGATGATGGATTGGACCGACCGGCATTGTCGCTACATGCATCGGCTGTTTTCCAAGCAGACGTTGCTTTATACCGAAATGGTGACCTCGCCTGCCTTGGTACGCGGCGGCGCGTTGCATTTGCTGGATCACGATACCTCTGAACATCCCGTGGCCTTGCAGCTTGGCGGGTCTGACCCGGACGAGCTGGCAGAGGCGGCGCGGATCGGGGCACAGGCGGGGTATGACGAGATCAACCTGAACGTCGGCTGCCCGTCGGATCGCGTGCAATCGGGCTGTTTTGGCGCGGTGCTGATGGAGCAACCGGCACTGGTGGCTAAATCCGTCGCGGCGATGCGCCGCGCGGTGGATGTGGACGTGACCGTCAAATGCCGGATCGGCGTGGATGACCAGAACCCCGCCGAGGTGCTGCCCGAGTTTCTGGCGCAGATCGTCGGCGCGGGTTGTGAACGGGTGACAATCCACGCGCGCAAGGCGTGGCTGCAAGGGCTCAGCCCCAAGGAAAACCGCGACATTCCCCCCTTGGACTACGAGCTGGTGCACCGGATGAAGGGGCTGTTCCCGAACCTGCATATCTCGATCAACGGGGGCATCACCTCGCTTGATCAGGCAGAGGCGTTTCTGGACGCCGGTCTGGATGGCGTGATGATCGGGCGCAGCGCCTATCATAACCCGACCGATATTCTGGCGCAGGCGGATCGCCGCATTTACAGCACCGGCGCAGACACCACGCCCGAGGATGTCGTGGCGCAGATGCTGCCCTATATCGACGCGCATATCGACGGCGGCGGCAAGCTGAATCAGATCACCCGCCATATGATGGGGCTCTTTGCCGGTCGCACCGGCGCGCGGGTCTGGCGGCGCACCCTGTCCGAGCAAGCCTCCCGCCCCGGTGCCGACCGTCAGGTGCTGCTAGAGGCGCTGGACGCGATGCAAACACTGGCCGAGGCGCAAGAAGCGGTATAGCAACAGGGGCAACCGCACGACATTCAGGATCGCCCCCCATGCAAGACCCCACCCTCTTTCTGCAGATTGTCCTTATGATCATGGCCATCGGTGCCTTTGCCGGTGTACTGGCGGGGCTGCTGGGGGTCGGTGGCGGTATCGTCTTGGTGCCCGCGTTTTTCTATGCGTTTCAAGCGCTTGGCTATGACAGCCCGCAGCTCATGCAGATGTGCTTGGCGACCTCGTTGGCGACGATCATCGTAACCTCGCTGCGGTCGGTGCACAGCCACAATAAAAAGGGCGCGGTCGATTGGGCGATCCTCAAGACATGGGCACCGGGGATCGTGATCGGGGCCATCATCGGGATGCTGGTGGTGGCACAGCTGCGCACGAGCGTCTTGCAGGGCATCTTTGGCGGGCTGGCGCTGGTCGTCGGACTATACATGGCCTTTGGGCGGGCGCATTGGCGCTTGGGACAGGCGATGCCCCGTGGGGCCGCGCGCGCGGCGCTGTCGCCCTCTGTCGGGTTTCTATCGGTACTGATGGGGATCGGCGGCGGCAGCTTTGGCGTGCCGCTGATGAGCCTGTTCAACGTGCCGATCCACCGTGCCGTGGCGACGGCTGCGGGGTTTGGCGTGCTGATCGCCGTGCCCTCTGTCATCGGGTTCCTGCTGGTGGATGCCACGCCCAACAGCCCGCCCCTGACGGTGGGGGCGGTGAACCTGCCCACCTTTGCCATTGTCATCGCCATGACGCTGATCACCGCGCCGCTGGGGGTTAAACTGGCCCATGCGATGGACCCCAAACCGTTGAAACGGGTGTTCGCGGTCTTCCTGATCCTCGTGGCGCTGAACATGCTGCGCAAATCGCTGGGGCTGTAATCCGCCACGATAAGCGTCAGGCGCGCAGGATGGCGATCAGCTCGTCCTGCGTCAGCGCGAAGGGCGTGCCCTTCATCGAGGATGCACCGGCGGACAAGCGTGCCACCTCTGCGTGATCCTCGGGGTTCAGCCCCATATCGGTCAAGGTCCGCAGCCCCATCTGACGGGACCAATCGCGCAGGGCGGCGATCCCTACCCCGTTTCCGACGTCGAAGGCACTGTCGATCAGGCCAAGCACCCACACCAGGCGCGTGTGAACTTGCGTGCCTTCCTCTGCCTTTTCCAAGTGAGACGCCAGCACCGCGGGCAGAAGCGCGCCGCAAATCTCTCCGTGTGGCGCGCCGGTCTGGCCGCCGATCACACCGGCAAAGCCATGCACCGCCCCCAGCCCCGCATTTGCCAGCGCCAAGCCACCGCAGGTGCTGACCCAGGCCATGTCGTCCCAGGCTTCCGCTGCGTCTTGTTCAACCACGGCGCGCAGGGCGGCCAGCCCCTTGGGGATCGCCGCCTGACACAGCGCATCCGTCATCGGCGTCGCTTTGATGGACAGATAAGGTTCGATCACCTGCGTGACCGCATCCAGCCCCGCCGCAAGGGTGACGCGGCGCGGTGCGCCCTGCATCAGCCCGGAATCCACGATGGCGATATCGGGAATCATCCGCGCGTCGCGCAGGCTGACCTTGACCCCGTGTTCCGGCACGGCAATCACCGCGTTCTTGGTCACCTCCGCCCCCGTGCCCGCCGTGGTCGGCAGCGCGATCATCGGCAAAGGTGCGCAGTCGAGCGGTTTGCCGCCCCCCACCCCTTCGAGGTAGTCCAGCGGTGCCCCCGCGCAGGGGATCAGCGCCGCGAGCGCCTTGGCAAAGTCGATCACCGATCCGCCACCAAGTGCGACAACCACATCCGGCCGATCTACGGAAACCCGGGCGAGTGCGGCTTCCAGCGCAGGCAGGCTCGGCTCGGACCCGCAGCTTTCCGTCGTGACCGACAGGCCCGCCGCGCGGCAATCCTCGACCAACCAAGCCGCGCGCGCTGCATTTGAGCCGTGTACGATCAGCACATGCGTCCCAAAGCCAGCGGCCAGCGTGGCCGTCTGCGCGGCCTGTCCACGCCCGAAATGCAGCGCTTGCGGAGAGAAGAACGAGAACATCGGCTTAGCTGTCAGCGGCGTCTTTGTGGTAGCTGTCAAGCACGGCAACCTCGTCGCGCGAGCCAAGGATCACCGGAACGCGCTGGTGCGGTGCCGTGGGGGCGACATCCATAATCGCGCCCTGCCCTGTCGACGCAGCACCGCCTGCCGCTTCAATCACCATCGCCATCGGGTTCGCCTCGTACATCAGACGCAGCTTGCCGCCGGTTTTCTGGTTGTTGCTGTCGGCGGGGTACAGAAAGACGCCGCCACGCGTGAGGATACGGTGCACATCCGCGACCATGGACGCGGTCCAGCGCATGTTGAACGACCGGCCACGGCGGCCTTCCTTGCCCGCGACGGCCTCGTCCACATAGCGGCTGACGGGGGCATACCAATAGCGTGCGCGTGACGTGTTGATCGCATATTCCGAGGTCTCGGCGGGCACGGTCATCTTGGGGTGCGTCAGGCTGAATTCGCCGGTGTCGGGATCGCTGCTGAAGCCTGCCACCTCGTCGCCTTTGGTCACCACAAACATGGTCGAGGGGCCGTAGATCGCATAGCCTGCGCAAATCTGGTTGCGGCCGTTGTGCAGCACGTTGCGGTCACCATCGGCCTGCACCTGCATGACCGAAAAGATCGACCCCACCGACAGGTTCACATCAAGGTTCGACGACCCGTCCAGCGGATCGAAATACAGCAGGTAGTCGCCCTTTTGCGGCTCTTTCAGCCAAGTGACCTCTTCCACCTCTTCCGACACAAGTGCGGCGACACGCGGGCTGTTGGCACACTCTCGCTCGAACACGTCATTGGCCATGATATCCAGCGTCTTTTGCGCCTCGCCCTGCACGTTGATCTCTCCGGCGGCACCAAGGTTGCCCTCGAAGGCACCACGACGCACGAGACCGGCGATCAGTCGCGACGCCGAGGCGATGTCTTCCAGCAGAAACACCAGATCGGGGTCAAAGCTGTTTTGGGTCAGATACCGGCGAAGCGTTGGGGCTGTCATGGGGAGTTCCTTAAAAATTCAGGGTCGCGTCAACGGCCTTTTTCCAGAGCGCATATTTCGCGTCGCGCTGGTCATCGTCCATTTTCGGCGTGAATTGGGTTTCCTGTGTCCACGATTTCGCGAACTGTTCCTGATCAGGATAAACGCCCGCGTGCATCCCCGCAAGCCACGCGACCCCGAGGGCGGTGGTTTCATGCACGGTGGGCCGGTCAACGGGGGCGGCGATGATGTCGGACAGGAATTGCATGGTCCAATCGCTGGCAGACATGCCACCATCGACGCGCAATGTGGGCTGCACGCCATCTGCTTTCCAGTCGGCAGACATCGCTTCAAGCAGGTCGCGTGTCTGATAGCCGACGCTTTCCAGCGCCGCGCGGGCCATTTCGGCGGGCCCCGTGCCACGGGTCAGACCAAAGACCGCGCCGCGACAATCGGGGTTCCAATAGGGCGCACCCAGCCCGACAAAGGCCGGTACCAGCACCACGTTCTGATGCGGGTCCGCCTGTTCGGCCAGCCCTTGAGTTTCGGCCGAATCCTGAATGATCTGCAAACCGTCGCGCAGCCATTGCACCACGGCCCCCGCGACAAAGATCGACCCTTCGAGCGCGTACGTCGGCTTGCCGTCGAATTGATAGGCAATGGTGGTGAGCAGCCGGTTTTCCGACCGCACCGGCGTGTCGCCTGTGTTCATCAGGGCGAAACAGCCCGTGCCATAGGTCGATTTCAGCATCCCAGGCTCGAAACACGCCTGCCCCACCGTGGCCGCCTGCTGGTCGCCCGCGACCCCGTGTATCGGCACGGCAGCGCCCAGAACATCCGCATCGGTACTGCCGAAATCATCGGCGCAATTCTTGACCTCTGGCAACATCTCCATCGGGATGTCGAGCAGGTCACAGATCGACCGGCTCCACCGGCCTTTGCGGATGTCATAAAGCATGGTGCGCGCGGCGTTGGTGGCGTCTGTCGCATGGGACGCCCCGCCGGTGAGCTTCCAGATCAAGAAGCAATCAACGGTGCCGAACAGCAGCTCGCCCTTGGTGGCGCGGTCGCGGGCACCTTCGACGTTATCCAATATCCACGCCAGCTTGGTGCCCGAGAAATATGGGTCCAACAACAGGCCGGTGCGGTCGGTGAACATCTCTTCGTGGCCCGCGTCGCGCAGGGTGCGGCACTGGCTGGCGGTGCGGCGGTCCTGCCAGACGATGGCATTATAGATCGGGCGACCGGTTTCCTTATCCCAGACCACAACGGTCTCGCGCTGGTTGGTGATACCGATGGCGGCGATATCGCCTGCCTTGATCCCTGCCTTGTCGATCGCCCCGCGGCAAGTTGCCTGCGTGGTACGCCACAGATCATCGGGATCATGTTCAACCCAGCCGGACTGGGGGAAATGCTGGGGGAATTCTTCTTGGGCGCTGGCAATCGACGTCATCGTGTCATCGTAAACGATGGCCCGTGTGGAGGTGGTGCCTTGGTCAATGGCAAGGATATACGTCATGCGCGTCCCTTTGGAAGTGTAGCAACCGTCAGATGGTGCCGTATCCTAGCAAGGGTCGGCAGGCCCGACCAGATGTCAGGGCAATGACGGATGTCGGCGTTGTTGGAAAATCAAAGGTTCCGGGGCCAGCGAACCGGCCCCGGAAAGAGTGGCTTACTGCCAGGATTTGATCAGCTCATCATAGGCGATGGTCTGTGGCTCTTCGTCTTCGCTTTCCAGTTTCGCTTTGGGCGAACCGGGCTGGGACAGCCAGTACTCTGGATCACGCTCTTCGTTCATCTTGGGGCCAATGTCCCCTTGAACGCCGGCACGCTCCAGACGGATTAGGACTTTTTCCTGATCGGCGCACAGGGCATCCAGCGCTTCCTGAGGGGTCTTCGCACCGGACATGGCGTCGCCGATGTTCTGCCACCACAGCTGCGCCAGCTTTGGATAGTCGGGCACATTGGTACCGGTTGGCGACCACTGAACGCGCGCTGGCGAACGGTAGAATTCAACCAGACCACCCAATTTCGGTGCACGCTCTGTAAAGCTTTCGTGCTGGATCGACGATTCACGGATGAAGGTCAGGCCAACGTGGCTTTTCTTGACGTCCACAGTCTTGGAGGTGACGAACTGCGCATAGAGCCACGCGGCCTGTGCACGGTCCACCGGCGTGGATTTCATCAGCGTCCACGACCCGGCATCCTGATACCCGATCTTGGTGCCTTCGGTCCAATATGCACCGTGGGGCGAAGGTGCCATGCGCCATTTCGGCGTGCCATCTTCGTTCATCACGGGCAGGTCAGGCTCTACCGACGCGGCGGTAAAGGCGGTGTACCAGAACATCTGCTGGGCCACGTTGCCCTGCGCCGGAATTGGGCCCGCCTCAGAGAAGGTCATGCCCGCAGCCGCCGGAGGCGAATACTTCTGCAGCCATTCGATCGCTTTGGTCACAGCATAGACCGCTGCTGGCCCGTTTGTGGCACCGCCACGTGCAACGCAAGACCCCACAGGCTGCGAGTTTTCGTTGACGCGGATACCCCATTCGTCGACGGGCAGACCGTTTGGTTCACCTACGTCACCGGCACCGGCCATCGACAGCCACGCATCGGTGTAGCGCCAGCCAAGCGACGGGTCTTTCTTGCCGTAGTCCATGTTGCCAAAGACTTCGCCTTCGACGCCAAGACGCGACAGGTCGCGACCGGTGAAGAATTCGGCGATGTCCTCATATGCGGACCAGTTGACCGGAACACCCAGATCGTAGCCATATTTCTCTTTGAAATCAGCTTTGTTCTGTTCGTCGTTGAACCAATCGTAGCGGAACCAATAAAGGTTCGCGAACTGCTGGTCGGGCAGTTGGTAGATCTTGCCATCGGGGCCGGTCGTGAACGACAGGCCGATGAAGTCTTCAAGGTCGAGACCGGGGTTGGTCACGGCCTTGCCTTCGCCTTCCATCCAGTCGGACAGGTTGCGGGCTTGCTGATAGCGCCAGTGCGTCCCGATCAGGTCGGAATCGTTGATATAGGCGTCATAGATGTTCTCGCCCGACTGCATTTGCGTTTGCAGCTTTTCGACAACGTCACCTTCGCCGATCAGGTCATGGGTGACCTTGATGCCGGTGATCGCTTCGAAAGCGGGGGCCAGAACGGTGGATTCGTAGGTGTGCGTGCCGATTGTCTCGGACACGACGTTGATCGACATGCCTTCAAACGGTTTTGCAGCGTCGATAAAGAACTGCAGTTCGGCTTCCTGGTCTTCCCGCGACAGCGCGGAGAGATCGCCGATTTCCTTATCAAGGAAAGCCTTTGCGGCCTCCATGTCGGCGAACGCAGGTGCGGCAAACATGCAAGCCGCAAGCCCGATCGCAGTCGTTCCCTTTAAGCGCAAGTTCATGATGTTCCTCCCTAGAATTGAACATTTGAGAGGTCCGGTTCTTGCAGGCCGGCCCCCCTTATTTTCCTTTCCTAGACCCAGCGGAAAACCGCGATGGCATAGAAAAGGCAGACAACCAATGCCCCCCATTGGGGCGCACTGAGCAGCCCGAGCCAAGCCAGATTGATAAAGGCCGAGCCCAGAAGCGTGATGAACAACCGGTCACCGCGCGTCGTTTCCATCCCCAGTATACCGGCGCGCGGTACTTCGGGGAATTTGATTGCAAGGATCGTAAAGGTGATCAGCGTCACCGCGATGATCCCAAAGAAAGCGGCGGTGGGCCAAGTCCAAGCCATCCAGTCCATAATGTTTCCTCCGGTCTTTCTTTGTTAAACGCGGCCCAAGGCAAAGCCTTTGGCGATGTAGTTGCGCACGAAATAGATCACCAGGGCACCGGGTACGATGGTCAGCACCCCTGCCGCGGCCAGCACGCCCCAGTCGATCCCGGCGGCACCCACGGTACGGGTCATGGTGGCGGCAATCGGCTTGGCGTCCACGCTGGTCAACGTCCGGCTCAGCAACAGCTCAACCCAGCTGAACATGAACAGGAAGAAGGCCGTGACCCCGATCCCCGACGCCACAAGCGGCGTGAAGATGCGGATGAAAAAGCGCGGGAAGCTGTAGCCGTCGATATAGGCCGTCTCGTCGATCTCTTTCGGAACACCGCGCATGAACCCTTCGAGGATCCACACCGCCAGCGGCACGTTGAACAGACAATGCGCCAGCGCCACAGCAATATGCGTGTCGAACAGCCCGACGGAGCTATAAAGCTGGAAAAACGGCAGCGCGAAAACCGCGGGCGGGGCCATCCGGTTGGTCAGCAGCCAGAAAAACAGGTGCTTGTCGCCCATGAAGCTGTAGCGCGAGAAGGCATAGGCCGCCGGCAGCGCCACCGCGAGCGAGATCACCATGTTCATCACCACATAAGCCATCGAGTTCAGATAGCCCGTGTACCATGACGCATCCGTCAGGATCGTCATATAGTTGTCGAACGTCAGATCACGCGGCCACAGGGTAAAGCTGTTGAGGATCTCTGTGTTGGTCTTGAGGCTCATGTTCAGCAGCCAATAGATCGGCAGCAGCAAGAACAGCAGATAGAGCGCCATGACAATCGCATTGCCCTTGATCTTGGGCAGGGCAAACCCTCTTTTTTGTGCAAGATCAGACATCAGTGGCCATCCCTTTTGTCAAGGTTCGTCATCACGGTGTAGAACACATAGGAGATCAGCAGGATCACCAGATAATACATGATCGAGAACGCCGCCGCAGGACCAAGGTCAAACTGTCCGAGGGCCATCTTGACCAGATCGATCGACAGGAAGGTGGTAGAGTTACCAGGCCCCCCGCCCGTCACGACGAACGGTTCGGTGTAGATCATGAAGCTGTCCATAAACCGCAGCAGGATCGCGATCATCAGAACGCCCATCATCTTGGGCAGCTCGATATAGCGGAAGACTTTCCAGCGGCTCGCCTGGTCGATCTTGGCCGCCTGATAGTAAGCATCGGGAATAGATTGCAGACCGGCATAGGCCAGCAGCGCCACCAGTGACGTCCAGTGCCAGACATCCATCACGATCACAGTGATCCATGCGGCATAGAAATCCTGAGTGTAGTTATAGTCGATGCCCAAGGCCGACAGCGTGTAGCCCAACAGGCCAATGTCCACGCGGCCAAAGATTTGCCAGATGGTGCCGACCACGTTCCACGGGATCAACAGCGGCAGCGACATCAGGACCAGACACAGCGAGGCCCAGAACCCTTTCTTGGGCATGTTCAGCGCGACGAAGATCCCCAACGGGATTTCAATCGCCAGAATGATCACCGAAAACGCGATCTGGCGGCCCAAGGCGTTCCACATCCGCTCGGATTCAATCATCTCGCGGAACCAGTCGAGGCCAGCCCAGAAGAACTGGTTGTTCCCGAAGGTATCCTGCACCGAATAGTTCACCACGGTCATCAGCGGGATCACGGCAGAGAAAGCCACCAGCAGCAGCACGGGCAACACAAGGAACCAGGCCTTTTGATTGACGGTCTTGTTCATGACGCGGTCCTTTCAGCGAGGGTCAGCGGGAAAGCGGCGGATTGGATCATCTTACGCCCCCTGAGGCGCAACGCGCCAGCTGTTGGCATAGACATTCACCCCGGCTGGGTCGAAAACAATGCGGTTCATATCCGGCGAAATTTCGGCACCTTCTTCGGCGATCACGTTGATTTCATTTCCATTAAAGTCAGCACGCACGATCTTGTGGCGGCCCACGTCCTCGATCCGCTTGATCGTGACGGGCAGCCCCGCCGCGCCCGTGGCAAGCCGTGTGAATTCGGGGCGCACGCCCAGTTCGACCTTGCCGTCCAGCGGCGCAAAGCCGTGGCCCAAGGCGATCTCGTGGCCGCCAATGACGGCCTTGTCACCGGTCACCGTCGCGTCGAGCACATTCATACCGGGCGAGCCGATGAAATAGCCAACGAAGGTGTGCTGTGGCGTCTCGAACAGCTCTTGCGGGGTGCCCATCTGCACAACGCGGCCGTCATACATGACGACAACCTTATCCGCAAAGGTCAGCGCCTCTGTCTGGTCATGGGTCACATAGATCATGGTGTGACCGAATTCATGGTGCAGTGATTTCAACTGCGTGCGCAGCTCCCACTTCATATGGGGGTCGATCACGGTCAGCGGCTCGTCGAACAGCAGCGCGTTCACGTCCTCGCGCACCATCCCCCGCCCGAGCGAGATTTTCTGCTTCGCATCCGCCGTCAACCCGCGCGCCTTGCGGTTCAGCATGTCTTCCATGCCGATCATCCCCGCGATCTGCTGCACGCGCTGCGCGACATAGGCCGCATCCGCGCCCCGGTTGCGCAGCGGGAACGCCAGATTGTCGCGCACGGTCATCGTGTCATAGACCACCGGAAACTGGAAAACCTGCGCGATGTTGCGCTTGGTCGTGGGATCGTTGGTCACGTCACGGTCGTTGAACAGGATGCGGCCCTGACTGGGGTGCAGCAGGCCCGAGATGATGTTCAGCAACGTGGATTTACCACAGCCCGACGCGCCCAAAAGCGCATAGGCTTCGCCGTCCACCCAGTCGTGGTTCAGCTCTTTCAGCGCGAAATCATCTTCGCCGGTGGGGTTGGGCAAATAGGAATGCGCCAGGTTATCAAGGGTGATTTTTGCCATTGCTCCGGTCCTCCCTCAGGCCGCTGCCGCATAAGATGCGGGGGCCACGGATGTGCCGTCTTCGGCAAAGATGTAAACATGTGTCGGGTCAAGATAGACGTTCAGCGGAGCCCCGATCTTGAGGTCTTTGACCCCGTGCACCAGACCGACCCAGTTTTCACCGTGGTGATCAAGGTGGATAAAGGTTTCCGACCCTGTGATCTCGGTCACGTTCAGCTTGCCCGCAAACTCCAGCGCGTCGTCAGACTGCTTGGACAGTTCAAGGTGGTTGGGGCGGAAGCCCGCAACATAGCTGCCATCGGCCACGGTCTTGAAGTTCCCGAAGGTCGCGACCTTGTTGCCATCGCCAAAGGTCAGCGTGTCGCCGGCCTTGGTGATGTTGAGGAAGTTCATCGGCGGGTCAGAGAAGACGCGCGCAGTCGTGGCATCAACCGGCTGGCGGTAGACCACGGGGGTCAGGCCGAACTGCGTGATGCGCCCTTCCCACAATGTGGCGGTATGCCCGCCCAGCAAAAGCGCCTCTTCCGGTTCGGTCGTGGCATAGACAAAGATCGACCCTGCTTCTTCAAAGATTTTCGGAATCTCGGCCCGCAGCTCTTCGCGCAGTTTGTAATCGAGGTTCGCCAGCGGTTCATCCAGCAGCACCAGCCCCGCGTCCTTGACCAAAGCCCGTGCAAGCGCGCAGCGTTGCTGTTGCCCGCCCGACAGTTCCAGCGGCTTGCGGTCCAGCATCGGCGTCAACTGCATCAGATCGGCGGCCTTGCGCACGGCGCTGTCGATCTCGTCCTTGGATTTGCCCAGCAACCGCATGGGGCTGGCGATATTGTTGTAGACGGTCATCGACGGGTAGTTGATGAACTGCTGATACACCATCGCCACACCGCGATCCTGAACGCGCATGCCGGTGACATCCTCGCCGTTCCAGATCACCTTGCCGGTGTTGGGCACATCCAGCCCCGCCATCAACCGCATCAGGGAAGTCTTGCCCGCAGATGTCGGCCCCAGCAGCACGTTCATGGTGCCGGATTGCAGCTCAAGATCTGTCGGATGAATATGCGTCTGGCCGTTTACGACCTTGGACACGCCTTGCAAAACGAGCGACATGTTCCTCTCCCCTTCACGCGCCAGTGGCGGCTGTAGTGTTGTCGGCGGGCGTGGCGGTGGTTTCCACCATCCATGCTTCCAACGTGTTCAATTCATCCGCGTCAAGCCGCAGGCCCAGTTTGGACCGGCGCCAGATGATGTCGTCAGCGGTGCGGGCAAATTCCTTGTCGATCAGCCACTTGGCCTCACGCTCGGTCAGGGTCGCACCGAAATCATGCCCCAGATCTGCCGCGGTGTGCGCGTCGCCCAAGACATCAAATGCCTCGCGCCCATAGGCTTTGACCAGACGATCCGCCCAACGTTGGGTCAAAAAGCCGTAGCGGTCCTGCAACTCTTTTTTCAACGCCGCCACGCCGTCTACCTGAAAATCGCCGCCAGGCAAGGCGACACCCGCCGTCCAGGGTTTGGCATCATTGGCGAAATAGGGCTGGATCTTCTCTAGCGCGCTTTCGGCCAGACGGCGGTAGGTGGTAATCTTGCCGCCAAATACGTTCAACACCGGCGCACCGGCGGATGTGTCGACCTTCAGCACATAGTCCCGCGTCGCCGCCGTGGCAGAGCTCGCCCCGTCGTTATACAGCGGGCGCACGCCGGAGTAGGTCCAGACGATATCGTCGGTGGTGATCTGCTTTTTCAGGTATTTGGACGCAAAGCGCACGAGGTAGTCCTGCTCCTCGGGGGTGCAGACCGGCTTTTCGGACACATCCGTGTGGTCGGCATCTGTGGTGCCGATCAGGGTAAAATCCGTCTCGTAAGGAATGGTAAAGATGATGCGCCCGTCTTCGCCTTGGAAGAAGTAGCATTTGTCGTGGTCATAAAGCTTGGGCGTCACAATGTGGCTGCCCCGCACCAGCCGCACCCCTTCCGAGGAATTGATGCGCACGGTGTTGCGGATCACGTTTTCCACCCACGGGCCACCGGCGTTGACCAGCATCTTGGCCTGTACCACGCGTTGGGGGCCGCCGTCTTTCGGTTCCAGCGTGACCTGCCACATGCCTTCGACCTGCTCGGCCGAGACGACCTTGGTGCGGGTGTTGATCCGCGCACCACGGGCTTGGGCGTCGCGGGCGTTCAGCACCACCAGACGGCTGTCTTCGATCCAGCAGTCGGAATACTCATAGGCTTTTTCGAACTTGTCCTGCAGCGGTGCCCCCTCGGGGGCCTGCGTCAGATCGACCGCGGTCGTCCCCTTGAGGATCTGCCGTCCGCCCAGATTGTCATACATGAACAGACCCAAGCGGATCAGCCACGCGGGGCGGCGCCCCTTCATCCACGGCATGAACACGTTGAGCAGCTTTGAGGTGGGCGTATCCCCCTCGAACCGCATATCCTTATGATAAGGCAGCACAAAGCGCATCGGCCAAGAGATATGCGGCATCGCTTTCAGCAGGGTTTCGCGTTCGATCAACGCCTCGCGCACAAGGCGGACCTCCCAGTATTCCAGATAGCGCAGCCCGCCGTGAAACAGCTTGGTCGAGGCCGAGGATGTTGCCGAGGCCAGATCGTTCATCTCTGCCAGCTCGACGGTAAACCCACGGCCCACGGCGTCGCGTGCAATGCCGCAGCCGTTGATCCCTCCGCCGATCACAAAGAGATCGACGCTGTGTTCTGTTTCAAGCTGGCTCAATGAAGCCTCCCCGCATCATTTTCGCGTCTCGCAGCTCGGTTTGCGGGACGTCGTGACAAAAGACACCAAGCCCCTTCGTTTTTCAAGATCGAACGTTCGTTTCTTTTCGTTTTCGACTATAGCCTTGATTTTAGGCGCATTAATCCTTCGCCTGACGCGCATTTCTGCGCCTTACAGACGATATACCACGATTCGCGGCCTTGACGTGCTTCGCTTTCCGTAGATTGTAAGTTTTGGTCGGGCGTGCAGAAACCTTGGGCATCCTCAGCCAAAGACGGGGGGATCTATGTCAAATTTCAGACAGCGCGAGATTTTGGAGCTGGCGCGCAAGGACGGCAAAGTCACCGTCGACGGGCTGGCAGAGGCGTATAATGTCACCGTGCAGACCATCCGCCGCGACCTGTCCGAGCTTGCTGAAAGCGGCAAGCTGGAACGGGTGCATGGCGGCGCGGTGATCCCGTCGGGGGTGGTGAATATCGTCTATGACGAACGCCGCCGCCTGAACGAGGAAGGCAAACGCGCCATCGCCGAACATTGCGCGCAGGCTATACCGCATGGGGCGTCGGTGTTCATGAACATCGGCACCAGTACCGAAGCGGTCGCGCAGGAAATGCTGCATCACGAAAACCTGCTGGTGGTGACGAACAACCTCAACATCGCCAATATCCTCGCCGCCAACCAAAGCTGCGAGATCATCCTGACAGGCGGCGTCTTGCGCCGTGCGGATGGCGGCATGGTGGGCGGGCTGACTGCTGAGATGGTCAAACAGTTCAAGTTCGATTTCTCGGTTCTGGGCTGTTCTGCCATTGATGCGGATGGCGATCTGCTGGATTTCGACGGGCAAGAGGTGCTGGTCAGCCGGTCCGCCATCGGGCGGTCACGCACGGTGATGGTCGTGGCCGACCACCTGAAGTTCCAGCGCAAGGCCCCGCTGACGATCTGTTCGCTGCGCGATGTGAACACGCTGTTCACCGACCACCACCTGCCCGATGCGCTGAAGGCGGAATGCGCGGGCTGGGGCACCTCGGTTGTGACCGCCTGACCCAAACATGGACAGAACCCCATGAAGCAGCATGACCCGCGCGGCTGGCTTTTTGTCGCCCCCGCCTGCCTCTTGCTGGGGGTAGTCGGGCTGATCCCGCTGGTCACCGTCATCAACTATTCGTTTTTCGAGATTTTCACCCTGCAATCGCGCTTCTGGATCGGCACCGAATGGTTTCGCGACCTGATCACCGCCCCGCGTTTCTGGGCGAGCTTCGGGCGCAGCGCGCTGTTCTCGACCTTTGTGCTGTGCATCCAGATCCCGCTGGGGGTCGCGCTGGCCCTGTGCATCCCGCGCGGGCGGATCTGGGCGGGTGCGGCCTTGGCTGTGCTGTCGCTGCCGCTGCTGGTACCGTGGAATATGATCCCTGCGCTCTGGCTGAGCCTGATGAACGACGACACAGGCATTTTGGGGCAGTGGCTGGCGGGTTACGGTTGGCCCGCCGCGTGGAAGGACAGCGCCGTGCTGACCTGGGTGGTGATCTTGGCAATGGACACGTGGCACTGGACCAGCCTTGTGGTCATCCTCGCCTATAGCGCGCTGACCACCATCCCCGATCCGCTTTATCAGGCGGCCGCCATCGATGGGGCGCGCCCGTGGCAGGTGTTTCGCCACATCCAGCTGCCGCGGTTGCAGCATGTGCTGCTCATGGCGGTGCTGCTGCGGTTCATGGACAGTTTCATGATCTACACCGAGGCCTTTCCGATCAATGCCGGGGGGCCGGCCGAGGCCAGCCTGTTTCTGGCCGTGGATCTGGGGGAGGAGATCAAGGCGTTCAACTACGGCCCCTCGGCCGCGCGGTCAGTGCTATATTTCCTGATCGTGCTATCGGTCGCATGGGTCTTTACCAAGGTGCAGGCGGAGCTTGACGATCCCAAACCGGGGGTGCCGTGATGATACCGCCTCGGGCATGGCCCGTGATCAAGCTGGCGCTGCTGGGGGCGTTCATCCTCTTTACCATCCTGCCGCTGGTGCAGATGACGGTGTTAAGCTTTACCGCGACGCTGGCGCAGGACGGGCTGAGCTTGGGCGAGACGACGCTGCGCAACTATCGCGCCATCTGGGCCGACCCGAGCTTGCGCGCGGCCTTTGGCAATTCAGTCGCCTATGTGCTGATCAATATCGCGATCACCATCCCCGTCGCCCTGCCCGCGGCCTTTGCCTTTGCGCGGCTGTCGTTTCTGGGGGACAAACACCTGTTCTTCAGCTTCATCGCCTTTCGGATCACCCCGCCGGTGGTGCTGACCCTGCCGATCTTCCAGCTTTTCTCGGTGCTTGGCATCGTCAACTCGGTCACCGGCATCGCGCTGGCCCATTGTCTGTTCAACCTGCCGGTGTCGATCTGGATTCTGCAGGGCTTCATCGCCGCCGTCCCGCGCGAGATGGACGAGACGGCCTTCCTTGATGGCTATTCGCGCCCCCGCTACATCTGGAAAATCCTGCTACCGCAGATCGCGCCCGGCATCGCGGTGACTGCGTTTTTCTGCTTTATGTTCAGCTGGGTAGAAGTCGTCTTTGCCCGCATCCTGACCACCACCAACGGCAAGCCGATCTCTATGGCGCTAAGCGCGATGTTCGGCTTTCAGACGGATATCGGGATGGTCATGGCCTTTACCCTGACCTCTATGCTGCCCGGCGCATTGCTGCTGTTTGCCATGCGCAATCATCTGTCCCGCGGGTTCAAGGTCGGGCGGGTCTAGAGCCCGCCCTCCCCTTCAAGGCTACCCCCGTGCCGCCTGACGCGAGGTGCGGCGCGTCACCAGCAAACGGTTGATGAAGGCGAGGACAAAGATCACCGTCAGGATCAACACGATTGTCGGAGCCGGTGCGCTGTCCAGAAAGAAGCTGGCGTAGACGCCCGCGAACATCGACAACAGGCAGACCAGCACAGATACGATCAGCATCGGGCCAAAGCTGCGCACCACCTGAAAGGCAATCGCCCCCGGTGTGACCAGCAACGCCACCGCAAGGATCAGCCCCGTCGCCGTCAGCGTCGCCACGATGGTCAGCGACAACACCGCCAGCAACCCATAATGCAAGAACCCCGTGTGCAGCCCGCTGGCCTGCGCCTGTGCGGGGTCAAAGGCGTGCAGCAGCAGATCTTTCCACTTGAGCACCAGAAACGCCGTCACAAAGGCCGAGATCAGCCCCGCCGTCCAAAGATCCTGCGCGCCGACGCCCAGCATATTGCCGAACAACACGTGATCCAGATGCTGGTTCGTGGTGATCGAGGTGTACATGATGATGCCGATCCCGAACATGCCCGAAAAGACGACCCCCATCACGGTGTCCTGTTTGATCCGGCTGTTATAGCTCAGGTATCCGGTCAGCATCGCGCAGGACATGCCCGCGGCAAAGGCCCCTACAATCAGCGGCAGCCCCGTGATCCAGGCCAGCACGACCCCCGGCAGGACCGCATGGCTGACCGCATCGCCCATCAAGGCCCAGCCCTTGAGCACCAGAAAGCATGACAGCAACGCCGTCGGCGGGGCGACCAGCAGGACGATCCAGAAAGCGTTCTGCATGAAGGGAAACTGGAAGGGAAACAGCAACGTCTCGATCATGGGGCCACCCCGTCTCGCAAGGATTTGAGCGCCGCCGCAGCCTTGCGCCGCGCGGCCAGCACACCGTGTTTGGGCGCAAAAACAAAGGCCAGCAGGAAGATCGCGGTTTGCAGCGTGACGATCACCCCGCCTGTCGCCCCGTCCAGAAAATAGCTGGCATAGGCCCCCAGAAAGCTGGTGATCGTGCCGATCAGCACCGATACGATGATCAGCCGCGGGAAACGGTCGCACAGCAGATAGGCCGTCGCCCCCGGTGTTACGACCATGGCGATCACCAGAAAGGCACCGACGGTCATCATTGCCGCCACCACCGCCGCCGACAGCAGCATGAAGAACACCGCCTTCAACAGCTCGGGCCGCAACCCGATGGAGCGTGCGTGGTTTTCGTCAAAGAAGGTGACCATCAGGTCTTTCCACTTCAGCAGCAGCACGGTCAGACAGACAACCCCGATGATCGCCAACTGCACGATATCCTGCGGCGCGATGGCAAGGATATTGCCCATAATGATGGTCTGGATGCTAACCGACATGGGCGATAGCGACACCATGAACAGGCCCAAGCCGAAAAAAGCGGTAAAGATGATGCCAATGATCACGTCGATCTTCAGCCCCGACCGCCCCGACAGAAACAGCATCGCCCCCGCCGCCATGCCGCCCGCCAGAAACGCGCCAAGCGCAAAGGGCAGCCCCAGCATATAGGCCCCCGCCACACCGGGCACGACAGAATGGCTCAGCGCGTCGCCGATCAGCGACCAGCCCTTGAGCATCAGATAGCACGACAGAAAGGCGCAAACCGCCCCCACCATCGCTGACACCCACATGGCGTTGAACATATAATCATAGCTGAACGGCTCTAGCAGCAGGTCGATCATGTGTCGTCCTCGGAGGTGTCGATGCGTTCGCCATAATGCACGAAGGGGCGTTCATCGTCGGTGATGATCCGCAGCTCGCGCCCGTCGTCGTCATCGTGCAGGTCTTGGCCCCCGAGGGTAAAGTGCCGCAGCACCCCGCCAAAAGCCGTTTCCAGATTGTCATGGGTAAAGACTGTTTCCGTCGGCCCATAGGCCAGCACCGTGCCCTTGACCAAGACGGTCCGGTCACAGAATTCCGGGACAGAGCCCAGGTTATGCGTCGACACCAGCATCACCCGCCCTTCGTCGCGCAACTCGCGCAGCAGGTCGATGATCTGGTCCTCGGTCTTCACGTCTACGCCGGTAAAGGGTTCGTCCAGCAGGATCACCTGCCCGTTCTGCGCCAAGGCGCGCGCCAGAAACACACGTTTGCGCTGCCCGCCGGACAGCTCTCCGATCTGGCGGTGGCGGAAATCGGTCATGTTGACGCGGCGCAGAGCATCGTCCACCGCCGCATGATCGGCGGCTTTGGGACGGCGTAGGAACCCCATGTGCCCATAGCGCCCCATCATTACCACATCCTGCACCAGCACCGGAAAGGCCCAATCGACCTCTTCGGACTGGGGGACATAGGCCACAAGGTTTTCTCGCAACGCCTGTTTGACGGTCTTGCCCAGCAGGATGATCTGCCCCTGCGCGGCGGGCACAAAGCCCATGATCGCCTTGAACAGCGTGGATTTCCCCGCCCCGTTCACCCCGACCAGCGCCGTGATCGTACCGCGCGGGATCTCGAAGCTGGCATCATAAAGCGCGGTGTGGCCGTTGCGATAGGTCACGGTCACATCGGTGGCCTTGATGCCGATCGCGTCGGGCGCAAGGCTGGCATCTGGGGTCGTCGTGGGGGCGGGGTGCATAGGGGTATCCATTTACTTCAGGCCTGCATCCAGACCGTCCGCGACAGTCTGCGAGGTGACGCGCAGCAAGTCCAGATAGCTTGGCACGGGCCCCTCGGCGGTGCTGAGGCTATCGACATACAGCACACCACCATAAGCAGCGCCGGTTTCCCGCGCGACCTGCTTTGCAGGCGAGGTATTCACCGTGCTTTCACAGAAAACGACCGGAATATCATTGTCGCGCACGGAATCGATGACTTTGCGCACCTGCTGCGGCGTGCCGGTCTGGTCGGCGTTCATCGGCCAGAGGTAGAGCTCTTTCATCCCGAAATCCCGCGCGAGGTAGCTGAACGCGCCTTCACAGGTCACCAGCCAACGCTGGTCTTCGGGGATTTGCGCAATGCGGTCCCGCAGGGGCGTGATCGTATCGCGGATTTCCTGTTTGTAGCTCTCTGCGTTGGCGGCATAGGTCGCCGCGTTGTCAGGGTCGTGTTCGGCAAAAGCTGCCGCGATATTGTCGACGTAGATCAGCGCGTTATCCAGCCCCATCCAGGCGTGGGGGTTCGGCTTGCCCTCATACTCCCCCTCCCCGATAGAGATCGGCTCCACCCCGTCGGTCAGCGTGGCCGACGGAATATCCCCGAGGTTCGAGATGAACTGCTCGAACCACAGCTCTAGGTTCATGCCGTTCCACAGGATCAGATCGGCATCCACCGCGCCCACGATATCGCGCGGGGTGGGCTCATAGCCGTGGATTTCGGCACCCGGCTTAGTGATCGATACCACCTCTGCCGCATCGCCGCCCACCTGCTGCGCCATATCGGCAAGGACCGTAAAGGTCGTGACGACTTTGAAATCAGCCGCAATCGCAGGCACGCCCGCCATCGCCGCGACACCAAGAACCGGGGCAAAAACCGACGCCAGCACATTCTTTCTCATTCTGTTCCTCCAAGGAGCAATGCATTCGCTAGATGTAAATGCGAATTAGTCGCATATGTCAAACATGCAAATAAGAATAGGTCGCATAAACTTGCGGGCAAGATGAATCTTGCGTAACAAGAAGGCAGACGAGAAAGGACATCGGTTTGACCCACAGCGCTGATTACAAGCAATTGCTGCGTGAAGCGGGCCTGCGGGTCACGCCACAGCGTACAACCATCGTATCGCTGCTGTCGGAAACCGACGATCACCCCAATGTCGAAGACCTGTATGAAAAGGCGCGCAGGCTGGATGACACCGTGTCTGTCGCCACGGTCTATCGCACGATGTCAGTGCTTGAAAACGCGGGGCTGGTGCGCAAACTGGTGCTGGATGATGCCCCTGCCCGCTACGAGATGATGCCCCATACCGACCACGACCATCTGGTCGATGTCGAAAGCGGGGATCTGGTAGAAATTCCAGGGACCGAGATTGCGACGCTGCTGGATCGTGTCGCGGCCGAGATGGGATATGAGCTGGTCAGCCACCACACGGTAATCCGCGCGCGCAAACTTTAGGTCTGCGTCTGATCCGCAAGCGATCTGACCATCGCCGCCGCACCGGCCGAGATCGTGCGCAGAATCACCTCGTCCGGGATGTCACGGATCAGCCAGTCGCGCATGGGGCCGAAGGCTGATAGGAACACCATCAGATTGGCAACGATATCAAGCCGTTGATCGTCGCTGTGCATCCCCAGACGCGAGGCAAGCTGGTCGGCCAGATCCTTCATCACCGCAAACTCGCGCGCATGCAGGGCGCGACGGTCTTCGGCCTGCATATGCGGCACGCACCGGTAGGCCAGCAGCGTGCCATCCCGTTTCATTGACCAGCTTTCGCGGAAGTATTTCTCGAAGGCGTCTTCAAGTGACAGGTGTTCATCCAGCAGGATGATCGGCAGCGTCGACACGTCCTCGCGGAACCACAGCTGGTTCAGCAGGCGGCGCAGGATGTCGTTCTTATTCGCGATATAATCATAGATGCTGGCCTGATTGACGCCCGAGCGCGCACAGATGTCGCGGATCGTGGTGGCGGCAAAGCCTTTTTCAAGAAACAGCGACAAAGCCGCCTCGCAAATCTGTTCGCGGCGGCTTTGGATCAGCGACTGGTTCTGCACGCTGGTAATCTCCGCCTCTGCCAGCATTTGGGTGCGCAGCGCAGACAGCCGATCGCTGCGAATGGCCGTTGTGGATGTGTCGTGCATGGGGCTGTCCTTCATTTGACGTAAATCCTATCGGCTTTCGATATGCGAAACAACCGGCAGCGTGCAGACGCGCCCCACGCAAAACCCCCGCCGGTGCGGGGACCGACGGGGGCAATGTTTTTCAGCGATGTGGGGCGGGTTTAGTCGCCCAGACCCAAGGCCACAAAGCGCGGGTCACCTGCGCGGCGCACCAACAGCAGCAGCGACTTGCGCCCGCCGTCTTTGGCCTCGGTGATGCGGTCCTCCAGATCGGTGATGGACAGGATCGGCTGTTGGCCCGCCTCGGTGATGATGTCCCCGACACGCAGGCCTTTCTCGAAGGCTTCCGACATCTCGTCAACCTCGGTCACGGCCAGACCCTCGACTGAATCATCCGCCCCAAGCTCGGTACGCAGATCATCCGTCAGCGGCGTGATTGTCAGACCAAGCACCGACTTTGACGCAGGCGCTTCGGGCTCTGCCTCATCCTCTGGTGCCGAGGCCGACGCCCCTGCCCCCTCGGCATCTTCGCGGCGGCCCAGCTTGACCTTGAGCGTCTGGGATTTCCCCTCGCGCAGGACAGTCACGCGGACCGAGGCCCCGACAGTGCTGTTGCCCACCTGACGGACCAGACCGCGTGTGTCTTCAACCTCGACCCCTGCAAAGCTGAGGATCACATCACCGGTTTTCAGGCCCGCATCCTTGGCAGGGCCGTCCGGTACATCTGTGATCAACGCGCCGGACGCTTTGGCAAGCCCCATCGCGTCGGCCACATCCTGAGTAACGTCCTGAATACGCACACCCAACCAGCCGCGACGGGTTTCGCCGAATTCCTTGAGCTGATTCACAACACGCGTCACGACATTCGACGCCATCGAGAAACCGATCCCGATGGAGCCGCCGTTGGGCGACAGGATCGCGGTGTTCACGCCGATAACTTCGCCATCCATATTGAACAACGGCCCGCCGGAGTTGCCGCGGTTAATGGCAGCGTCCGTCTGGATATAGTCATCATAGGTTCCCGACAAGGCACGGTTGCGCGCCGAGACGATACCGGCCGAGACGGAAAACCCCTGCCCCAGCGGGTTCCCCATCGCCAGCACCCAGTCACCAACGCGGGCGGCATTGCTGTCGCCGAAGCTGACGAACGGCAGCGCGCTTGGCGCTTCGACCTTAAGCAGGGCAATATCGGTGTTGGGGTCGGTGCCGATGACTTCGGCCTTCAGTTCAAGGCCAGTGAAAAACTCGATGGTAATCTCGTCGGCGCCTTCGATCACGTGGTTGTTGGTCACGACGAACCCGTCTTCAGAGATGACAAACCCCGACCCAAGCGCCGACGATTTGCGTGGCGCGGGGGCTTCGCCACCATTGTTGCGGTCACGGAATTCCTTGAAGAAATCCTCGAAGGGGGAGCCTTCGGGTACGATGCCACGGGGGCCCGTGCGCCCTTCAACGGTGGTGGAGGTGGTGATATTCACGACCGACGGGCTGATCTTTTCCGCAAGCGGCGCAAGGCTTTCGGGTTTGGCCAGTGCGACCACGGCCTGCATCAGGACAAAAGCCAGCGCCAGCATGCCCATCATCAACCATTTGATCTGGGGCGATATTGCGTCGGTACGCGACAGGGAAACGGCCTTTGGCTGCATTCGTCAACTCCGGTTTTATAAGGGGCGATACACCCCGTTTATGTGTCCTTGGCAGAGTGCATCTGCAAACCCCCTGCTGCAAGGTGAAAGATGGTCATCCTCACGCGCATGTCAACGCGACCCTCGGTTTCTATGCGAAATTGCCGCCCCTTATCCCGTTGATCCCGGGGTCATGCCCCCAAACGAAACAGGGGCCGGCATTTCTGCCAGCCCCTGTTTGAACGTGCACCGTGGATAGGATCAGTTGTCAGTCCCGGTGGTGGTCGCGCGTTGGCTGCGGCTGCCTTCGTCCGACTTGAGATAGTTAAAGAACTCGCTGTCGGGCGACATCACCATGGTAGAATTCTCGCCCTTCAACGCTTGCTCGTAAGCGCTGAGCGAGCGGTAGAATTCAAAGAACTCCGCATCCTTGGAGTAGGCTTGCGCAAAGATCTTGTTCCGCTCGGCGTCGGCCTCACCTTCGGTGATACGGGCGTCACGACGGGCTTCCGACAGGATTTCCTCGTAGGTACGATCCGCAAGGGCGGTGACACGTTGCGCCGCCTCGCGGCCACGGGCGCGTTCATCGGTCGCTTCGCGGTCACGTTCAGCGATCATCCGCTGCAGGGTCGCGTCAAAGTTCTGCTCTGGCAGGTTGGTCTGGCGCAAACGCACATCGACCACATCCAGACCAAGCGCCTGCGCACGCGCGTCAGAACGTTCGCGGATCTGGTCCATCAGGGCAGAGCGTTCAGGCGACAGGATGGTGTTGGATGTCACACCCTGCGAGCCCAGAACCGCACGGATCTGACCGTCAAGAATACCGTTCAACTGGATTTCAGCCTGACGGCCACCGTCGGTGCCAAGGGCCTGACGGAACTGGCGCACGCTGTTGATGCGGTACAGCACAAAGGCATCCACTTCGAGACGACGGTCATCGGCTGGGGTGACCTCGATCATCGGCGTTTCAAGCGACAGGATACGGTCGTCGTAGCGGACGACTTCATCCAGCAGCGGGATTTTGAACCCGATGCCCGCGTCTTCACGCACCTGTTTGATCTGGCCGAAACGCAGCACCAGCGCGCGTTCACGTTCGTCCACGATAAAGATCGACGACAGGGCGACAACGGCTGCGATCACAACCACGGGGATGAGGATATTGAGTTTACGCATCAGTTCGATCCTCGGTTGGAGTTGCGGAGTTCATTGAGCGGCAGGTAAGGCACGACCCCCTGCCCGGTTCCGTCAGAGCCGTTTTCGAGGATGATCTTGTCCACGTCTCCCAGTACTTTCTCCATGGTTTCAATGTACAGACGACGACGGGTCACATCGGGTGCGGCTGCGTATTCCTGCAACACCGCTTCAAAGCGGCTTGCCTCACCCACGGCGTCGTTGACCACACGTGCGCGGTAACCTTCGGCGGCTTCCAGCAGACGGGCGGATTCACCACGGGCTTCGGCGGTGCGGCGGTTGGCATAAGCGTCAGCTTGACGTTCGACCCGATCGCGTTCCTGTTCGGCAGCTTGCACGTCACGGAAGGCGTCGATGACGGATTCCTGCGTCGTGTTGCCATTTGCATCCGTCACGGTGACCGTCTGGCTGGGCGGATCCACCTTGTTGAAGTTGACTCGGATGATGTTGATCCCGGTCTCGCGGTTATCAAGCGTGGTCTGGATCAGCTCGCGCGCGGAGGCTTCGATGGTGGCACGGTCACGGTTGAGGATCGGTGCCAGCTCGGACTGGGCGATGATCTCGCGCATGGCGGATTCAGAAATCGCACGCACCGCCATTTGCGGATCCCGCAGCGAGAACTTGAAGTTCTCGGCGTTCTTCACGTTCCAGACGACCTGAAAGTCGATGTCGACGATGTTTTCATCCGTGGTCAGCATCAGCCCTTCGTTGTCGTCGCCACTGCGTCCTGCGCCGATGGTTTCGGCGCGGTTGGTGGTTACGTCAAAGACTTCGGCAGTGACAAAGGGCCAAGGGGCAAAGTTCAGACCCTCTGTCCCGATGCCTGAAAACTCCCCAAGGAAGAGTTCGATCGACTGTTGTTCAGGGCGCACGGTATAAAAGCTTGCCATCCCCCAGACGACAGCGGCCGCCACCAGACCCAGCCCCACTGTGCCGCGGGTGAACTTGGGGCCTGCGCCGCCCATATTCCCGCCAGAGCCGCCGGAGTTTCGGCTGCCGCCTTTGCCGCCCATGAGGACGCGCAGCTGTTCCTGACCCTTTTTCACCAGATCGTCGATCTCGGGCATCTGACCTTTGTCGCCACCCGGACCGCGCCCGCCACCACCGGTGGGCCGCTGCCCTCCGGGCCGGTTGCGGTCGCCACCATTGTTCCCACCGCCTGAGTTTCCTCCGCCGCCCCAAGGACCGCCTGTATTTCCAGCCATTAATTCTTCCCTATGTATGGCCGCTACAGCGGCCCTATCCCAACCGCCTACGCGGTTTTATCTTGTGCAGAGTTGGGCATATTCGCCCGAACTTCAAGCAGTGCGTGTCGGACTGCGCATGGTGACCAGCTCTTCGGACATGGTCGGGTGCACGGCGCAGGTCGCATCGAATTGCTCTTTTGTCAGCCCCGCTTTCACGGCAATGCCCACCAGCTGGATCAGCTCGCCCGCGTTCGGTGCGACGATGTGGCACCCCAGAACGACGCGTGTTTCCTTGCTGACGATCAGCTTCATCATCACACGTTTGTTCTTCTCGGCAAAGGCCGTTTGCATGGGCCGGAACGACGCCGAATAAATCTCGACCGGTTCCTGCTCTGCCGCTTGCTCTTCTGTCAGGCCGACGGTGCCGAATTCGGGCTGTGTGAACACGGCCGACGGGATCAGGTCGTGATCCACGGGTGTCGGGTTGCCGCCAAAGACGGTTTGCACAAAGGCCATACCTTCGCGGATCGCAACAGGTGTCAGGTTCACGCGGTCGGTGACATCGCCGATAGCATAGATCGACGGGACGCCCGACTGGCTGTATTCGTCGACTTCGACCTCTTGGCGCCGGCCCAGCGATACGCCGACCTCTTCCAACCCCATGCCATCGGTATTCGGTGCGCGCCCTGTGGCGAACAGCACCATGTCAAAGACCTTCTCGGCCCCGTTGGAGGCTTTGACCCAGATCGGCCCCTGCGTGCCCGCGCGCGCGTCGCAATTGTTCAGCTCGTTCGATTGTTCAGCCGTGGCCCCCATCGCCGCGTCAGAGTTGCTGGGCATGGTGCCCGCCTCGTGTTCGGATTCCAGCGCCATTTCGACGATGCTGGTGCCGCAGTGGATATCGACGCCTGCATTTGTCATCGATTCAGCGATCAGTCCGCGGGCCTCGTCATCAAAACCGCGCAGGATCTGTGCCGCGCGGTTGTACATCGTCACCTCGACGCCCAAGCCATTCAGGATACAGGCGAATTCACAGCCGATATAGCCGCCACCCACAATAAGGATCGACTTGGGCAGGCTTTCGAGATGGAAGATATCGTCCGACACAATCCCAAGCTGGGCGTTCGGCACATCAGGGCGTACCGGACGGCCGCCGGTGGCTAGCAAGATGTGTTTGGCCGTGCGGGTTTCGCCGTTCGCTAACTGCACCGTATGCGCATCCTTGATCGTGGCGCGCTGGTCAAAGGTATCGACGTCCGAATTGGCCAAGAGCTTGCGATAGACGCCTTCCAGCCGGTCCAGTTCAGTGTTCAAACGGGTCTTGAACGCGTGCCAGTCGAAGGTGCCCGGCTTGATGTCCCAGCCAAAGCACTGCGCCTCGTCCACCAGCTCGGCATAACCCGAGGCAAAAACCATCAGCTTTTTCGGCACGCAGCCCCGGATCACGCATGTCCCACCATAGCGGTCCTCTTCGGCGAGGGCGACTTTGGCCCCGTATTCGCCCGCCGCGACACGTGCCGCGCGCACGCCGCCGGAACCGCCACCAATGACAAAAAGGTCGTAATCAAAATCGCTCATCTGGGCCGGGGCCTTTCTTTGTTAATCGCTCAGGTCGGAGAACAGGTTATCCGTCTCGACAAACTCCATCTTATCGCGATCAACAGTGCCTTCGTTGATGTCGCGCACTTCGACGCGGCCATCGCCATAGCCGATCACAACGGCATCACAGATATCAATGAATAGCCCGTTTTCAACTACGCCCGGCATCTGGTTCATGACCAAGGCCATCTGGCGGGTGTTGCCGATCCGCTTGAGATGCAGGTCAAGGATATAGTTCCCCTCGTCCGTCACGAAGGGGATGTCGCCGTTCATACGCAGCGTGGAATTGCGCCCCAGCACGTCCATAGACACCAAAGTCTCTTCGACAAGCGCTTGTGTGGTCTGCCATCCGAAGGGAATAACCTCTACCGGAAGGGGAAATGCGCCCAGTGTTTCGACCTCTTTACCGATGTCGGCAATCACGACCATTTGATCGGAGGCGGTGGCCACGATCTTTTCTTGCAGCAAGGCACCGCCGCCGCCCTTGATCAGGTTCAGCTCTCCGTCGAACTCGTCCGCGCCGTCGATGGTCAGGTCCAGCCATTTGGCTTCATCAAGGCTGATCACCTCGATCCCCACTTCGCGCGCCAGCTGCGCGGTACGGGTCGACGTGGGCACGCCCTTGATCCGCAAGCCGTCGTCGCGCACCATCTCGCCCAGGCAGCGCACCAGCCACGCGGCGGTAGAGCCGGTGCCCAATCCGACGCGCATTCCGTCTTCTACAAATTGTGCAGCGCGTTTGGCGGCGACAAATTTGGCCTTATCGATGGGTGACAATTCTCCGGTCATGGCAGCGACTCCTCGTTAATCGACGCCCTTATAGACGCAGCCGCGCCGGCGCGCGACCCTCAAAACCGCATTGTCGTCGCGTCGCGTGGCCTGCGGGCGGTGACACATGGTCTGCGCCACGACGCCACGGGGGTGTTATGCGCCGATAATCTGGATAGAGTACCGCAAACCGCGCAGATCGGTCGTTTTCAATCGCCCGCCTCCGGCGCAATGGGATACCACCGGCCTATGACCGATTACACGCTGCACTACGCCCCCGACAATGCCTCCCTGATCATCCGCCTCGCGCTCGAGGCGCAGGGCGTGGCCTATGACACCTGTCTGGTCGATCGCGCGGCGCAGGGGCAGTCTGCCCCCGCCTATCGGGCGCTGAACCCGCACGGGCTGATCCCCGCGTTGCAGACGCCGGACGGGCCGATGTTTGAAACCGGCGCGATCCTGTTGTGGCTGGCGGACCGGCACGGGGGGCTAGCCCCTGCCGCGATGGATGCCACACGGGCGGATTTCCTCAAGTGGTTGTTTTTCGTTGCCAATACGGTGCACCCTGCCCTGCGTATGCTGTTTTACCCTGATAAATACGTGGGCGGTGACGACACCGCCCAAGACGCGCTGCACACGACCGTAACCCAAGCCTTGCAGACCCACCTGCGCAGGCTGGAGGACCGGGCCGCGGCGGATACGCTGCCCCTCGCGCTTGCGCTTTACCTCGCCCCGCTGTTGCGCTGGTGTGCGCTGTATCCGCGCAACCGTGATCGCGGCTGGTTCGATCTGCGCGCCACCCCGCATCTGCTCGCGCTTTGCGCAAGGGTCGAAACGCTCCCCTGCACGGCGGCCGCGCAAACCGCCGAAGGGCTGGGGCCCACGCCGTTCACCGCGCCCCGCCTTGCCACCCCACCCATAGGAAGTGCCACCTGATGTTTCTCTCTGTCTTCGATATGTTCAAAGTGGGCATCGGCCCGTCCTCCTCGCACACGATGGGGCCGATGGTGGCGGCGGCACGGTTTCTGGACCTGATGCGCGCCTCACCGTTCAAATTCGCGGGCCTGCGTGCGTCCCTGCATGGCAGTCTGGCCTTTACCGGTGTGGGGCACGCCACGGACCGCGCCACGATCCTTGGCCTCGCGGGGTTCACGCCGCAAGACTACGACAATGACCGCGCCGAAGAGGTACTGGCCGAGATCAACCGCACGCAGACGATCACCCTGCCCGAGTTTGGCACGCTGAGTTTCGCGCCCAAGTCCGATATGATCTTTGACTATGACACCAAGCTGGACGGCCACGCCAACGGGATGATGCTGATGGCCACCGACGCCCAAGGCGATGTCACCCTGCGCGAGACGTATTATTCCATCGGTGGCGGCTTCGTTATGACCGAAGCCGAACTGGCGGCGGGCAAAGACACGGACGAAGGCGCGCCGGTGCCCTTCCCGTTCAAATCCGCAACCGAGATGCTGCAGATGGCGGCAGAGTCCGGCAAGAGCATCGCCCAGATGAAACGCGCCAACGAGGAATCGCGCGGCGGGGCGGCGCAGCTGCGCGACGGCACCAAGCGGCTGTGGCAGGTGATGAACGACTGCATCAACCGTGGGCTCGAAACCGATGGCATCCTGCCCGGCGGGTTGAACGTCAAACGCCGCGCCAAGGCGATCCATGATGCGCTACAGCAAGAACGCGGCCAGAACCAGCGCGCGCCTCACACGATCAACGACTGGATGAGCGTTTACGCTATGGCGGTGAACGAGGAAAATGCCGCCGGTGGGCAAGTCGTCACCGCCCCCACCAACGGCGCGGCGGGTGTGATGCCCGCTACCTTGCGCTATTATCTGGATCACGTCCCCGGCGCGTCGGAAGCGCATATCGAGGATTTCCTGCTCACCGCTGCGGCGATCGGCGGGCTGGTCAAATTCAACGCGTCGATTTCGGGGGCGGAAGCGGGCTGTCAGGCCGAAGTGGGCAGCGCCGCCGCCATGTCAGCCGCCGGGCTCTGTGCCGTCATGGGCGGCACGCCGCAGCAGATCGAGAACGCCGCCGAAATCGCGCTGGAACATCATCTGGGCATGACCTGCGACCCCGTGCGCGGTCTGGTGCAGGTGCCTTGCATCGAACGCAACGGGCTTGGCGCGATCAAGGCGGTCTCCGCCGCGTCGCTTGCGCTGCGCGGCGACGGCACGCATCTGGTGCCGCTGGACGCCTGCATCGAAACCATGCGCCAGACCGGTGCGGATATGTCTGAAAAGTACAAAGAAACCTCGCTTGGGGGGCTGGCGGTCAACGTCCCGAACTGCTGATCTGACGCAGCGGCACGCGGCCCCGCCCGCGCTTGACCCCACTGCGGAACTGCAACAGTCTGACAGCCGTCAGGAAATTTGCGGGAGGGCAAGATGGAACTGAAACAGGCAATGCAGGAACGGCGCAGCATCCGGGGCTTCAAGAAAGACCCCGTGCCGCGCGCCCTGCTGGAAGAGGTCATCGCACTGGCCAATCGCGCGCCATCCTCGATGAACACCCAGCCGTGGCATCTGCATGTGCTGACCGGCGAACCGCTTGAGAAAGTCCGCGAGGGGAATTCGACCCGTATGCTGCAAGGCGTGCCGCCGGTGCGTGAAATCAGCGATCACGGGGCCTATGCCGGTGTCCACCGCGACCGGCAGGTCGGCATCGCGAAACAGCTCTTTGCTGCCATGGGGATCGAACGCGACGACAAGGAGCGCCGTCAGGATTGGGTGATGCGCGGCTTCCGCCAGTTTGACGCGCCGGTGTCCATCGTCGTCTGCTTTGACAAGTCGCTGGATGACAATGGCACCATCGCGCATTTCGATCTGGGTGCGGTGACCTACGGCCTTGTGCTCGCCGCGTGGAGCAAAGGTCTGGGCTGCGTGATCAACGGTCAGGGCATCATGCAATCGCCTGTGGTGCGTGAACATGCGCAAATCCCCGACGATCAGGTGATCATGACCTGCGTCGCCATGGGCTGGCCGGACGAGGATTTTTCGGCCAATGCCGTCGTCTCTACCCGCCGCCCCGTCGAAGAGGTCACGCGGTTCGTCGGCTTTGACGATTAACGCCCTGCGGCCCTAAGCGCCTTGAAAACCAGCGTTACGTGCGGGGGCCTACCCCGCAGTGACGGACTTGCGCACCATATCCCAATATTGCGCGATCACCTCGTCCAGCGACAGCCGTCCGCCGGCGCGAAACCACGTATTCACCCCTGTCAGCATCGCAATCACCGCCAAAGTCGCGATCTTGGTATCGGCGATGGCGAAATCCCCCGCTGCCGCCCCGTCGCGCAAGATCATCTCTAGCCGGTCTTCGTATTGGCGGCGCAGCGCTTCGACCTCGGTGAAATTCTCGGGCGTGAGGTTGCGCAGCTCCATGTAGGAGATGAAAACCTCGTCCGGGCGGTCGGCGTGAAAGCGGATGTGAAAGTCGACGAATTGGCGCAAGCGATCCACTGCGGTTTGACTGGCGTCACTGTCGCAGGCCGCAAGCAGGTCGTTCATATGGTCCTGCAACAGGCTGAACAACAAAGTCTGCTTGTCCGGCGTGTAGTTATACAATGCGCCCGCCTGCACCCCGACTTCCGTCGCCAGTGCCCGCATGGACACGGCAGCAAAGCCGTGACGGGCGAAAAGCCGCAACGCTGCCGCGCGGATTTTGGGCCGAGTGATGTCAGAATGTGATCCGGTTGTACGCGCCATGGGTCAAAGGTTAATTGAACGCATGTTCAAAGGCAAACCCCTGCTTGCGCGAATTCCGTCGCTGGTGCATGACTGATCTATGACGCACCGTATCCTTCTTCCGCTCTGCCTTGCCGCGCTGACCCTGCCCGCGGCCTGCACGCAGTTTCCCGCGCTTGACAGCCGTGCCACGCCCGAGCTTCTCGCCTCGGACTATCCGGCACTTGTGCCGGTCGATCCGCTGCTTGCCAAGGCCGAGGCCGGACAGGTGGACATCCCGCAAACCGAAAACGGGCTGACATCGCGGGTCGAACGGTTGCAGGCGCGCGCGGCGCGCTTGCGCGGATCGGTTCTGTCGGGGTCGGAAAAGCAGCGTTTGTCCCAAGGTTTGCAATAAGCCGCATGCAATGTCGCGTTGCGTGCGCGGTGGGAAAGGGCTACATCGCGGCTAAACCCCCGAAACGCCGCAGCCCGCTGCCGCGCACCACCAAAAGGATTGCACCATGTCACAACCGCTTCGTCTTGGGATTGCCGGATTGGGCACCGTTGGGGTTGGCGTGGTGCGGATCATCCGCAAGCAGGCTGCCTTGATCGAGGCCCGCACCGGTCGCCCCGTCACCATCACCGCCGTCTCTGCCCGCAGCCGCGACAAGGACCGCGGTGTCACATTGTCGGGCTACGCGTGGGAAGATGATCCCGTCGCACTGGCAAAACGCGATGATGTGGATGTCTTTGTCGAACTGATGGGCGGCGACGAAGGCCCCGCCAAGGACGCGACCGAAGCCGCGCTTGCCTCGGGCAAGGATGTGGTCACTGCCAACAAGGCGCTGCTGGCGATCCACGGTCAGGCGCTGGCCGAACAAGCCGAAGCCGCGGGCTGCCTGATCCGCTATGAAGCTGCCGTGGCCGGAGGCATCCCCGTGATCAAGGCGCTGACAGAAAGCCTTGCCGGGAACGAGATCACCCGCGTCATGGGCGTGATGAACGGCACCTGCAACTATATCCTGACCCGCATGGAAGAGACCGGCAACGGCTATAACTCCCTCTTCGAAGAGGCCGAGGCGCTTGGCTATCTTGAAGCGGACCCGAACCTTGACGTCGGCGGGATTGACGCGGCGCATAAGCTGGCGATCCTGTCGTCGATCGCCTTTGGCACACAGGTGGATTTCGACGGGATCGAGATTGAAGGCATCCAGCGCGTCAGCATCGACGACATTCAGGCTGCCGCGAATATGGGATACAAGATCAAGCTTCTCGGCGTCGCGCAAATGACCGGCCGCGGGCTGGAACAGCGCATGCAGCCCTGCCTTGTGCCCGACAGCTCTCCGCTGGGACAACTCGCGGGCGGGACCAATATGATCGTGCTGGAAGGCGATGCCATCGGGCAGATCGTCCTGCGCGGCCCCGGTGCCGGTGAAGGCCCCACCGCCAGCGCTGTATTGTCGGACATCTGCGATATCGCGCGTGGCTGGCATGGCCCCGTCTTTGGCCAGAAGGCAGCAACGCTCGCCTCGGCCACCGCGGCCCTGTCGCAGCGCCCCGCCGCCTTCTATCTGCGCATGGGCCTGCTGGACAAACCCGGTGCCCTGGCCAAAGTCGCCACCGTTCTGGGCGAGGCCGGCATCAGCATCGACCGTATGCGCCAGACCGAACACCGTAGCGATCAGGCACCCGTCTTGATCGTCACCCATAAATGCAGCCGCACCGCGCTGGACGAGGCGCTGGCCGCGATGGCGAAAACCGGTGTGCTGGCAAGCGATCCTGTGGCGCTGCGGATCGAGGATCTGTAACCCCGAGGGGCGCGGCTGCCCCCCTGCCCTGCCCATTGTGGGGAGGATGGGACGGATGCCTTCGGCGAGGATTTTTGACCATTTGGAAGGGGGAGATGCATGAGCTTTCTAGGTGTTGATGCGTCTTTGACGGGGCGTCGCTGGGTGGGCCCCGGTGTCGAGGTGGAACGCGCGACCGAAGTTCTGGTGCAGCAGACCAGCCTGCCGCTGGCCCTGTGTCAGGTGCTGGCGCGGCGCGGTGTGGCGGCGGAAGAGGCCGAAGCGTTTCTTGCGCCGTCGTTGCGCGATCTGCTGCCTGACCCGCGATCCCTGCGCGACATGGAGAAAGCCGCGACCCGTTTTCTAGCGGCGGTCAAAGCGCGTCAGCGGATTGCCGTGTTTGCGGATTATGATGTGGATGGTGGCAGCTCTGCCGCGCTGCTGCTGGTCTGGCTGCGCGAGATGGGCTGCGCCGCGACGCTGTATGTGCCGGATCGGATAGACGAAGGCTATGGTCCCAATGACGCTGCGATGGCCGAGCTGGCCGCGGCCCATGACCTGATCGTCTGCGTTGACTGCGGGACCTTGTCTCATGGACCGGTGGCCGCGGCGGTCGGGGCAGATGTCGTTATTCTGGACCACCACCTGGGCGGAGAGACCCTGCCCGACGCCTTGGCCGTGGTGAACCCCAACCGGCAGGATGAAGACGGTGCCTTGGCACATCTTTGTGCCGCGGCAGTGGTGTTCTTGATGCTGGTCGAGGCAGGGCGCCAACTGCGCGAAGCGGGCGCACGCGGGCCTGACCTGATGGCGCTGCTGGATCTGGTCGGGCTCGCCACGGTGGCCGATGTTGCCCCGTTGATCGGCGTGAATCGCGCCTTTGTGCGTCAGGGGCTACGTGTCATGGCGCGGCGCGACAGATTGGGGCTGGCCGCCTTGGCCGATGTGGCGCGGATGGATACAGCCCCGGCGGCCTATCATCTTGGGTTTCTGCTTGGCCCACGGATCAACGCGGGCGGGCGCATCGGGCAAGCGGATCTGGGGGCAAGGCTGCTGGCCTGCGATGATCCCCATGAGGCGCAGTCGCTTGCCGAAAAGCTGGATCTGCTGAACACCGAGCGCCGCGATGTCGAAACCGCCGTTCGCGCCGCCGCGCTGGATCAGGCAGAGGCCCGCGGCTTTGACGCGCCTTTGGTCTGGGCCTCGGGCGCGGGCTGGCATCCGGGCGTGGTGGGCATCGTCGCCTCGCGTTTGAAAGAGGCGTCGAACCGGCCGTCGATCGTGATCGGGTTCGAGGATGGCATCGGCAAAGGCTCTGGCCGCTCTGTCTCGGGGATCGATCTGGGCGCGCCGATCCAGCGGCTGGCGGCCGAGGGCCTGCTGATCAAGGGCGGCGGGCATAAGATGGCCGCCGGTCTGACCGTGGCCGAAGACAAGCTAGACGCCGCCATGGCGCGGCTGTCAGAGCTACTGGCCAAGCAGGGCGCGCATCTGGCCGGCGCGGCAGACCTGAAGCTGGACGGCATGTTGATGCCCACCGCCGCGACGGTGGAACTGGCGCAGCAAGTGGAACAGGCAGGCCCCTTCGGGGCCGGTGCCCCTGCCCCGCGATATGCCTTTGCCGACATGCAGATCCGCTTTGCCAAGCGGGTGGGTGAAAGCCACCTCAAGATCAGTTTTGGCGACGGTAACAACACCAAAATGGACGCCATCGCCTTTGGCGCATTTGACGGCCCGCTTGGTCCGGCGCTGGAAAACCACGGTGGTGCACGGTTCCATCTGGCGGGCCGTCTGGACATCAATACCTGGCGCGGCCGACAGTCCGTGCAGCTGCGTCTGGAAGATGCGGCACCTGCGTAAAAATTTTTCATTTTCTTTCGATTTCTGCTTGCGCGCCTGCGCGGCATTCCTTAGAGAAGCGCTCACAAGCTAAGTGGCCCGTTCGTCTATCGGTTAGGACGTCAGGTTTTCAACCTGAAAAGAGGGGTTCGACTCCCCTACGGGCTGCCACTTGTACCCTTACCCGACATTATGAAGACAATACCCCATGAGCCGGGGCGAGATGTGTTTGCCGTTGTTTCTGCGCTGTTTGATCTCGCGCGGCGGGCTGGTCGGCTGAGCCTTGATGTCTTCGAACACAGTTTGCGCCTAACCAATTATATCCATGATCAGAAAACTGAGCTCACAATCAGGTCAATTAGATAAATCACGGCAATCTTCAGGTAGGCATCACGCGAGGATGACCAGCATGAAAGCCAAGACCCTTATCGCCTACGGTGACGACGCTTCGTTCGAAGCTGCCGAGCTGACCAAACTGGCAGAGATTGTGGACGCAGGGGCGCTGGAGCCCTTGCTTGATGACCAGAGGGTCGACCTTGATACGGTGGGCGGGGCCTATGACCGCCTGACCAGCGGGCAGGCCATCGGCAAGGTGGTTGTAGACGTCTGATCATACCACCAGACGCGTGAAAAGGGGCTGCCAACGCACGGGCGATGGCAGCCCCTTATTGGCCCATTTCAACCGGAAACTGCTGGGCTTCCCCCCATTGGCGCGGGGATTGCCCGTACATCCGCCTGAATTCGCGGCTGAATTGCGACGGGCTGACATATCCCACATCAACCGCCGCTTCGTTCACGGACATGCCGCCTGCGATCTTCATCGCCGCATTGTTAAGCCGCATGGATTTGACAAACTGGATCGGGGCCATCGTCGTCACCTGCTTGAACTTGCGGTGAAAGGCGGCGCGGCTCATCCCGGCGCGGGACGCCATATCATCGATGGAGATCGGCGCGTCCAGGTGAGAGGATACATGCGCGATCGACCGTGCGATCGCATTGCCCGCGCCGAAGACCTGTCTGGCAAAACGCCCTGCCTCCCCCTTCAGGATCGCGTAGTAAAGCTCGCGCAGCCGTGCCTCGCCAAGGATCGCCGTATCCGCCGGATTGCCACCCAATTGCAGCAAACGCAGCAGCGCGTCGGCAAAGGCATCATCCCAAGCGGCCAGCCTGATCCCCTGCGCGCGTAAACCGCCTTTGACCTCGGGAATCACATTGCCGGTATTTTCCATCTCCATCGACAGCTCTGTCATCATCCGCTTATCGAGCGAAATGATAACCCCGTAGAGCGGGCTTTCGGCAGAGGCGGTCGGCGTGCCGGCCTTCACCGGCATCGACATCGGGCAGCACATATATCGGCTGTCGTCATAGATGTACCTGTGCCCGTCCAGCACGGCCTCTTTCGCGCCGCTGACGATAGCAATAACGCTGGGTTCATAGACCGCCGGAACGCAAGGGATCGCCTGCCTGGCCCGAAACAGGCGCACCCCGTCAATGCCGGTTCCCGTCAGCCCCTCTTGGGTCGCGTTGTTCCGAATTAGCTGTCTGATCTGGTCTTTGCTCATGTGGGCAATCTACCGCGTCACATCCGCCTTTCGCAAGCGCGTGATACAATCAGGCAAGTATTCGCGACGATCTCGCCTGTTTTGAGCGCCAGCCGAGAGCTATTTACCCTTCAACATCAAACACAGCGCGCATCGCTGCCGCGCTGACATCGAAAAGGAACATGACGATGAAGGACACGACTTTCGGACCCAAAGGCTGGACACCTGATCGCCTTGGATCGCTCAAGGGGAAAACATATCTCATCACCGGCACGACGGCCGGTGCGGGCTTTCAGGCCACGCGCATCCTGCTGTCCAAGGGGGCAAAAGTCGTCATGCTGAACCGCAACGCCGACAAATCCATCGCCGCGGTCAAAACGCTCAAGGACGCGTTCGGTCCCAACGCCGAGGTGAGCTTTGTGCGGATGGATCTGTCTGATCTGGCCAGCGTGCGCGCCGCGGCGGAGGAGGTGAAACGCACTGTTCCCCGGATTGACGCGCTGATCTGCAACGCTGCCATCGCGCAGGTGCCGACACAACAGCTGACCGTTGACGGGTTCGAAAGCCAGCTTGGCACCAACCACTACGGACACTTCCTGCTGTGTGGGATGCTGTTTGATCGCATTCAGGAAAGCGCGGGCCGGATCGTTGTGGTGTCCAGCCTCGGGTACAACATGGGGATCAAGACGATCCAGTTCGACGACATGAACTGGGACAAGAACTATAGCGCCAACGCGGTCTACAGCCAAAGCAAGCTGGCGCAGATGATGTTTGCCTATAAGCTTCAGGACCGGCTGAAAGCCACCGATAGCCGCGTTGAGGTATACGTCTGCCACCCCGGCGCGTCGGCGACCTCGCTGATCAGCACAAGCGGCGGGCTGTTCACACGGGTCACCTGGTGGATGATGAGCAAGACGCCAATGGTGCAATCCGCCGAAAAAGGCGCGTATCCCGAGGTCATGTGCGCGACCGAAGACGGGTTGGCGCAGCGCGCGCTTTATGGCCCGACCGGATGGATGCAAACCGGAGGGCCCGTTGGCAAAGGCACGCTGAACCCTCATGCCTACGACAAACCCGTGATGGAGAAACTCTGGACCGTCTCCGAAAAAGCGACAGGTTGTCACTGGGAAATCTAAGGGAAACGCGCGCCCGCATCCCGCGCGCGGCGCGCGTTTCACGCGACGATCCCCTCTCGCCATACGCCCCTTGAAATACGGCATCAGAAGATTTGATTTTTTTGCCGTATTTCCCCGCTTTCTGATGCGGCTTGCACTTGCGCCCGCCGATGGCTTTGCCTAAAGAAGCGCTCACAAGTTAAGTGGCCCGTTCGTCTATCGGTTAGGACGTCAGGTTTTCAACCTGAAAAGAGGGGTTCGACTCCCCTACGGGCTGCCACTTGGTTTTCCATCCGTTTGTTATTTGCCTCTCGCCCGTTCTGCGGAACCGTGGCCCGCGTTATTTGCCTTTGCCCCGCGATGACGACCGCAAAAACGCAACTTGACGGGTGGGCGGACAACTGTCATCGAAACCGGGTCGGTTTCCTTCGGGAAATAATAGGGAATTCGCCATCCGCGCTTTGGTGTGGATGAACCGGAACTGCCCCCGCAACTGTAGACGGTGAGCTACCTCCATCATGCCACTGGGCCTCAAGGTCCGGGAAGGCGGGGACAGCCGCGATCCGTCAGTCAGGAGACCTGCCGACACTGAACCTGAAACACCGGGCGGGGTTGCTCGGGAGAGGATGATGATGGGACCGGATCTTACCACACGCGCAGACCAAAATGCGCCCGCGCGCCATTTGGCTGGCCCTTCTCTTTCTATTCAAAGACCCCGGCATCGGACCAACCGGAGCCCTTGATATGAAACCATTTTTTTCCAGCCTGACCCTGATTGCGAGCCTTGCAGGCAGCACCGCGCTTGGCGCAGAGACAGACTATCCGCTGACCATCGACAACTGCGGCCATACGCTCAGCTTTGACGCGGCCCCCCAGACCACCGTGACCATCGGGCAATCCACGACAGAGATCCTGTATCTGCTGGGTCAACAGGACCGGATCGCGGGAACCTCTGTCTGGTTCAGCCCCGTTTTGCCAGAGTTCAAAGACACCAACGATGCGATTGAACGGCTGGCGGACAACGATCCCAGCTTTGAAAGCGTGTTGGGCAAACGCCCCGATCTGGTCACCGTGATGTATGAATGGCACGTCGGCCCCGAAGGTATGGTCGGCACCCGCGACAGCTTTCACGAGGTGGGCGTGCCGACCTATGTGATGCCCACCGATTGCGCGGCCAAGGATAATTCTGTCGGCGCGGACGGCACGCGATCTGAACTGTTCACGACCCAGCAGCTGTATACCAGCATCGAAGAGCTCGCCCTCATCTACAACGCGCAAGACGCCGGTGCCACGCTGCTGGCAGACCTGCAATCGCGCGAGGCAAAGGCGGTCGAGAAAGCCAAATCGCTGAACCTGCCCCAAGGCACCTCGGCGCTGTTCTGGTTCTCGTCGTCCGAGATGGCGGCGGACCCTTATGTCGCAGGTCAACAGGGTGTGCCCGCCTATATGATGGACAAGCTTGGCGTTGAAAACGTCGTGACCTCGGCCGAGGAATGGCCGCTGGTCGGATGGGAGACTCTGGCGAAATCCGACCCGACCTTCATCGTGCTCGCCAAAATGGACCGCCGCCGCTTCCCTGCGGATGACATCGAGAAAAAGCGCGCCTTCCTGATGAACGATCCCGTCGCCCGCGAGATGACCGCGGTGAAAGAGGGCCGCATCATCACCATGGACGCCCATGCGATGGACCCGACCGTGCGTGCGATCTATGCGCTGGAAACGATGGCTGACGCGCTGTCCGGTTTCGATCTGGCCGAATGACCGCAATCGACCGCTCTGTGATGCGCAGGCCGCAGTGGCACTGGTGGGTGATCATCCCGCCGGTGCTGCTGGCCGCATTGCTGTTTGGTGCGGCCATCGGCGAGGTCTCTATCCCGCCGCTGGTGGTGCTGAAGGTGCTGGCCAACAAGGCGCTGAACGCGGGCTATGCGGTGGACAAGATCGACGAGGGCATCGTGTGGAACTACCGCATGGCGCGGGCCGTGGTGGCAATGTGCTGTGGCGCCGGTCTGGCGCTGTCGGGCGTCGTGTTGCAAGCACTGCTGCGCAATGCGCTGGCGGATCCCTATCTGCTGGGCATCTCTGCGGGGGCGTCCACGGGCGCTGTTGCGGTGACCATCCTCGGGCTGGGGGGTGGTGCCATCTCGCTGTCTATCGGTGCGTTCAGCGGGGCGCTGGTGGCTTTCGCTTTTGTCGCCTTGCTGGCGCAGGCGGCAGGGGGCGGTGTGGGCCTGCGGGCCGCGGGCGTGATCGTGCTGGCCGGTATCGCGGGCAGCCAGATGTTCAACGCCCTGACCGCGCTGATGATCACGAAATCGGCCAATGCCGAACAGGCCCGTGCCATCATGTTCTGGCTTTTGGGGAATATGTCAGGCGTGCGCTGGCCCGATGTACTAAGCGCCCTGCCCGCTGCGATGATCGGTCTGCTGGCCTGTCTGTGGCACGCCCGCGCGCTGGATGCCTTTACCTTCGGCAGCGACAGCGCCGCGTCCTTGGGCATTCCGGTGCGCCGCGTGCAGCTGCTGCTGATCGGCACGGCGGCGTTGGTCACGGCGGTGATGGTCTCGGTGGTGGGTGCGATCGGCTTTGTCGGGCTGGTGATTCCCCATGCTATGCGCATCGTCGTGGGGCATCGTCATGCGATCCTTGTGCCTGCTTCCGCACTGGCGGGGGCGGTGTTTCTGGTCTTTGCCGATGTGATTTCACGGGTGATTGTACCGGGCCAGGTGCTGCCCATCGGCGTGGTGACCGCTTTGGTCGGCGCGCCCGTCTTTGCACTGATCCTGATTGGCAAAAGGACGTCGCCATGATTCTGTCCTGTCACGAATTGGGCTGGCGGGTGCGCAACCGCGCCATCGTCAATGATGTGTCCCTATCCTTGCGGCCGGGCGAAAAGCTGGGGCTGATCGGGCCGAACGGGTCGGGCAAATCCACGTTGCTGCATATGCTTGCCGGGATTCAGAAACCCTCGCGCGGGCGGGTCGAACTGGACGGCGCTCCGCTTGCAAAGATGCGCCAGCGCGATATCGCGCAGCGGCTGGCCCTGGTCGAACAACACGCCGATACCGCAGATCGCATCACCGTGCGCCACGCCGTTGAACTGGGCCGCACCCCGTGGCTGTCCGCCCTGCGCGGGTGGAGCACAGGGGACGACGCCATCGTCACGCAGGCGCTGGCGGATGTGGATCTGTCGGGCTTTGGCGACCGCCACTGGCACACGCTGTCGGGCGGTGAACAACAGCGCGTCCATATCGCCCGTGCACTGGCCCAAAGGCCGCAAGTACTGCTGCTAGACGAGCCGACGAACCATCTGGACATCCGCCACCAGCTGTCGATCCTTGAACTGATCCAGCGCTTGCCGACAACGGCGATCATTGCCCTGCATGACCTGAACCAAGCCACGCTCTGCGACCGGATCTGCGTCTTGCAAGAGGGCAAGCTGCGCGCCATTGGCACCCCCTCCGAGATCATGACCGAACCCCTCCTGCGCGAGGTCTTTGGCGTCTGCGGGCATTTCCTTGTCGATCCGACGGATAACGCGCAGGTGATCCGCTTTCACACGGCGACCCATTAAGCGCGCCAACCGGCCACGGCTCTATCCAACTCCTTACACATTTGGTCGGGAACCATCCGTCACGCTACAGGTTTTGCCTGTGGACCCTGAAGGAGTAGCTACAGATGACCGACAAGAAGCAAACCCCTCCCACAACCACAGACGCCGGAATTCGCGTTCAAAGCGATGAACATTCGCTGACCGTCGGCCCCGATGGCCCGATCGTGCTGAATGACCACTATCTGCTTGAACAGATGGCGAATTTTAACCGTGAACGTATTCCAGAGCGCCAGCCCCACGCCAAAGGTTCGGGCGCATTTGGCACCTTCGAGACGACGCAAGACGTGTCGAAATACACGATGGCGAATATCTTCCAGCCCGGCGCGAAATGCGATGTGGTGATGCGGTTTTCAACCGTGGCAGGCGAACGCGGCAGCCCCGATACATGGCGCGACCCGCGCGGGTTCTCGGTCAAGATGTACACCGACGAAGGCATCTTTGACATGGTCGGCAACAACACCCCGATCTTCTTTGTCCGCGATCCGATCAAGTTCCAGCAGTTCATCCGCAGCCAGAAGCGCCGTGCGGATAACAACATGCGCGACCACGATATGCAGTGGGATTTCTGGACGCTCTCGCCCGAAAGCGCACATCAGGTGACCTATCTCATGGGCGACCGTGGCATTCCGAAAAACTGGCGCGAGATGAACGGGTATTCCAGCCACACCTATTCGCTGGTTAATGCCGAGGGTGAAAAGTTCTGGGTCAAGTTCCACTTCCACACCGATCAGGGCGACGGCAATGCCTACCTTAGCCAGGATGAAGCCGACAAGCTGGCGGGGACCAACGGCGATTACCACCGCGCCGATCTGTTCAACAACATCCGCGACGGGAACTACCCCAGCTGGACGCTCAAGTGGCAGATCATGCCTTACGAGGATGCCAAGACCTATCGCATCAACCCGTTTGATCTGACCAAGGTCTGGCCGCACGAGGACTACCCGCTGATCGAGGTCGGCAAGCTGACCCTGAACCGCAACCCCACTGATTTCCATACAGAGATCGAACAGGCCGCGTTCGAGCCGAACAATATGGTGCCGGGCGTCGGTCTGTCGCCAGACAAGATGCTGTTGGCACGGGGTTTTTCCTACGCGGACGCGCACCGCGCGCGGCTGGGTGTCAACTACAAGCAGATTCCGGTTAACAAACCTGTCTCGCCGACCCATAGCTATTCAAAAGACGGCGCGGGCCGGACTGAAAAAGTGTCTGATCCGGTATATGCGCCCAACTCATATGGTGGGCCCTCTGCGCAGCCGCATCAGCATGAAGCGGGCCTATGGTATTCCGATGGCGACATGGTGCGTCAGGCCTATACCCTGCGCCCCGATGACGATGATTGGAGCCAGGCCGGCAAGCTTGTCCGCGAGGTGATGGATGCCGACGCCCGCGAACGTTTGGTATCGAACGTGGTGGGCCACCTGTGCGACGGTGTCAGCGAAAAGGTGCTCGTCCGTGCCTTTGAATACTGGCGCAACATCGACCAAGACACCGGCGACAAGATCGAGGCCGGTGTGCGCGAGAAGCTGGGCGGGGAATCCAAAGCCCCCGGTATGGCTTCTGCCCTCAGCATCGGCGGCAAGTAACGCCGCCCCATTCCGAGCCAGACAATCAGCGGGGCCTTCGCGGGCCCCGCTTTTTTGCATGTTCCAGAGCGATTTAACCGACGGCGATATTGTCGATCAGCCGCACACCGGCCAGCCACGCGGCGGCCAACAGACGTGCGGGGCGGTCGGGCGTGGTCATCAGCTCCAACCGGTCAGCAGAGCGCAGGTCAAGGTATTCCACCTGCGTAAAGCCCGCACGTTCCACCCGCGACACTGCCGCAGCGCGGAGCGTTTCGAGATCGCCACCAGCAAGCAGCCCCTCTGCCATCTCCTCCATCGCGCGGTGAAGTTCGGGGGCCCAGGTGCGGGCGCGATCCGACAGCAGCAGGTTGCGCGAGGACATGGCCAGACCGTCCTCCTCGCGGATGGTGGGGCAACCGATCACCTCTATCGGCAGGTCCAGATCAAGCGCCAGACGGGTCACCACCTGAAGCTGCTGATAATCCTTTTCGCCAAAGAATGCCTTGTCCGCCTGGGTCTGGGTAAAGAGCTTGGTCACGATGGTGGCCACGCCGTCAAAATGCCCTGCCCGATGCGCCCCGCACAGCCCTTGGGTGATGCCTTCGACCGACACAGTTGTCGCGAAACCATTGGGGTACATCTGTTCCCCATCGGGCACATAGACGACATCCGCCTTTAGCGCGATCAGCTTGCGCGCGTCCTCTTCCTCGGTGCGGGGGTAGTTCTTGTAGTCCTCAGGGTTGTTGAATTGCTTGGGGTTGATAAAGATCGTTACGATCACACGGTCGCACGCCTCTTTTGCGGCCCGGACGAGGCTCAGATGTCCCTGATGCAGCGCGCCCATCGTCGGCACCACGGCGACGCTTTCGCCCGCGGCTTTCCATCCGCCGACCTTGCTGCGCAGTTCAACCAGCGTGCGGATAATTTCGGGTGTCATGTTTTGGAAACCTCGTCAGAAAATACATGCTCGGGTCCGGGGAAGGAGCGCGCCGTGACCTCGTCGGCATAGGCCTGCACCGCCGCCTTTGCGTCATCGCCCAGATGGGCATAGCGTTTTACAAATTTCGCCTTGAAGGCAGTGAACAGCCCCAGCATGTCATCGACCACCAGAATTTGCCCGTCGCATCGTGCTGACGCACCGATGCCGATGGTGGGAATGGCGACCGTTTCAGTGATCTGGTCCGCCAAAGCCTGCGGCACTTTCTCAAGCACCACGGCAAAGGCCCCTGCCCGCGTCACCGCCTGCGCATCGGCCATCAGCTGCGTGGCGGCCGCACCGCGCCCCTGCACCTTGTACCCGCCAAGCGTGTGGATCGACTGCGGCGTCAGGCCGATATGCGCCATCACCGGAATGCCGCGTTTGGTCAGGAAGGCGATGGTGTCTTCCATCACCTCACCCCCTTCAAGCTTGACCGCACCGGCACCGGTTTCACGCATCAAACGTGCCGCGTTTTCAAAGGCTTGGGCCGGGCTTTGCTCGTAGCTGCCGAAGGGCATATCGATCACCAACATCGACTGGGTCAGCCCGCGCCGCACCGCTTGACCATGCAGGATCATCATCTCCATCGTGACCTCAAGCGTCGAGGGCAGCCCATGCAGCACCATCCCCACTGAATCGCCCACAAGCACGAAATCGCAGATGCCATCCATCACTTGCGCCATCGGCGTGGTATAGGCGGTCAGGCTCACCAGCGGAGCCCCCCCTTTGCGGGCCAGAATATCCGTCGGCATGGGGGCGGTCTTGCGGGCTGTGGCGCTCATCTGTGGCGGTCCTTTTTGGTAAGGTCGTCATTGCAATCTATCGGGGCCATGGCGGGGCATGGGGCGGCTTGGCGATGCTTCTAGACCAAAACGTCGCGATGTAGGTAGCAAAAGAGCAAGAATTTTACCCATGTCGCTGCGTCAGTCGAACCCGATACTACTTGGGCGGGATCGGGGCCACCGGCTGCGCGCCCCGCCCCGTGGGCACGGTCAGCACCAGCAGGCAAAGCACGACCAGCCCGACGCCCGCCCAGCCAAGGGGGGGCAAGCGTTCGCCCACCACGACCACGGCCAGCAGCGCTGCGACCACCGGCTCGATCAGCGTCAGGGTCGTGGCCGTACTGGCCCGCACCCGCGACAGCCCGTAGCCGAAACAGATATAGCCCAGAAACATCGGCACAAACGCCATATAAAGCCCGACCGCCGCATTGCCCCACGAGGCCAGCAGCGGGCCGCCGGTCGCCAGTAGCACCGGCATCAACATCAGCCCGCCCAGTCCAAAGGTGGCCCCCATGGCCACCGAAGACCGCAGGCCGCGCAGCATCATCGCGCGCGCCGTCCAACTATAAAGCGCATAGGTAAACCCGCCAAGCAGCCCCAGCACGACCCCCAGTGGCACATTGGTGCCCCCCACGGCCCCATGCCCGCCCTCGGCCAGACAGATCAGCACCATGCCCGCCACGCCCGCCAGCGCGCCAAGGCTCCACCGAAGGGTCAGCAAGGATCGCTCCATCACATATTCGATCAGCGCGGCAAACAGGGGCGCGGTGCCGATGGTGACGACGGTCCCGATGGTCACCCCCGCCAACCGCATGGAGCCATAGAACGCCAGCGGATAGATCATCACCGCCAAGGCCCCCAGCAGCAGCAACCCACGCTGCTGCCAAAGTTGCGCACGCGCATGGGAGATGCCCCGCAGCGCCAGCAGCGCCTGCCCGATGCCGCCGATCCCCATCGCCGCGGCACCGATCGCCGCAGCACTCACGTCGGGGGCAAAGGTCGCGGCGGTGCCAGTGGTGCCCCAGACGATGCCCGCAAAAAGCACACCTGCCACGCCAAGCGCATTGCTCTGGCGGCCCGAGCTTTCCTGATCCGTCATCCTGTCATCCCCTGCGCTACGCGGTCTCGTGGCGTAGTGATGACCCGCCAAGCGCCTGAGGTCAAAGCATCATTCGGACTGCAAGCGCGATACGATACTGCCTGCGGTGACGGTGCCGATCGTCTCTCCGTCCTCGACCACGGGGATCGCCTGCGCATCATCGCCGATCTTGCCAATCAGCTCGGCCACCGGCGTCTCGGCGGCGACGGCCCCGTCCGATGTCGCGACGGGCGGGCCCATCACATCGCGGGCCGTCAGCACGCCAAGCGGGTTCATATTGGCCACGAATTCCGCCACATAGTCCGACGCGGGGTTCGAGAAAATCTCGCGCGGGGTGCCGCATTGCACGATGCGCCCGCCTTCCATAATCGCGATGCGCCCGCCCAGTTTGAAGGCTTCGTCCAGATCGTGGCTGACGAAGATGATCGTGCGTTTCAACTCGCGTTGCAGATCAAGCAGCTCGTCCTGCAGACGGGTGCGAATCAGCGGATCAAGAGCCGAGAAAGGCTCGTCCATCAGCAGGATCGGGGCTTCGGTGGCAAAGGCGCGGGCCAGCCCCACGCGTTGCTGCATCCCGCCCGACAGTTCGCTGACCTTGCGGTCAGCCCAATCTGCCAGACCAACGAGCTTGAGCTGCGCCTCTGCCCGTTCAAGCCGTTCGCGTTTGGGGACATCGGCCAGTTCCAGCCCAAGCGCCACGTTGTCGCGCACCGTGCGCCACGGCAGCAATCCGAACTGCTGGAACACCATCGACACACATTCGCGGCGCACGCGGCGCAGATCAGCGGCAGAGCTGGCAGTGACGTCACAGCTCCAGTCGCCATCATGCACCCGCACCGATCCACGCACCAACGGGTTCAACCCGTTGACCGCGCGCAGCAAGGTGGATTTGCCAGAGCCGGACAAGCCCATCAGCACAAGGATCTCGCCCTGTTTGACGTCTAGCGTGCAGTTATGCACCCCAAGGATCTGGCCTGTCTCGGCCTCGATTTCGGCGCGGTCTTGTCCGGCATCCATCAAGGGCAGCGCCTTGGCCGGTTTCGGGCCAAAGACGATGGACACATTGTCGAATTCGACGGCGTTTGCGGGGTTGGTCATTTGATCGCTCATTTTCGTGTCACCCGTAGCATCCGGTCCAGCATGATGGCGACCACGACGATGATCAGCCCCGATTCAAAGCCAAGCCCCGTGTTCACCTGATTAAGCGCGCGCACCACCGGCACGCCAAGGCCATCCGCCCCCACGAGGGCCGCGATCACCACCATCGACAGCGACAGCATGATCGTCTGGTTCAGACCGGTCATGATCTGCGGCAGCGCATAGGGCAGTTCGATCTTCCACAGGGTCTGGCTGGGCTTCGCGCCAAAGGCCTGCGCGGCCTCAAGCAGCGCCTTGGGGGTGGAGGCGATACCAAGCTGCGTCAACCGGATCGGCGCGGGCAGGACAAAGATCACCGTCGCGATCAGCCCCGGCACCATGCCGATGCCGAAAAAGACAATCGCTGGAATAAGATAAACGAAGGTGGGCAGCGTCTGCATCAGGTCAAGCACCGGTGCCATATAGCGGTACATGCGCGGTCGATGCGCCGCGGCGATGCCGATGGGAACACCAACGCCCATGCAGACCACACAGGCCGACAGCACCAGCGTCAGGCTTTCGGTGGTTTCTTCCCAGTAATCCTGATTGAGGATGAACAGGAACCCCAACACGATCAGCAGCGGGGTTTTCCAGTTGCGCTGGATCGCCCAGGTCAGCGCGCCAAAGACAGCGATAACGATCAGCGGATGTGGCGTTTGCAGCACCCAGAGGATCGCGTCAATCAACCACTCCATCGCGACGGCCAGCCCGTCGAACAGCCAACCGGCGTTGATCAGCAGCCAATCAAAAACCGCCTCTGCGGCGTCATCAATCGGGATCTTGTTATCGGTGAGCCAGTTCATGGGAACCTCCGGAGGCTGGTATCATGCGATGATGGCAAAAAGGGCCCGCCCGATGGCAGGCCCTTTTCACATCCTAAGGGTGGATTATTCGACGATGGTCTTGGCGGCCGCCATCGCGTCGCCACCGTCCACGGTGGTCACGCCGTCCAGCCATGTGTCGAGCACATCAGGGTTCGCCTTGATCCAAGCTGTCGCCGCATCGCGGGGCTCTTCGCCGTCATCCAGAATGGCCCCCATGATCTCGTTCTCCATAGCGAGGGTGAATTCCAGATTGGTCAGCAGCTTGCCCACGTTGGGGCATTCCTCGACAAAACCGGCGCGGGTGTTTGTGTGCACGGTCGCACCGCCCAGATCGGGGCCAAAGAAATCATCCCCGCCTTCCAGATAGGTCAGATCAAAGTTCGCGTTCATCGGGTGCGGTTCCCAACCAAGGAAGACGATAGGCTCGCCCTTGGCGGACAGGCGTTTGACCTGTGCCAGCATCCCCTGCTCCGAGGATTCCTTGACCTCGAACTCGGCCAGATCAAAGGCGTTGTCGTCGATCATCGACTGGATTAGGCGGTTGCCGTCATTGCCCGGCTCAATGCCATAGATCTGACCGTCCAGCGCGTCTGCATTGGCAGCGATATCGGCAAAATTCTTGATCCCCATATCAGCGGCGGCTTTGTTCACGGCCAGCGTGTATTTCGCGCCAGTCAGGTTCGCGCGCACGGTGTCAACGCTGCCATCTTCGCGGTAGGGGGCGATGTCGGCCTCCATCGTGGGCATCCAGTTGCCAAGAAACACATCCACATCGCCTGCGGCCATCGACGTGTAGGTCACTGGAACGGAAAGGATTTTCACGTCTGTCTCATAGCCCAAAGCGTCCAGCACGACGGTGGTCGCGGCAGTGGTCGCGGTGATGTCGGTCCAACCTACGTCGGAAAAGGTGATCTCGTCACAGCTTGCGGCAGCAAGGCTGCTAGCAAGGGACAGGGTAAGCGCGGTGGTTGCTGCAAGAACTTTCATGGCAGAGGAACTCCCGTTATGTTTATTGTTGATCGCGTAATAGAGCGCGATTGCGCGCTTTGATGCAACCCGATTTATACACGACCGCGCGGCAAGACGCGGCTCAGGCAAGGAGACACCCCATGATCGGCACCCCCTATTTTCCCATTCCCCTCTTCACAGGCCCCCGCGCGTGAGCGGTGCAAGCCCCGCGTGGATCGGGGTCGATGTCGCGGATGGGCATATGCATCTGTGGGTGCATGATCCACGCGGCGATGTGCTGGCGCAGGCCGACGGGCCGGTCGCTGCCTTGCCTGCGGAAGACGGCTTTGTCGCGGCCCTTACGGATTTGCTGTCGCCTTATCTGTCGGACCAGCAGCGTTTGCCGGTGATCGTCGCGGGGCTGCCCGCCCTGCCCACCAGCAGCCTGCGTCCCGTTCCGGCAGAGCCCTTGGGCGGGGTGCTTGCCCTAGAGGTTGATGACCCGCGGCTGGAACTACGCGCGGTGCCCGGCCTGAAACAGGCCAGCCCACCCCAGATCATGCAAGGGGCCGAGACGGCGATTGCAGGCTACCTTCAGGCAGCGCCCGAGTTTGACGGGGTGATCTGTTGCCTTGATGCGCAGTCCACATGGGCCCACATCAGCGCCCGCGAGGTCGTCAGTTTTCAAAGTTTTCTCACCCCCATGATGGCCGCGCAACTGTCCGCGACAGCCCCGCTATCAAAGGCGGTTGTCGGTGGTGCGTTGGATGAGGATACTTTCGATACCGCCGTGAATGATGTCATGGCTCGCCCGCAAATCTTTGCCACCGCGCTGGCCGAGATTTCGGCGCAAGCCACCATCGACGGCCCCACGACGGACGCAGGCTGGTCACGGCTGATGGGTTTGCTGATCGGGCTAGAGCTGGCCGGTGCCCGCGCCTATTGGCTGGGCCGCGAGGTGGTCATCTTGTCCGACAGCCCCCTCGCCCCGCTTTATACACGCGGGCTTGCCGCGCAGGGTCTGACGGCCAGCCACGTCTCGCGCCGCGACCATGTGCGCGCCGGGCTACGGCTTTGCGCCGACGAAAGCGCCAGTTGATCTGACGCGCGCGCGATAAGCGACGACGCCCCCGGCCCTAGGCCGGGGTGCCACCGTTTTCAGGGAAGAAACACGCCGCGGCATGATGCCCCTGCGGCAGTTCGGGCCGCATGGCCCGGCATTTGTCGCGCACTTTCCAGCACCGTGGCGCAAAGGGGCAGCCATCGGGGATCGCCAGTGGAGATGGCAGTTCGCCTTGCAGCTTGATCCGCTCTTTCGCGCCGCGTGGGTCCGCTTGGGGCGTGGCCGACAGCAGCGCCTTGGCATAGGGGTGGAACGGCGCGGTGAACACATCATCGCGGCTGCCACGTTCAACCGCGCGCCCCAGATACATTACGATCACCTCATCCGCCACGTGACGCACAACGCTCAGGTCATGGGAGATAAACAGATAGGCCAGTTGCAGACGCTCTTGCAGATCGACCAACAGGTTCAGCACCGAGCTTTGGATCGACAGGTCCAGCGCGGACACAGGCTCGTCCAGCACCAGCACTTTGGGGTCCAGCATCAACGCCCGCGCAATCGCGATCCGCTGGCGTTGCCCGCCGGAAAACATATGCGGATAGCGGTCAAAATGTTCAGGCCGCAAGCCCACCAGCCCGAGCATCTCGCGCGCTTTGGCGGTACGCTCTTTGCTGCTCATGTCGGGGCGGTTGATCTTGAGAGGTTCCTCGAGGATCGCGCCGATCCGCTGGCGCGGGTTGAGCGAGCCATAGGGGTCTTGGAACACGATCTGAACCGATTTGCGCAGCGATGCCCAGTCTTCGCGGACCACGGGTTTGCCATCCAGCGTCAGCGATCCGGCGGTCGGGTCTTCGATCATCGTGACCATCCGCGCCAAGGTCGATTTCCCGCAGCCGCTTTCGCCGACGACGGCCAGCGTTTTGCCGGGATAGAGCGCGAAATCGAGCCCGCCCACGGCCTTGAGCGTACGCGGCTTGCGAAACAGCCCGCCGCCGACTTCATAGTGACGCTCTAGCGCCGTTGCAGTCATCACAGGTGCGGTCATGATGCGACCCTTTCGTCTGTGTTCAAGGGGTAGAAACAACGCGCATAGCCCAGATCAGCGCCCAAGGCGGGCGGCGCTTCGGACTTGCATTTGGCATTGGCGAATTTGCAGCGTGGCGAAAACAGGCATCCTGTAGGGCGGTCGAATTGCCCCGGTACCACGCCCGGAATGGTCGGCAGCCGCTTTTCCGTCGCCCGTTCTGGCAGCGCATCCAGCAGCGCCGAGGTATAGGGGTGGTGCGGCGCGTCAAACAGCGGGATCACCGGCTGCTCTTCGATCTTCTGGCCGGCATATTGCACGCTGACGCGTTCGGCGGTTTCCGCAACCACACCCATGTCGTGCGTGATCAACACCAGCCCCATGCCCGTTTCCTCGCGCAGGGACGCGAGCAGATCGAGGATCTGTGCCTGAATGGTCACGTCGAGCGCCGTGGTAGGTTCATCGGCGATCAACAGCTTGGGCTTACAGGCAATCGCCATGGCGATCATCACCCGCTGGTTCATCCCGCCCGACATCTGGTGCGGGAAGGCCGACAGGCGCTTTTCGGGATCGGGGATGCCGACCTGTTCAAACAGCTCGATCGCGCGTTTCTGACGCTCGCGGCGGCCCATGCCAAGATGCACCCGCAGGGCCTCGCGGATTTGCCAGCCCACGGTGAAACAGGGGTTGAGCGATGACATCGGCTCCTGAAAGATCATCGCCAGATCATTGCCGACGATCTTGCGGCGCGCCTTGGCGTCCATTGTCAGCAGGTTGTGCCCGTCAAAGGTCAGCTCGTCCGCGGTGACGGTGGCGGTCCAGGGCAGCAGCCCCATCAGCGCCAGCATCGACACGGATTTACCCGACCCGCTTTCCCCCACAATCGCGAGGATCTCGCTTTCGTTCACGTCCTGGTCGACACCGTCCACCGCCCGGAACTTGCCCGAGGCCGTGGCGAAATCAACGCTTAGGTTTCTGATACGCAAAAGTGTCATGGCTCAGCTCCGTTTCAGTTTCGGATCAAGCGCGTCGCGCAGGCCGTCACCCATGAGGTTGATCGCCAGCACGGTCACAAGGATCGCCACGCCGGGGAAGGTCACGACCCACCAGGCGCGCAGGATGAACTCGCGTGCTTCGGCCAGCATGGTGCCCCATTCAGGTGTCGGCGGCTGCGCCCCCATCCCCAGAAAGCCCAAGGCCGCGGCATCAAGGATCGCGGTCGAGAATGACAGCGCGGCCTGCACGATGATCGGCGCAAGGCAGTTGGGCAGCACGGTGACAAACATCAGCCGCAAGATCCCTGCCCCCGCCACGCGGGCCGAGGTCACGTAATCCTTTTGACGTTCCGACAGCACGCTGGCGCGGGTCAGGCGCACATAGTGAGGCTGCAACACAATCGCGATGGCGATCATCGCGTTGGTCAGCGACGGCCCGAGGATCGCCACCAGCACCAGCGCCAGCAGCAGGGACGGGAACGCCAGCACAATATCCATGACACGCATGATGATGCTATCGACCCATTTGGGCGCAAAGCCCGCGATCAGCCCGATGATGATCCCGCCGGTCGCCGCGATAGAGACAACGACGACCCCCACAAAGAAGGAATAACGCGCGCCCACAATCAGACGCGACAGCATATCGCGCCCAAGCGGATCGGTGCCCAGGATATGGGTCCAGGTGCCGCCCTCTTGCCACGCGGGGGGCTGTAGGGTGGCGGCGCGGAATTGCTCTGTCGCGTCATGGGGGGCGACCCACGGACCGAAGAGGGCCAGAAAGGCAAAGACCGCAAAGATCCACAGCCCGATGACAGCGCCGCGGTTTTCGCGGAAGTAGAACCAGAATTCGCGCAAGCGGCCCGGACGTTCCTGGACCATTGCGGCTTCGGCAGAGAGTGCGTCGTCCATGTTATCGCTTTCTGATTTTGGGGTTGATGACGCCGTAAAGCATGTCGACGGTCAGGTTCACGACCATCACCATCACAGCAATCAGCAGCAGCCCGCCCTGAACCACGGGGTAATCGCGGCGGAAAATACTATCGACCATCCACTTGCCGATGCCCGGCCAGCTAAAGATGGTTTCGGTCAGGATCGCACCGGCCAGCAATGTGCCGACCGACAGACCAATCACGGTGATCACGGGGATCAGCGCGTTGCGCAGGGCGTGGATGCCGTTGATCCGCCCCGGAGACATGCCCTTGGCGCGGGCGGTGCGGATGTAATCCTCGCCCAGAACCTCCAACATGGCCGACCGCGTCTGGCGTGCGATCACGGCCAGCGGGATTGTCCCCAGCACGATCGTTGGCAGAACCAGATGGCGCACCGCTGACAGGAACGCCCCCTTCTGCCCCGACGCCAGACTGTCGATCAGCATAAAGCCGGTGGGGTTGGGGAAGTAATACAGCAGATCAATCCGCCCCGACACAGGCGTCCATTGCAGGTTGCCCGAAAAGACGATGATCAGCAGCAGCGCCCACCAGAAGATCGGCATCGAATAGCCCACCAGCGCCGTGGACATCAGCGCCCGGTCAAAGAACTTGCCCCGGTTCACCGCCGCAATCACCCCCGCCGGAAGGCCAAGGGCGATGGCAAAGATCATCGCGCAGACCGCCAGCTCAAGCGTGGCTGGGAAGAGCGTAAAGAATTCGTCGAACACCGGGCGCTTGGTGACAAAGCTATTGCCCAGATCGCCCTGAAGCACGCCGGTCAGATAGTCCCAGAATTGGACATAGATCGGCTGGTCATAGCCGAATTGTTTGGCCAGTTGGGCATAGCGTTCATCAGAGATGCCGCGCTCGCCCGCCATCACCTGGATGGGGTCGCCCGGCAGCGCGCGGATGAACCCGAAGGAGATCAGCGTCACCCCGATGAAAGTCGGGATGAACGTCAGCAGTCGTCCCAGAACATAGTTCAGCATTTTATCACCATCAGCTCTTTGGGGAAGTTGGTCAGCGTTTCATAGCCGTCGTCGGTAATCAGCACGTCATCCTCGATGCGCACGCCGAAATTTCCGATCTCGTAGAGGCCGGGTTCATTGGTGTAAACCGTTCCGGCGGGTAAAGTCATGTGGTTGCCCCGCATGATATAGGGGGCCTCGTGGACCTCGCGGCCCAGACCGTGGCCGGTCTTGGTGCGGATGCGGTCCCCATAGGGCGAGGCTTCCAGCACAGAGATCACGGCATCGTCGATGTCATGCGCGGTCACCCCCGCGCGGGTCACGGCAAGCCCGGCCATATTGGCGCGCAGCACGGTGTCATAGACATCGCGCCCCTCATCGGTGACGTGATCCAGAAAAACGGTACGGGTGATGTCGGCGGCAAAGCCGTTCTTGCGCGCGCCAAAGTCCAGCAGCAGCGCATCGCCCGCCTTGACGGCGTAATCGTCGCGCGCATGGGCATGGGGGCGGGCCGAGCCATCCGCGGCGGCCACGATGGGACCAAAGGACAGGTCATCCGCCCCTTCCGCGAAAAGCGCCTGCACCAGCGTCTGTTCGATCTGCTTCTCGCTCTGGCCCAGCTTGACGCTGTCCAGCGTGCGCTGGAGGGCGCGTTCGGAAATGCCGATCGCCGCGCGCAGGGCGGCGATATCCTCGGGGGTTTTGATCATCCGCAGGGCTGAGATTTCGCGCTCGGCATCGGTGATGGTAAGATCGGGCTGTGCGTCTTTGAACGCATGGTGCACGAAGACGCGCATCACCTGCCCTTCGACCGCCAGCGACGTGATGCCCAAATGCTGCGTCAGCGCGGCAAATGCATCGGCATAGCCGGTCTGGTCGCGCCAATCAAACACCGCGCCGTCAAAGCCGACCGTGTCCCAGCTCCCCAGTTCAAGGTTCGGCAAGAGCACCGCCGCAGGTTTATCCGCAGGGATCACCAGAACAAAGGGGCGTTCGTGGCTCATGAAGCTTTGGCCGACAGCGCGCGAAAAATTGGGCCCGGGCACCAGCGCCACGGCATCGACGCCCAGATCGGCGGCCACAGCGGCATAGTCGGCAAGACGTTGAGAGAGGTTCTTTGACACGGGGGCTTGCGCCTTTCGTTAACGTGGCCGGGGCCTAGAATAGAGGAAGGGACGGCGCGACATGCACCGTCCCCATTGCTTTGTCATCGCTGTTATTGCGACAGGCCAACCTGGTTGAAGATGTGGCCACCCAGCGGGTGCACAACATAGTTTTCAACTTCGGGGCGCATTGGCATGTAAACAACCGAATGCGCGATGGTGGCCCAAGGGGCTTGGTCCTTGAAGATTTTCTGCGCTTTTTCATACAGCGGCGCACGCTCTTCTTGTGTTGGCAGAACCTTGGCTTCCTGAACCAGCGCGTCGAATTCCTCGTTGCACCATTGTGCGCGGTTGGATTTCTCTACGCCGTCACAGCCCAGCAGAACCGCGAGGAAGTTGTCGGGGTCACCGTTGTCACCGGTCCAACCCAGCAGAACGGCACCATCGCGGTCTTTCGCTTTGGAACGCTCAAGGTATTCACCCCATTCGTAGGACACGATCTCTACGTCGACACCGACCTTCGAGAAGTCTTCCTGCATCAGCTCGGCCATACGGCGGGCATTGGGGTTATAGGGGCGCTGTACCGGCATCGCCCAGATTTTCAGCGTCAGGTCGGATACGCCTTCGGCTTCCAGCGCGGCTTTCGCGGCTTCCGGATCGTATTTGTCGTCCTCGATCGCGTCGTTATAGGACCACATTGTCGGCGGCAGCGGGTTCTTCGCGATTTCGCCGGAGCCCTGGAACACCACGTCGATGATCGCTTGCTTGTCGATTGCCATGTTCAAGGCTTTACGCACATTGGCGTTGTCGAACGGAGGCATCTGCGTGTTGTACGCCAGATAGCCCACGTTCAGGCCCTCTTGCTCCATCACGACGACATCTTCGGCGTCTTTCATCGCCTGCACGTCCGCAGGGTTCGGATAGGCCATGACGTGGCATTCGCCCGCTTGTACCTTCTGGTAGCGCACGGAGGCATCCGGTGTGATCGCAAAGATCAACGCTTCGACTTTCGCCGGGTCACCCCAGTATTCGTCGTTGCGCACGTAACGGATCACGGCGTCTTTCTGGTAGGCTTGGAAGGTGAACGGGCCGGTACCGATAGGTGCCTGGTTCAGCATTTCCGGCGTGCCGGCTTCCAGCATCGCGTCGGCATATTCCTTGGACACGATCGAGGCAAAGTCCATCGCCATGTTGGCAATGATCGGCGCTTCGGCGCGGGTCAGGTTGAACTGAACGGTGTAATCATCAACCTTTTCGATGCTTTCGATCAGATCAGGCATCGACATCGCACCGTAGTATTCCCAGGTGCCACCCGATACTTGGTTGTAGGGGTTGTCGGCGTTGCCCTGACGGTCAAAGCTAAAGATCACGTCATCGGCGTTAAAATCGCGTGTGGGCGTGAACTGGGCGTTGCTGTGAAACTTGACGCCTTTGCGCAGCTTGAACGTTACGGTCTTGCCGTCTTCGGACACCTCCCAGCTTTCGGCCAGCGCGGGAATGGTTTCGGTGGTGCCGACCTTGAATTCCGCCAAGCGGTTGTAGATCGGGTGGCTGGACGCATCAAAGGTCGTGCCTGCGGTGTACAGGGCCGGGTCAAAGCCTTCTGGCGACCCTTCCGAGCAATAGACCAGCGACTGCGCCTGCGCCGCAACGCCAAGCGTGCTCAGCAGCAGGCCCGTGGCCATGATATTCTTGAAAGACATTCGATTTACTCTCCTAGTTGGTAAAGTGTTATCTCCCCACGGCCTCTCTGGGCCGATGAGGGCGATAGGGTTAACGCCTGAGGGGTAACATTTCGCGCGAGCTCTCTGCTGGCGCGGCCTCACTCTGTCCGATTTCCCCGGACTTATCGTATTTCATGCGACCGACCCATAAGATGCGGGCCTGCCGGTCTGTTCTGTTGGCCCAGCAATGGGGCGTGGTACCCAGATAATGCAGGCTGTCGCCCGCCGTCATCAGATACTCCCGTTCGCCAACCATCTGCGAGATCTCACCCTCAAGGATATAGATGATCTCTTCGCCAACATGGGTCACCGTTTCGGATTCATAGCCGGGCGGGACGTTCATCACATAGGATGTCATCTCGTGGCCCGCGCGTTCGGCACCGATCTGTTCATATTCAATCGACGATCCTGCCACCGCGAAACGGGGCCGTGCGGCACCGCGGGTCAGGCTGTCGACCGTGCGCGGGGTCCGCACGAAAAAATCCGCATCAACGTCAAGCGCGGCAGCGATCTGGCTGAGCGTGCCAAGCGTCGGTGTCGCGTTGCCGCGTTCCACCTGGCTCAGATAGCCCACCGACACACCGGAGGCCGACGACAGCTGCTGCAATGTCATCGCCATCCGGTGACGCTGCATCCGCATGCGGTCGCCTAATCCCTCTGGCGGCGAAAGCGCCGCCGCCTGTATCGCAGTTGTTGACAAATAATCCCCCGAAGCACGCTTTGGCGTATCTTGGCGCTCAGACTGTCGCGCAACTTTGTTTACGTCAACAATAAAAATTATTGTCAGAGTGAAAACAGAGCCCTTGGTCGCGACGTCACCTGACCTCTCTTACACCGCACCCTCCCCCCGAAAGCGCCCATGTGATTCTATTTATACGTGCGCATCCACGCAGTCCAGTTTCTGCACATTTTTTAGGCAAAAGCTAGAAAAACAATGCAAACCGCGCGATGAACACTTGTACCCAGTTGCAACAATCGGTCCCGCACCACACGCTTGATCTATGGCTATGTCTTTACCTCTGCTGGTGTTTACCGACCTTGATGGCACGTTGCTGTCACATAGTTCCTATCGCTGCGATGCGGCCACCCCGGCCTTGGATACATTGCGCAATATCGGGGCCGCAGTGGTGTTGGCGAGCTCGAAAACCGCGCCCGAGATCGCAGAGATTCGCGCCGAACTGGCATGGGATCACTGCCCCGCGATCATTGAAAACGGTGCCGGTATTTTACCGCCCGACAGCACCGACATGCCCAAAACGGACAGCTACGTGCGCCTGCGCCACGCGCTCGACAGCCTGCCTGCGGAGCTGCGCGACCCGTTTTGCGGGTTCGGCGATATGACGGTGGCGCAGATCGCACAGATCACCGGCCTGTCGCATAATGACGCCGCCAACGCGGCAGAGCGGGCCTTTTCAGAACCCGGCATCTGGTCGGGCAGCGCCGAGTTGCGCGGCGCATTTATCGACGCCCTGCACGATCACGGTATCCATGCCCGTGAAGGAGGACGGTTTCTGACCCTTTCCTACGGGCGCACCAAAGCCGACCAGATGGCCGCGCTGACCGACGCCTTTGCGCCGCGCCATACGCTGGCGCTTGGCGATGCCCCCAATGACATAGAGATGCTGCAAGCAGCCGAGTTTGGCGTCATTGTCGCCAACCCGCACCGCGACCCCCTGCCCCCGCTGCCCGGTGAGGACACCGGCAGGATCATCCGCACCACGCTCCCCGGCCCTGCCGGATGGAATGGTGCCGTGCTGGACCTGATCGCGCGGCTTAACCTGAACTAAGGAATGACAACGCATGGCTGATTTTCATCAAAACGGAAATATCGCGACCCTGCACAATCTGCGCACCCGCTCGCTGGACGAAATGACCTACGAGCTCGAGACGTTCGCCCAGACCCGCAAAATGGCGCTGATTCTGCCTTGTCTCTACTCCGAGCTAGAGACCGAGGCGATGCCCCGCATTCTGGCAGAGCTGTCCAAGGTCAGCTATCTGCACCGCATCATCATCGGTCTGGACCGCGCCGACGAGGCACAGTTCCGGCATGCGAAAGAGTTCTTCAAGGGCCTTAACCAGAACCACATCGTGATCTGGAACGACAGCCCGCGGATGCTGGCGCTTGGCGCGCAGCTGAAAGACATGGGCCTCGCCCCCGCGGAACAAGGCAAGGGCAAGAACGTCTGGTCCTCGCTCGGCTATCTGATCGCCTGTCAGGACAGCGCGGTGATGGCGATCCATGATTGCGATATCGTGACCTATACCAACGACCTGCTGGCGCGGCTGATCTATCCCGTCGCCAATGCGAATTTCCCCTATCAGGTCGCCAAAGGCTATTACGCGCGGGTGGGCAGCGACAAGCTGAACGGGCGGGTCACGCGGCTGCTGGTCAGCCCGTTGCTGATCGCGCTGAAAAAGGTCGTGGGCGACCGTGACTATATCGATTATCTGCGCGCCTTCCGCTATCCGCTCTCGGGCGAATTTGCCATGCGCACCAATATCTTGCCCGATCTGCGCATTCCCTCCGACTGGGGGCTGGAGATCGGCGTGCTGTCAGAGGCATGGCGCAACCTCGCGCCGAAATCGGTCTGTCAGGTCGAAATCGCCGACGACTATGACCACAAGCACCAAGATCTGAGCGAGGCCGACGCCGATGCGGGGTTGAACCGCATGTCCACCGACATCTGCAAGGCGATTTTCCGCAAGCTGGCGGCAGACGGCACGGTGTTCACACCCAATGTCTTTCGCACGCTCAAGGCGACCTATTATCGCTGCGCGCTCGACCTGCTGGATGCCTATTACAACGACGCCAAAATGAACGGGCTCAGCATTGACCGCCATAAGGAAGAACGCGCGATCGAGCTCTTTACCGAGAATATCATGCGGGCGGGACACTTCTTTCTCGATAACCCGCACGAGACCCCCTTTATCCCCACATGGAACCGCGTCCACGCCGCCGCGCCCGAGTTCCTTGCCAATCTGCGCGAGGCCGCCGCAGCGGATGACGCAGAATACAACTAGCTGAGGGCCGCGCGGGCAGCAGGGTCAGAACCGGTTGGTGATCCACATGCATTGATAGGGGGCCAGCGTGATGTGATCCGCGCTGGCGTCAATCAAATCACCGCTGATCAGGTCTAGCCAGGGTTGATCCTCGATCAGGTTCAGTGCCGCCGCCGAAATCGCGACAGAGGCGTCGCTGACGTTGTGCAGCGCAAAGATCGACTGTTTGCGGTCCAGACTTTGACGCCACACGCCGAACACGCGGTCATCTTGCAGGTTCACGGTGAATTGCGTCGCATTGGGGTGAAACGCCTTTTGCGTCTGCCGCACCTTTAGCCGCGCTGACAGATCGCTCAAAACGCGCGCCGGCGCGCTGGACGCATCGGCCAGCTGGTCGCGCAAGCTCGGATAATCCCATCGGTGTCGGTTGATCGCGCGGCTCATCCCGCGATGTTCGACCTGCGCGTGATCATTGGGCGTCGCCAGCATGGCGTGGATGTAGAAGGCGGGTATCCCCTCCAGCGACATGACGATGGTCTGCGAACAGATGAACCGTGCATGATGATGGTCATCCTCGCCCTTAAACGTCCGCGACAGCGCATCGTAAAAGGTCGTGTTCAGCTCGTACGGGCTTTGCCCGCCGTCGGGCAGGCTGCGCATCGATACCAACCCGCCGACCTGTAGCACCGTATCAATGACCTGTTGTTTTTCATCCTCGGGCAGCAACCCTTCGGCGGGTCGCATGCCGATCCCGTCGTGACTGGCGGTAAAGTTCAGATAGGCGCAGCCCATGGGGGCCGGCGGCATCGTGCGCTGCCAGCGCCGCAGATGCGCCCCATTGCCCGACATCATCGCATGCAAGATCAGCGGCGGCAGCGGGAAATTATAGATCGCATGGGCCTCGTCCCCTGCCCCGAAATAGCTGAGGTTTTCGGCCTTGGGCACATTGGTTTCGGTCAGCAGGATGATCTTTTCCGGCGCATAGTCGCACAGCAACCGCATCAGCCGGATAATCGCATGGGTTTGCGGCAGGTGGATCGACGGGGTGCCGATCTGCTTCCACAAGAACGCCACCGCATCCAGCCGGATGATCTGCACGCCATTGTCCACATGCAGGCGGATGATCCGCAAAAACTCAAGCAGCACCTCGGGGTTGCGGAAATCAAGATCGATCTGGTCATGGCTGAAAGTGCACCAGACGTGGCGCGGGCCGCTTGAGGTTTCTACCTCTTGCAACAGCGGAGTCGTGCGCGGGCGCACCACCTCGCGCAGATCATCCTGCGGCGAGGCTTCGAAAAAGAACTTGTCATAGGGGGCCTGCCCCTGACGGTAGGCGTTGAACCAGTTCCCCTGGCTCGACACATGGTTCAGCACCAGATCGGACATCAGCGTGAAATCGGCGGCGATGCGGTTTATATCAGGCCAATCCCCAAGCTGCGGGTTCACCGCGCGAAAATCGGACACCGCAAACCCGTCGTCAGAGGTGTAGGGGAAGAACGGCAGGATATGCACGCTGTTCAATGTGCCACGCAGGTAGCGGTGCAAGAAGTCGTTCAACAAATCCAGCGGCTTATGCGCCCCGTCCACGATAGAGTTGCCATAGGTGATCAGCAGCGCGTCGCGTTCCGACCAAAGCGTATTGCCGGCAACACGGCCCCTTTTGCGGCGCGTCGTCCCCTCGGGCCAGAAGGCATCAAGGACCATGCTAGCCAGGATGTCGGCATCCAGATCGGGATAGACCTCTGCCAACACCGCGCTGAGCCGAGAGCCGAGAGAACGGGCACTGTCCGTCATGATGTCCTGCCTTGCCTGTATATCCTTTCCCAAAACCCTAACGCAGCCGCGCGCGTGTGACGAGCAGCCAAAAGCGGTGCCCCCATAATCCTGGCGCCGCTGTCCCCCGCGGCGCGTTTTGAGGCGGTCTGCACAATCTTGAAGCATTGCGCAGATTGAACGCCCGCAGATCTAAAGGCCCCGCAATTATGACGCGTACCAAAGCCAGCACGCCCAGCGCGCGCCGTCATCTACTGCAGCGCGTGTGGTTTCTCCCTCCCCTTCTGCATGGCGTCTGGCACAGTTTCACCGTGCACCGTGTGCCGCGCACGCCCGGCTTGCTTAGAGCGGTAAAGCGCCGCATCGGCGTCCGACAGGACATCTTCGGCCACGGCGTCCTGCCCCGCTTTGACCCATATGCTGCCGATGCTGGCAGAGATCTGGCACGCCGCGCCATCAAATCTGATCGGCTGTTCCAGTCGCGTGATGATCCGTTCGGCGACCTGTGCCAGATGCGCGTTGCCGGTAACCCCAGGCAGCAGCAGGGTAAATTCGTCACCGCCGACGCGGGCGACGGTGTCGATGTCCCTTGTTGCTTCCACCATGATCCGGGCCGCGGTTTGCAACACGTGATCCCCCGCCGCATGGCCCAGGCTATCGTTCACCGCCTTGAAGTAATCCAGATCGATCTGCATCACGGCAAACCCCTTGTTCCCCGCGATAAGCCGTGACAGCACGTGATCCATCGCGCGCCGGTTTTTCAAGCCAGTCAGCGTATCGGTAAACGCTTGTTCCTCCGCCGCGATCTTTGCGACCTCAAGCTTCTGGTTCAGCGCACGCGACGCCGCCATCGCCGCCGATTTCGCCTCCATCAGATAAAGCATCTCGACCGCGAGGTCGGTCGGCGCGAAATCGGCATTGCTCAGGCGATGGGTGCGCACACCGTTCAGGATCGATATCCCGAATGACAGGTTTATCAGACAGTCGGTTTCCGAGCCTTCCATCTGTTCGGTGCCACAAGGTAGCGGAACCAGAACCCCTTTAAAAATCTGCTCGGGCCGGTCGTGCAACGCCAGATGCAGCTTGCGCCCCGCCATTGGGCGAATTTGCGCAATACTGTCGGCCATATTGGGTCGGCGCATGACAAACTGGTCGAAAAAATTGCTCCCGATCCAAGTGCCACGATGGCGCAGTTTGTGGATGGTGGGGCCCACATGCCGGATACGTCCGCAGGGCTGCACGATCACATGCATCGGGCATAGCACATTCAATGCCGCCTCATAGGCTGCCCCTACTGTCACCCGCGCGCACCCAGATCAAAGCTGCGCCCCTGCGCGTAGTGCCGGTCAATAATCGTGACGGTAATCACCTCCCCCTCCGGTGGGGCGGCTTTGCAATCAAGCAGGGCCAATGTGCCATAATCATCCGCAATCACCCGCATCACGCCCATCATCACATAGCCAAAGCCTTGCACTTTTCCGCGACAGGTGAGCGTAAAGCGCCAGTCATCAAGCTGCGCGACCTCCATCTGGGGCAGTTGCAGGTCTTCCACGGCGAGGGTGGCACGTTCGGGCAAGTCGTTGAGCGAATGCAAGAACTCTTCAAAATCGTCGCCGCCAAAGCGCAGCAAGCGCCGCACGCCTTCGCGGTCGGGGTTGGACACAAGCCAGGCACCCAGATCTTCCAGAAGATCGGGGATCGCGCGTTTCATCACGGCAGACAGGCGGTTGATAACCCGCGGCGTGATGGCATCATCATAGGTGAGCATCGGTTCGAAATCCGCCGTGCCCATAACGGCACAAAGATCGGCGCGCAGGGCGACCTGCGCCCAGACACGGTGGCCAAAGCTATCCAGCACGAACCGTTGGATCGTATGGTTGATCAGCCCGTGCATCGCGCCCCTTTCCGCCGTTTCACGGGGAAGATGGCGGCTGAAAGTTAACAAAGACCGAAGGCTAAACCTCCGCCGCGGCGGAATGCGCTTTGGTTTTGTCTCAAATGCAAACTAGCTGTCAGCCCTGCGGGTCATGGGTCTGCCCGTCCAGCCACGCGGGCAGATGGCCGATGTCGGGCAGCACCACATCGGCGGCCCCTTCCAGGTCCTGACGTGTGGCCAGCCCCGTGAGCACCGCAACGCAGGCCATCCCCGCCGCACGGCCCGCCGCCATATCGTGCAGGCTATCCCCGATCATCGCGACTTCCGACGAGTCCACCCCCACGGCTTTGGCAAACGCCAAGAGCGGCCCGGGCGTGGGCTTTGCACCGTGGCCGCTATCGAAACCTGCGATAAAGTCAAAATATCCGGTCACCCCCGCGCCGCCCAAATGCGCACGGGCGGGTGCCTCGGCGTCATTGGTGGCGACGCCAAGCACCAGCCCGCGTGCCTTGAACGCCTCTAGCAAGGCAACCAGCGGCACCGCCTCTGCCTGAGGGGCGTTTTCGGCCTCGTGGTTCAGCAGATCTAAGAGATCCGTCTTCGCCATCTCGACCACATGGGGGGCCAGCGCATCTACGACCTCCCCCGGTGTGCCCGCAATAACGATACTGTCGGGCGAGAAGCTCTGCGTCCGGTAATCAAAGCCGATCTGCTGCCCCAGCAAAGCCGCTCTCTCTCCGTCTCCCTTGCTGATCCGGGTCAGAAAAGCATTGGCCCATGCCTCCCATGTAGCGGCGAAGTCGAACAGGGTTCCGTCTTTGTCGAACAGCAGCGCTTTGATCATTTTCAGGTCCAATTCATCTGCGCGCCACCCGGAAGCGACTGACGGGCTTGCATGATACGGTCGTAAGGGATGTTCACGGTATCGCAAAACTCCGTGACCCAGGCGTCATCCATCATGATGAAATCCAGAACCGCGCCAAGAAACACCGGATCGCCAGCCTGGGTGCGAAGGTCTTCGGCAGATGCACCCGTTGATCCCATAAAGGTGGGCATCAGGTCTTCGTTCGCGGCCAGCCAGGCCAAGGCCTGCAGGGCGACCGTCTCGGCGGCATCTTGCTTCATCATATTAATTTCCATCACGGTTTCCCAAACGAAACCCTTTGTTAACCAATCACGGCAACAAAGGGCGCTTAAGCCAGTTACACGTGAGTGGAGAATGAAGACAAGTGCCCGGTAAAGTCCTGATTGTGGATACGGTTGCGACCAACCGCATCGCGTTGAAAACCAAACTCACGTCCGCCTCCTACGAGGTATGGCAGGCGTCCACCGTGGCCCAGGCGGTCGACATCTCGCGCCGGTCGGGGCCTGATTTGGTCATCACGGCGCATCAACTGGACGGGCAGGATGCGACGGCCCTATGCACGATGCTCGCGGGGTCGCCGCGCACATCACGGATACCTGTCTTTGCCTTGGCCGATGGCGGTGGCGCGGCGCTGTGTTTGCACCTGTTGGCGAATGGCGCACAGGAAGCGATGGTCAAACCTGTCTGCGACAAGCTGTTTCTGGGACGGGTGCGCAGCATGATACGCGCGGGCCACGGGGCCAGCCACACGGCCATGCGGGACGCGATGTGCCCCACGCTCGGGCTGGAAGAAACCGCCGCCACCTTCGCCCGCCCGGGCACGTTCCAGATCGTCAGCCATGACAAGGCAGAGACACAGGTGCATGTCACCCAGTTACGCAAACGTCTGCGGGGGGCTGTCAGCCAGACGACCATCCGCGACGCTTTGACCGGTATTAGGCAGAACGCGCTGCCCGATGTCTTCATTCTGACCCTGACCGGTGTCGAAACGCGCGACGAGGCGCAACTGCGCCTGATCTCGACCCTGCGGGCGAATACGACGACGCGGCACTGCGGTATTCTGGTGCTCCAATCGCGCCCCCACCCCGCCGGTGCCGCCCATGCGCTGGATCTGGGGGCCGACGATCTGATGCAGCATGGCTTTGATATCGAAGAACTTTCGCTGCGGCTGACCGGGCTCTTGGCGCGCAAACAGCAGGGTGACACGATCCGGCGTGATGTCGATACGCGCCTGCGCGAAGCGGTTTTTGATCCGCTGACAGGAATCTACAACCGCCGGCACGCCCTGTCAGAGGTCGCGCGGCTTGCCGTGCGCACCCGCCGCAAAGGGATACCGCTGGCCGTGATGCTGGTAGACATAGACCACTTCAAACGCGTGAATGACGCTTTCGGCCACGCCTCGGGGGACGCCGTGTTGGTCGAAACGGCACGCCGGTTGAAATCATGTCTGCGCCCGCTCGACGTTGCCGCCCGCATCGGAGGGGAGGAATTTTTACTCATCCTCCCGGGCATCACAGAGGCAGAGGCCACCCGGATGGCCAAACGCATGTGCGAAGCCTACCGCACGACGCCATTTACCATCCCCGCCAGCGCGCAGCCTATCCATGCCACGATCAGCATCGGGCTATGTACCGCACAGCCTGAAACCGGCGACGCCTTCCCCGCCCCACTTGATGCCTCGGCCATTGCGGCAGAGCTGATCGACCGCGCGGATCAAGCTTTATACAGTGCGAAACACCGCGGGCGCGATCGCGTCGGTCTGATCAGGTCAGCGGCGTGAAATCATCCTCTCCCCACGGTTGCAAAGCCGGAAAAATGCCGCCACTCTCGCCGCGATACGCTTGCACATCCGGGGCGTATCCCCCTGATCCTCGACAAAGGCTTTGCCATGCTGCCCGATAAACCGATGACCGGTATTGCCATGATGCTTGGCTTTTGCATCGTTGCCCCTGTGGGTGATGCAATTGCGAAACTGCTGGGGTCCTCCGTGCCGCTGGGTCAGGTCGTGTTTATCCGCTTTGCCGTGCAATTGCTGATCTTGCTGCCGCTGGTGCTGCTGACGGGCAGGCCGCTGGCGATGCGGGGCCGCACGCTGTGGCTCGCGTTTGTGCGCACAGTGCTGCATGTCATCGGGATCGCGATGATGTTCACCGCGCTGAAATACCTGCCGCTGGCCGATGCTGTGGCGATTATCTTTGTCATGCCCTTCTTTATGCTTCTGCTCGGCAAATACGTGCTGGGGGAAGAAGTCGGCACCCGCCGGCTTCTCGCCTGTGTCGTCGGCTTTTGCGGCACACTGCTGGTGGTGCAACCCAGCTTTGCCGAGGTGGGCTGGCCCGCATTGCTGCCCGTTGGCGTAGCGCTGAACTTTGCGCTGTTCATGCTGGTGACACGGCAGATCGCCAAACACACCGACCCGATCAGCCTGCAAACGGTCAGCGGGTTTATGGCCGTGGTGATACTGCTGCCCTTGCTGGGTCTGGGGCAAACCGTAGCGGTGCCCGCCTTGGGGTGGCGGGTCCCTGATGCTAACGCCTGGATGCTGCTGATCGCAATCGGCGTCCTTGGCAGCGTGGCACATCTGCTGATGACATGGTCCTTGCGCTACGCCCCCTCGGCCACGCTGGCACCGATGCAATATCTCGAAATTCCCGTGGCGACGCTGGTCGGGTTGATCGTCTTTGGCGATCTGCCCAATGCGCTGGCGGCGCTCGGGATGGGGATCACCATGGCCGCCGGTCTCTATATTATTCTGAGGGAGCGGGCCACGCAGCGGCGTCTGGCTGCAGCAGCGATTGTGCAACCTGCGGAATGAGCACCCTGGGCACCATCACCAACGCAGCGGGACGATCCACCCTAAGGGTCGCGGGCCCCGTCGCACGGTTCGATGTCCCCAACCGCCCCAGCGGCGAAAGCTCTAGCCCGTCAAGCGGCCACTCAAGCCCGCTGCTTTCCCCGTGGACCGCCGCCAGCGGGTATATCGACACCACATCCCCCGCCCGCGTCGGCAGATCAAGCCGGGGCGGCGCGAGGAAAATCACCTGCTCTCCGGCGATGAGCAGGCAACGCTGGTGCGGATGCCGCGCCAGAGAGCTCAGGGCGGCAAGCTGATGGTCCACGCGCCCGCCCGAAAACCCCACCGCCACGATCAACGGCGCGGCCACCGACCGCAGCGCCTTGTCGAAATCGGTGGTTTCCTGCTCTGCCAGTTTGAACTGCCGCGCGAGCGGGATTTGCGACAGGGTCTCGGGCGTGACAGAATCGAAATCCCCCACCAGCGCCGCGATCTCTACGCCTGCGTCGCGGGCCAGATTTGCCCCGCCATCGACCGCCACACACATCGGGGCAAGCTGCAACGCCTCGTTCAGGTCGTTCGGGCCGGGCTGCCCGCCCCCAATGACGGTGACAGGGCTGCGGCTTGCCACAATGGTTGTTTTCACGCGGTTTTACCTCAAATTGGAAACAATGCCGCAATTTTGACATTAAATGATACGTTGCAGGGCACAGATTCGAGCCGAATTGGTCTTGAACCTTATGGTAAACAGTAAGCTGCAAATAGGCAGAGGACGACCATCCGATGATGAATAACAACAAAATTCTGACGGTCTCATACGGCACTTTCTCGTGCACGTTGGAAGGCTTTGACGATTCATTCGGCACCATGAAGGCCATCGCAGAGTATTTCCGCGACCTGTCGTCGGAGGATCGGTATTTCGGTGCGGAACCCGCACAGCCGGATGCGGAGATGCTGGCCCATATCGCGCAGAAAGAAATCTCGCGCCGCGTCGAAGCGCGCCAGCAGGACGGTCAGATCGTCCTGAGCGCGCAGACCCCAGAAGAACCCGCAGCGCCAGCGCAGCCCGCCCCTGCGCCCGAAGCAGCCGAAACACCCAAGGCCCCTGCCGCGCCGCAGCCGCAGGTCAGCAGCTCCGTTGCGGGTCCGTCCGTGGTCTCGACCTCCTTCGCGCCGCGCCGGCCCAAGGAAATCTCTGCCTATTATGACGCCTACCGCATCAACGCGCTGAAATCTGCCGAGCCAGTGACAGCGCCAGAAGCCGCACCCGCGCCTCAGGCCGAAGCCGCCGCACCGCGCGACGAGGTGGTCAGCCGTGATGTTGCCGCGCCAAAGCCCGAAGCCACGCAAGCCGAAGCGGCCCCTGCTTCTGCGGCCCCTGCTTCTGCGGCCCCCGCCCCCGAGGTGGATATCGTCCCTGGCCAACCCGACGAAGATGTCGAAGCGTTTTTCGCCGATAGCCCGCGCAACGAGGTGACCGTCGACGAACAAGACGCCGAAATCCAGCCCGTTGCGGCCCCTGTCGTTGATAGCATCGCGGCCAAACTGCAGCGCATCCGCGCCGTGGTCGCCAATCAGGACGCCCCCGCCGCACCGCAGCCTCAGGTCTTTGACGACGAGGACACAATCGACGCCGAAGACAGCACCGACGATGTCATCGCGGACGCGATCAACGACATCCAAGGCGCGCTGGACGCCGACGATACGGTCGAAGACATCGCACAATCCTCCGACCTCGAAGCTGAAGAAGACGTTACCGCTGCACAAGAGAGTGAAGAACAGCACGAAGACGTTGCAGCTGATGAGGTCGAAGAAGCTGACGCCGCGCAGGTTGACGCTGACGAAACCGGTGAAGCCGAAGAAGACACAGCACCCCGTGGTCGTGTGCTCAAGGTCAAACGCGCCGACATCGACCGTGCCATCGCCGAAGGCGAGCTGGAAGAGGTCGAAGAAGACGCGCCTGCGGTCCTGGAAGAGCCTGAAAAGCCCGCCCTGCGTATCCAGCGCGACCCCGAATCGACGCTCTCTGACGAGGATGAAGAAGATCTGGCCCGCGAGCTGGCCGAGCTTGAGGCAACATTGTCCTCCGCCGCTGCCGACACGCTGACCGACGCGCCCGAGGACGCCGAAGAAGCCGTCGCCGATGAGGACGACGCGCCCGAAGAAGAGACCGCCGAGGAAGAAACTGGCAAGGAAGACTCGCAGGAAGACACGGCCCAAGAAGAAACCGTCGACACTGATGTTTCCGAGGATGACGCCGAAGAGGTACAAGCCGAGGTCCAAGCCGAGACCGCGGCGGAGCCCGAAGCCGAAGCCCCCAAAGCCGCCCCGCAACGCCGCAGCCTGCCAACGCTCGACGCGGACAGCGGCCCGGATATGAACCGTCTGCTGGCGGAAACCGACAACCAGATGGACGAACCCGAAGCCGCCACACGCCGCGACGCGATCACCCATCTGCGCGCCGCCGTGGCCGCGAAAAAGGCCGATATGGCCCTTGGTGCGCCCGATGCTGCGGAACGCGAAAACAACGCCTACCGCAGCGATCTGGCCGAGGTGGTCAAACCACGCCGCCCCGCGTCGACCACGGCCCGCACCGAACGCCCCGCCGAACCGCGCCCTGCCCCGCTGAAGCTGGTAGCGGCACAGCGGATCGACACGGACCAGCCGCGCACTGTGGCCCCCGTACGCCCCCGCCGCGTGGCCGCAGTGGCCCCCGCGCCGGTGCCGCAAGCCGGTGGCTTTGCCGAATTCGCCGAGGAAATGGGCGCGACCCAGCTTCCCGACCTGCTGGAAGCGGCCGCGGCCTATATGGCCTTTGTCGAAGGCATGGACGATTTCTCGCGTCCGCAGTTGATGAACACCGTCCGCCAAGGCGGTGCCGAGGATTTCAGCCGCGAGGAAGGTCTACGCTCCTTCGGCCAGCTGCTGCGCACCGGCAAGCTGCAAAAGCTGGAAGGTGGCCGCTTCAAGGCCTCCGAACAGATCGGGTTCCAGCCGGATGCACGCGCCGCTGGCTAAGCGGGCAAAACATGACAACCGAAACGAAAAACGGCCCCCGAGGGGGCCGTTTTTTTATGCGATAATTGCGATTAGCAACGCTGAAAGACGTGCAGGCGAAACCGATTATTCTGCGTCGTGATCCGCGTTCGGGTCCGCCTGACCGATCCCCTTGAACACAAATTTGAACGGGATCGCCCAGACCACGCCAAGCGCGATATAGATCACCAGTTCGATCCAGAAGGGTGGCCGGTCAAACAGCGACACGGTGACCACCGCCGCAATGATATAGAGCGGCAGCCCAATCAGCAGAATGACCAGCGCCCACCGGCGACGTGCTTTATATCCAAGGGCCATTGTGTCGTCCTTTCATCATGTGCCAAAGGCCCCGAAGGGCCCCGGCGTGTCAGATCAATCGGCGAAGGGGTCGGTGACCAGAATCGTGTCTTCCCGCTCTGGCGAGGTGGAAAGCAGCGCCACGGGGCACTGGATCAGCTCTTCGACGCGGCGCACATATTTGATCGCGTTCGCGGGCAGATCGGCCCAGCTACGCGCGCCTTCGGTGCTTTCGGACCAACCGGGCATTTCCTCGTAGATGGGGGTGCAGCGGGCTTGCTGGTCGGCCGCTGTGGGCAGATAATCCAAGTGCTCCCCGTCCAGCTCGTAGCCGGTGCAGATCTTGAGCGTTTCAAACCCGTCCAGCACGTCAAGCTTGGTCAGCGAGATGCCGGTGACGCCGCTGGTCGCACAAGTCTGGCGCACCAAAGCCGCATCGAACCAGCCACAGCGACGCTTACGCCCGGTGGTGGTGCCGAATTCATGGCCCCGCTCGCCCAAGCGCTGACCGTCCGCATCATGCAGTTCGGTCGGGAACGGGCCTTCGCCCACGCGGGTGGTATAGGCTTTGACGATGCCCAGCACATAGTTGATCGCGCCCGGCCCGATGCCGACGCCGGTCGCCGCCTGCCCTGCAATCACGTTCGAGGACGTGACGAAAGGATAGGTACCAAAGTCGATGTCCAGCAGCGCGCCTTGCGCCCCTTCGAACAGGATACGCTTACCGGCCTTGCGCTTTTCGTTCATCACCTTCCAGACAGGTGCTGCGTATTCAAGGATCTTCGGTGCGATCTCTTTCAGCAGTTCAACCAGCCCGTCGCGGTCGATGGCTTCGACGCCCAGACCCTTGCGCAGCGGATCATGGTGCTGCAACGCGCGGTCAACGCGGGCTTCAAGCGTGGCTGTATCGGCCAGATCGGCGACGCGGATGGCGCGGCGGCCGACTTTATCCTCGTAGCACGGGCCGATGCCGCGGCCGGTGGTGCCGATTTTGGTGCCCTTTGATGCGGCCTCTTCACGGGCGCGGTCCAGCTCGCCGTGGTAGGGCATGATCAGCGGTGTGTTTTCCGCAATCATCAGCGTTTCCGGCGTGATCTCTACGCCTTGGGCGCGGATCGTCTCGATCTCTTTCAGCAGGTGCCACGGGTCCAGCACAACACCGTTGCCGATCACCGAAAGCTTGCCGCCGCGGACAACGCCCGAGGGCAGCGCGTGCAGCTTGTAGACCTTGCCGTCGATGACCAATGTGTGGCCCGCGTTATGGCCGCCCTGAAAACGTGCGATGACATCGGCCCGTTCGCTGAGCCAGTCCACGATTTTGCCTTTTCCTTCGTCGCCCCATTGGGCGCCTACGACTACGACGTTGGCCATGAAGATATTCCTTTAACAGTTCAAATAACCGTGCAAACCCGTGGAGGTATAGCGACGACCGTCGGGGACCGAAACTGTAAAATGCAGCCAAAACGCCGCCGCGTCATTTTTCTGGGCATTTATCAGCTTGGGGCCGTGAAACTTCGCAACGGGCCATAGACTTTGCCTGGGCTGCACCGATATTCCATGCCGGATCAAAGAAGGAAGTACCGCAGATGGGATTCATCATACGTTGGGCCTGCGCCTTTGTCTTGCTGGCCGCGACCTTTAACCCGACGCCCTATAACTATGTCACCTGGGCGCAGCGATACGGGCATATGAACCTGTCCATCGCGGTGCTGCTGGGGCTTTTGCTCTTCATCGGCTACGTGATCTATCTCCGCGCGACGCTACGCTCTATCGGCGGGCTGGGGATGCTGCTGGTGCTGGCGCTGGTGGGGTCAAGCCTTTGGGTGCTTTATGATCTGGGTATTCTAAGGCTGGACAACCGCAGCTTTAACCTATGGCTCGGCCTTGTCGCGCTGAGCTTTGTGCTGGGCATCGGCCTCAGCTGGAGCATCTTTCGCAGGGCGGTATCCGGTCAGGCAGACGTGGACGATGTGGAAACCTGAGGCGGCTTTCACACGGGCTTTCCGCCCAAGCGGCACCGCGGGTGCCAATCCTCCCTTGCCCCCATAGGCAAACTTGCCTAGACACGCCCAAAGTCCAAAACGCAGAGCCGTAGGTACCCATGGAAAATGTAGTCCTGATTGTCCATCTCATTCTGGCCCTTGGCCTGATTGCAGTCGTGTTGCTGCAACGGTCCGAAGGGGGCGGCCTTGGCATGGGCGGCGGCGGTGGCGGCGGGGCCGTTTCCGGTCGCTCGGCAGCCACAGCCATGGGCAAAGTGACCTGGATTTTGGCCGCGGCCTTTATCGTGACCTCGATCACGCTGACCATTATCGCGGCTGAAAAATCTGCTGGGTCTTCGGTAATCGATCGTCTGGGCGGCACGCCACCAGCGCTGAACCAGGGTGACGCGCCTGCGCTGCCCGATACTGACGCGCTGCTGCCACCGACACCTGCGGAAAATACACCGCAAGTGCCGACTGCGGATTAATCCAGACACTACAACAGCTTGAGGTTGGGCCAAGATACGCAACAGGATGTTGCGGCTTGGCCTTGCTTTTTCCATCCGAATCCTGTTAGGCTTAAGTCCCGTGATGCTGCGGTTTTCCGCAGCTCAATTGCTTGGCTTTTGCCGCATCAAATCTGAACTCACGGGGGCCTTCATCACATGGCACGCTATATTTTCATCACCGGTGGTGTGGTTTCCAGCCTTGGCAAAGGCCTTGCCTCTGCGGCCTTGGGGGCCTTGTTGCAAGCGCGCGGATACTCCGTCCGTCTGCGCAAACTGGACCCCTATCTGAACGTCGATCCCGGCACGATGTCGCCCTTTGAACATGGCGAGGTTTTCGTCACCGACGATGGCGCCGAAACCGATCTGGATCTGGGCCACTACGAACGCTTTACCGGCGTGGCCGCGCGCAAGACGGATTCGATCAGCTCGGGTCGGGTCTATTCCACCGTGCTCGAGAAAGAGCGGCGCGGCGACTATCTGGGCAAGACCATTCAGGTGATTCCCCACGTCACCAACGAGATCAAGGATTTCCTGCATGTCGGCGATGACGAGGTCGACTTTATGCTGTGCGAAATCGGCGGCACCGTCGGCGATATCGAAGGCCTGCCCTTCTTCGAAGCGATCCGCCAGTTCAGCCACGACAAGCCACGCGGCCAGTGTATCTTCATGCACCTCACCCTGCTGCCCTACCTCGCGGCCAGCGGCGAGTTGAAGACCAAGCCGACGCAACACTCCGTCAAGGAACTGCAAAGCATCGGGATCGCGCCGGACATTCTGGTCTGCCGCTCCGAACACCCCATCCCCGAGAAAGAGCGCGAGAAAATCGCCCTGTTCTGTAACGTCCGCAAAGAGGCCGTGGTCGCGGCCTATGACCTGAAAACCATCTATGACGCGCCGCTGGCCTATCACGCGCAGGGTTTGGATCAGGCCGTGCTGGATGCCTTCGATATTTCCCCCGCGCCCAAGCCCGAACTGTCGGTCTGGCGCGATGTCTCTGACCGCGTGCACAACCCCGAAGGCGAAGTGAACGTCGCCATCGTCGGCAAATATACCCAGCTGGAAGACGCCTATAAGTCGATTGCAGAGGCGCTGACCCACGGGGGCATGGCCAACCGCGTCAAGGTCAAGATCGACTGGGTCGATGCCGAGGTCTTTGATCAAAGCGATGATGTATCGGCCCACCTCGAAGGGTTCCACGCGATCCTCGTGCCCGGCGGCTTTGGCGAACGTGGCACCGAGGGCAAGATCAAGGCGGCGCAATATGCCCGCGAGCAGAAAGTCCCCTATCTGGGGATCTGTCTGGGCATGCAGATGGCCGTGATCGAAGCCGCGCGCAACGTGGCCGGTCTGACGACCGCAGGCTCGGAAGAATTCGACCACGAATCCACCGGCAAGAAACGGTTCGAGCCCGTGGTCTACCACCTCAAGGAATGGGTGCAGGGTAACCACAAGGTTGAACGCAAGCTCGACGACGACAAAGGCGGCACCATGCGGCTTGGTGCCTATGACGCGACGCTGAAAGAAGGGTCGAACGTGGCCAAAGTCTATGGCACCACGTCCATCGACGAACGTCACCGCCACCGCTACGAGGTCGATACCGCCTACCGCGAGCAGCTTGAAAAAGCGGGTCTTACCTTCTCGGGGATGTCGCCCGACGGCATGCTGCCCGAGATCGTGGAATGGTCCGATCACCCGTGGTTCATCGGCGTGCAGTTCCACCCCGAACTCAAATCCAAGCCCTTTGATCCGCACCCCTTGTTCAAGGATTTCATCCGCGCCGCCAAGGAAATGTCGCGGCTGGTCTGACCCTCGCGAAAGGCGGCCAACGGCATGCTTAGCTACCAACATATCTACCACGCCGGCAATCTGGCCGATGTTCACAAACACAGCCTGCTGGCGTGGATGTTGGGGTATCTGACCCGCAAGGACAAACCGCTGTCCTATATGGAAACCCATGCGGGGCGCGCGCTGTATGACCTGTCCGACACCCCGGCGCTGAAAACAGGCGAGGCGGCGCAGGGCATTGGCCGCGTGCGCGGCTGGTTCGACGATGCGCACCCTTATGCACAGGTGCTTGACCAGATCGCCGGCGACCACGGCGCAGACGCCTACCCCGGTTCCCCCCTGCTGGCGGCCAAGCTGCTGCGCGACAGCGACAGCATCCATCTGGCCGAACTGCACCCCGGTGAACATGCCGCACTTGATCTGGCGATGTCGCCCTATGACGTCAAATGCCACCACCGCGACGGGTTCGACATGGCTTTCGCCCTGACCCCGCCCACGCCGCGCCGTGGCCTGATGCTGATTGACCCCAGCTTCGAGATCAAGACAGACTACGCCGATATCCCGCGCCACATTGGCAAGCTGGCGCGCGCGTGGAACGTCGGCATCATCGCGCTGTGGTACCCGATCCTGACCAGTAAAGCGCATCAACCGATGCTCAGCGCGCTGATGGGGGCCCACCCCGAGGCCCTGCGTCACGAGGTCAGCTTTGCCCCGGCCCGCCCCGGTCACGGGATGGTCGGTTCTGGCATGTTCGTGCTGAACCCGCCCTTTGGGCTGAAAGAAGAAGCGGCCCGTCTGGCGGCCAAGTTCAAAACCCTACCCCGATAAGGAGCCCCCGATGCCCAAAGGTTACTGGATCGCTAACGTCGACGTGCATGATGCCGCAGTCTACGACAAATACCGCGCCGCCAACGCCAAGCCCTTTGCCGATTTCGGCGCGAAGTTTCTGGTGCGTGGGGCCGCGCCCGACATCCGCGAAGGCACGTCGCACCCGCGCATCGTGGTGATCGAATTTGCCTCGCTGGCCGATGCGGTGGCCTGTTATGAAAGCGAGGGCTATCAGGCGGCCAAGGATATCCGGTCCTCCGTCTCTGACGGGAATCTGGTCATCGTCGAAGGGTATGACGCCTAAGGCCGCGACAGCCCCCCCGACGCCCCCGCTCCGCCTGCCCCTGCGGCATTGCGCTTTTTATACATCACCCCTTTGCGAATATGGGAAAAACGGAACGCCGCGCGCGGAATCGGGTTAGCCTCATGTGCCCGTAAGGATAAAGAGTTGCCATGTTTGAACGTCTATTCCCCCGCCGCAAGCCGGACCCCAAGCCGCTGCCACAGCCGACCCCCCAGCTTGCCCTTGGCGCGTTGCTGGTGCGTGTGGCGCTGGCCGACCGCACCTACCGCGCTGCCGAAGTGGGGCAGATCGACCGCATCCTCGCGCAGACCTTTGGCCTGAAACCGATCGAGGCCGCGAAACTGCGCGCCACCTGCGAAGCGCTGGAACGCCACGCCCCCGGTACGCCCGAATTCGCCCAGATCCTGCGCGAGGAAGTCCCCTATGAGGACCGCAAGGCGCTTGGCGATGCGATGTGGTCTGTGGCGCTGGCCGATGGCGCACGTGACGACGACGAAGAGATCCAGTTGCTGGCGATTGAGACCGCGCTTGGCCTCAGCGACGCCGACATGACCGCCGCCCGCGAAAAAGCGCTGAACGCTTTGTGACCTTGGCCTTGCGCCGCAACCGCTCTATATCACGCCCATGTTCGCAGAATTCATCAAACGGCTGACCCAGCCTGATCCCGCCCAGCTTCCCGATGGGGATGCCCGCCTTGCGCTGACCGCGCTTTTGGTGCGCATCGCCAAGTCGGATAATGAATACGCCCCGTCCGAGCGCGCGCGCATCGACCAGATCATCGCGAAACGCTATGCGCTGGACGCTGACGGCACCGCCTCTCTGCGGGCAGACGCCGAAGCGCTAGAGGCCGAAGCCCCCGATACCGTCCGCTTTACCCGCGCGATCAAGGATGCCGTCCCCTATGACGACCGCCTTGCCGTGATCAAAGCCCTGTGGGAAGTCGTGCTTGCCGATGGCAGCCGCTCTGACGAGGAAAACGCATTGCTGCGTTTGGTGGCCAACTTGCTGGGGGTCACAGACACCGACAGCGCCATCGTGCGCAAGCAGATTGAAGACAAAGACTAGTTTACGCGCAGGCGGTGAATTTACGCGGGGTCAACCGTTGAATTATTGGGCGAAACCCAAGTTCTGGATTGCAAATCCCCCTTAAAATCACCTTAACTTGCTGCGGAATGCACAATAAGGCAGCACAGTGACAGATCAGCCCCCCGTTATTGAGATCAACAATCTTCACAAGGCTTATGGCCCTCTGGAGGTGCTCAAGGGGGTGTCGGTCAAGGCCCCGCGCGGGCACGTCATCTCGCTGATCGGGTCGTCCGGCTCCGGTAAATCGACGCTGCTGCGCTGCTGTAACCTGCTGGAAGACAGCCAAGAGGGCGATCTGCGCTTCAACGGCGAGGCAGTCACCTGGAAAGGCACCGGCCACCACCGCCGCCCTGCCGATCCAAAACAGGTGCTGCGCATCCGCACGAACCTGTCGATGGTGTTCCAACAGTTCAACCTGTGGTCCCATATGACGATCCTGCAAAACGTGATGGAGGCCCCGCTGACCGTCCTGCGCCGCGACCGTGCCGAGGTTGAGGCCGCCGCGCGGGCCTATCTCGACAAAGTGGGCATCGGCGACAAATGCGATGTCTTTCCGGCGCAACTGTCGGGTGGCCAACAACAACGCGCCGCCATCGCACGCGGGCTGTGTATGGAGCCCGAAGCACTGCTATTCGACGAACCGACCTCGGCGCTGGACCCCGAGCTTGAGCAAGAGGTCGTCAAAGTCATCAAGGATCTGGCCGCCGAAGGGCGGACCATGATGATCGTAACCCATGATATGAAACTGGCGGCCGATGTCTCGGATCACGTCGTGTTCCTGCATCAGGGTTTGATCGAAGAACAAGGGGCCCCCGAAGACCTGTTCGGCGCCCCTAAATCAGAACGTCTGCGCGGGTTCCTCTCGGCCACTCACGCAGAGTAAAACTACCTAAAAACAATAAACTGGGAGACTTCAAAAATGAAAACACTCGTTCTTGCAACCGCCGCACTGGCGCTCAGCACCGGTTTCGCCATGGCAGACGCCCACGGCAAGACCATCCGCATGGGGACCGAAGGGGCCTACCCTCCCTATAACTTCCTGAATGACGCGGGCGAAGTAGACGGCTTTGAGCGCGAAGTCGGTGACGAGCTTTGCGCCCGTGCCGAACTGACCTGCGAATGGGTCACCAACGAATGGGACAGCATCATCCCAAACCTCACGTCGGGCAACTACGACACCATCATCGCCGGTATGAGCATCACCGACGAGCGCGAAGAAGTGATTGATTTCACACAGAACTACTTCCCGCCCGCGGCTTCCGCCTATGCGGCGAAATCGGCGGATGCCGATGTGATGGGCGGTGTTGTTGCAGCACAGACCAGCACGATCCAGGCCGGTCACGTGGCTGAATCCGGTGCCACCCTGCTGGAATTCGCCACCTATGATGAAACCGTCGCAGCCGTGAACAATGGCGAAGCGGATGCGGTTTTCGCCGACAAGGACGCGCTGGTCCCCACGGTCGAGGAATCCGGCGGCGAGATGGTCTTTGTCGGTGACGACGTGCCACTGGGCGGCGGCATCGGCCTTGGCCTGCGCGAAAGCGACACAGAGCTGAAAGCGAAATTCGACGCCGCGATCCAGTCCATGAAGGACGATGGCAGCCTGAACAAGCTGATCATCAAATGGTTCGGCGAAGACGCTAAAACATTCTGATCTTGATCGGGGCGGCGCAGATGCCGCCCCTTTTCTCTGCCTGCCGATCTGAGTAAAGACCCAAATCCAGACGCCCGCCAAAGGGCGCATACCACCGGGACATTCCGCCATTTTTGCCTGCACCGACCCAGAAACGCTTTCCGGCCTGTCGTGGCTGACGTGCTACCTGACCACGGGCAAGCATTTGGCCTTTTATGGTGCCTTCGGCACCGTCTTGCTGCTGCTCGCCATCACCGCCCCCGCAGCACTTGCCTTTGGCTTTGGCGGCGCGATGGCCGCACGGTCGCCCTTAGCGCCGCTGTCATGGCTGGGCCGCGCCTATATCGCCATTGTACGGGGCGTGCCCGACATCGCCTTCTTCCTGTTCTTCGTCATCGCGCTGGATCAGGGCATCGAATACCTGCGCCACAAGGTGAAATGCCCCGACTGGGATCAGCCGATCCGTCAGGGCAGCGACTTTATCGTCTGTCAGGCCGCCAAGATGCCGCTTGGCAACTCTGCCCAATGGGTCCACGAGGCCTATGGCTTTTCGCTTGCGGTGCTGACCTTTGCCATCGTTTTCGGGGCCTTTGCCGCCAATGTGCTTTATGGCGCGATGCGCGCTGTGCCCCGCGCCCAGATCGAGACCGGAGAGGCGTATGGCATGACCCCGCGCCAGACCTTCTGGCGTATCCTTGTGCCGCAGATGTGGGTCTATGCGCTGCCCGGTCTGGGAAACCTGTGGATGGTGCTGATCAAGGCCACCCCACTGTTGTTCCTGCTGGGCGTCGAGGACATCGTCTATTGGGCGCGTGATCTGGGCGGAGCCAAGACCCCGCGCTTTACCGATTACCCCCACCCTGACTGGCGCATGTGGTATTTTCTGGCGCTGCTGGTGTTCTACCTCTGCTTTACCCGTGTGTCTGAAATCGTGCTCGACCGGCTGATGCGCCGTCTGACCAAGGGTCAGGCCACCGCCGGCGGCGAAGCACAGCGAAAGGCAGCGGCATGACCTGTTGGGAAACCATCCAATCCTACGGGCTGCGCTCGCTTGGCTATGGCGAACGGCTGCTGCCGCGCAGCGACTTTACGCTGTGTGACCAGTTCACCCTGATCGGGTCGGGCATGATCTGGAACATCTACTACGGGTTTTTCGCGCTGGTCAGCGGCTTCCTGCTGGCGACGGCGCTGGCCGTGGCCAAGGCCCACCCCAGCCCTTGGCTGCGCAAACCGGCCGAATGGTTTATCTTCCTGTTCCGCGGCTCGCCCTTGTTCATCCAGTTCTTCTTTGGCTATTTCCTGTTCCTTAGCCTAAAATCTGTGCATCCGTTCTTTGATATGTTCACCTCTGCGTGGCTTGGGGCGCTGATTGTTCTGTTCTTCAACACCTCTGCCTACTCGGCCGAGATCTTCTATGGCGCGCTGCAATCCATCCCCAAGGGCGACACCGAAGCCGCCGATGCCTACGGCATTTCCGGCTGGCCGCGGTTCAAGCGCATCATCTGGCCCACCATGCTGCGGCTGGCATGGCCCGCCTATACAAACGAGGCGATCTTCCTGTTTCATGCGACAACGCTGGTGTTTTTCACCGGTTTTCCGGCGCTGCAACAACGCGGGGACGCGCTGTATTACGCCAGCTATTTCGCGGACAAGACGTTTAACCCGTTTATCCCCTACCCCATTCTGGCGGGCTACTTCATTTTGCTGACGCTGGTGATCATTGCCATCTTCGGGCTGATCAACCGCCGTTTGAACCGCCATGTGCCTCAGGCTGCGGTGCGGAAAATTCGCTTGCGTCTAAATCTGATCCGGTAGTATCTGTTTTTTGATCAAATTATTTAGCGCGTGGGCGCTACCCCCGGTTTTCACGTTGTAAGAACGCCGTTCATGCCCGCCGCTTGCAAGGTGTGATATGAAAAACTGGCTCCGCAAACATCCTCAGGTCCGCACAATCCGTGTGGCCGCCGCCGACCTCAATGGTCAGGCCCGCGGCAAGCGCATCCCCACGCGCTTTGCCGACAAGGTAGTAGAGGACGGCACGCGCTTTCCCATGTCGGTGCTGAACCTCGATATCTGGGGCGAAGACATCGACGACAGCCCGCTGGTGTTTGAAAGCGGCGATGCCGATGGCATCCTGCACCCGACCGAACGCGGCTTTCTGCCGATGCCCTGGCTTGATGCGCCCTCTGCGCTGCTGCCGATCTGGATGTTCCACGAGGACGGACGCCCCTATGGCGGCGACCCGCGCCATGCCCTGCGCGCGGTGGTCGAACGCTACAAGGATCGCGGGCTGACGCCGGTCTGCGCGGTCGAGCTCGAGTTTTTCCTGATCGACGATTCGGGCCGCAAACTGCAGGTGCCGCTGTCGCCGCGGTCGGGCAAACGCCGCAAGGCCGCCGAAACCCTGTCGATCCGCGCGCTGGACCAGTTCGATGAATTCTTCACCGATCTTTATGACGCCTGCGAAGAGATGGACATCCCCGCCGACACCGCCATTTCCGAAGCGGGTCTGGGCCAGTTCGAGATCAACCTCATGCATTGCGACGACGCGCTGCGCGCCGCCGATGATGCCTGGCTGTTCAAGATGCTGGTCAAGGGCCTCGCCCGCCGCCACGGCTTTGCCGCAAGCTTCATGGCGAAACCCTACGAGGATTACCCCGGGTCGGGCCTGCACACGCATTTCTCGGTGCTCGACAAGAACGGTAACAACGTCTTTGACGACGGCGGCCCCCAGGGCACGGCGATCATGCGTCACGCGGTGGCGGGCTGTATGAACGCCATGGCCGGCTGCGCGCTGGTCTTTGCGCCCCACGCAAACAGCTTCGACCGTATGGTGCCCGGTGCCCACGCCCCCACAGGGATCTCTTGGGCCTACGAGAACCGCACCTCCTCCATCCGTATCCCGTCCGGCAGCCACAAGGCGCGGCGGATCGAACACCGTGTGTCGGGCGGCGACGTGAACCCCTATCTGATGCTGGCCGCCGTGCTGGGTGCTGCGATGAACGGCATCGAGGACGGGGCAGAGCCCCCCGCCCCGATCACCGGCAACGCCTATGCCGCCGACCTGCCGCAAATCCCCGGCGACTGGAAATCCGCGATCGACGCGTTCGAAAACTCCGCCGAGGTAAAGCGTATCTTTGCCCCCGAAATGGTGCGCAACTTTATCCTCACCAAGCGCCAAGAGCTGCATTATATGCAGGAACTGACCCCGCAAGAGCAGGTCGAAATCTATCTGGACACGGTGTAATCAGATGCCCCCCATGAAAATCGGTATCCTTCAAACCGGCCACTCCCCCGACAACATGAAAGACGCGCTTGGCGATTATGGCGATATGTTCGTCAAATTGCTGGGCGGGCACGGATTCGACTTCCAGATCTGGTCCGTGGTCGATGGCGACTTCCCCGCCTCGGCGGTGGATGCGGACGGCTGGCTGATCACCGGATCGAAACACGGTGCCTACGAGGATCACGACTGGATCCCCCCGCTGGAACAGCTGATCCGCGCCATCCGCGAGGCAGGCCGCCCGCTGGTCGGCATCTGCTTTGGCCACCAGATCATTGCACAGGCCCTTGGCGGCAAGGTCGAGAAATTCGCTGGCGGCTGGTCCGTGGGCCGCACCGAATACACCATCGACGGAGAGACCCTGGCCCTGAATGCCTGGCATCAGGATCAGGTCACCCAACTGCCCGATGGGGCCAAGGTGGTCGGCGCTTCCGACTTCTGCGCCAACGCGGCCCTGCTATATGATGATCAGATCTGGACCATCCAGCCCCACCCCGAATTCACCCAAGACTTTATCGACGGGCTGATCCGCACCCGCGGCAAAGGCGTGGTGCCCGATCACCAGCTTCAGGCGGCCTCTGCCCTGCTGGACGCCCCCACCGACAATGCAAAAATCGCCGACCATATTGCAGATTTCCTCAAGAAAGAGAGATTATGATGTCCGACTGGCTTGAAGAGCTTCCCCCCGCAGCACGCGAATATCTGGAGGGCAAGCGGCTCGACGAAGTTGAATGTATCATCCCCGACCTCCCCGGCATCGCACGCGGCAAAGCGGTGCCCGCCACAAAATTCGCACGGCAGGAATATTTCCACCTGCCCGACAGTATCTTCTACCAGACCATCACTGGTGAATGGGGCGACGCCGCCGGTGCCGACGGGTTCATCGAAAAAGACATGATCCTGCGGCCCGATATCTCGACCGCGACCGCCGCCCCCTGGACCGGCGACTGGACATTGCAAGTGATCCACGATGCCTTTGACCGCGACGGCAATCCGGTCGAATATTCGCCGCGCAATGTGCTGAAACGCGTTGTCGATCTGTACCGCGCGCAAGGCTGGGAGCCGGTTGTCGCCCCCGAAATGGAATTCTTTCTGGTCGCGCGCAACCTCGACCCCGCGCATGAGATCAAACCGATGATGGGCCGCTCCGGCCGCCCTGCTGCCGCACGTCAGGCCTATTCCATGACCGCCGTCGATGAATTCGGCCCCGTGATTGACGACATCTACGACTTTGCCGAAGCGCAGGGGTTCGAGATTGACGGGATCACCCAGGAAGGCGGCGCGGGCCAGCTTGAGATCAACCTGATCCACGGTGACCCCGTGCGGCTGGCCGACGAGGTGTTCTATTTCAAACGTCTGATCCGCGAAGCCGCCCTGCGCCACGATTGCTACGCCACCTTCATGGCGAAACCCATCGCCAACGAACCCGGCAGCGCCATGCATATCCACCATTCGGTGCTGGATGCCACGACGGGCAAGAACATCTTCTCCGGCCCGCAAGGGGGCGAGACAGATGCCTTCTACCACTTTATCGCCGGCATGCAGAACCACATGCCCGACGCGCTGGCGGTCATTGCGCCCTATGTGAACAGCTACCGGCGCTACGTCAAAGACCACGCCGCGCCGATCAATCTGGAATGGGGCCGCGACAACCGCACCACCGGCATCCGCGTGCCCCTGTCCGGCCCCGCGTCGCGCCGGGTCGAGAACCGCCTCGCCGGGATGGACTGCAACCCCTACCTCGGCATCGCCGCCTCGCTCGCCTGCGGCTATCTGGGCCTGATGGAACAGAAAAAGCCCAAAGCCGAATTTAAGGGCGACGCCTATGACGGCGACGGGGATATCCCGCAGGTGCTGGGATCCGCGCTGGATCTGTTTGAAGAGGCCACGACCCTGCACGAGGTGTTGGGCCCCGAGTTCGCCCGCGTCTACGCCATCGTCAAACGCGCGGAATACGAAGAGTTCCTGCATGTGATTTCCCCGTGGGAACGCGAGCACCTGTTGATGAACGTCTAGGCCCGCCGCACCCGCGGGAGCCTTCGGCGAGGATTTAAGACCATTTGGAAGCGGCCAAGGGGGCCGATCTGCAATGAACCTGCTTTACGCAAACGACGCGCCGGGGCGCTATCCAGACAGCTGGTACGCCGCGACCGCAACCCCGACCGATGCCCACCCCACGCTCAAGGGCGATCAGCGCGCGGATGTCTGCGTTGTCGGGGGCGGCTATACCGGCCTGTCGGCTGCGCTGCATCTGGCACAGGCCGGTCGCCGCGTCGTGCTGGTCGAGGCGCAGCGCGTGGGCTTTGGGGCCTCGGGGCGCAATGGCGGGCAATTGGGGAGCGGTCAGCGCGTCGAACAGGACACGCTGGAAAAGATGGTCGGACGCGACACCGCAACGCGCCTATGGGATCTGGGCGAGGACGCCAAAGCGCTTGTCAAAAGCCTGATCAAGACCCATGACATCGATTGCCACCTCAAGCCCGGCGTCGCCTGGACCGCCAGTTCTGCCGGTGACGTAGAGCATCTGCACACCTATGCCGGATTCTTGCAGGACCGCTATGGCTACGACCAGATAGAGGTATTGGACCGCGACGCGCTGCGCAACGTCTGTGCATCGCCCGCCTACCGCGGCGGTATTCTGGATATGGGCGCCGCGCATCTGCATCCTCTCAACCTCGCCCTCGGGCTGGCACGGACGGCGCAGGCGGCAGGGGTCGAGATCTATGAACGCAGCGCCGTGCATCAGATCACCGAAGGCACCCCCGCCACTGTGCAGACCGACGGCGGGCGGGTGACGGCGGACCATGTGATCCTGGCCTGCAACGGTTATTTGGGCGGGCTGAACCGCAAGGTCGCGGCCAAGGTCATGCCGATCAACAACTTTATCGTCGCCACCGAACCCTTGGGCGACCGCGTGAAAGACGTGCTGCCCCGGGATGTCGCCGTGGCCGATAGCAAATTCGTGGTGAACTATTTCCGGCTCAGCCATGATGGGCGGCTGCTGTTCGGCGGCGGCGAAAGCTATGGCTACCGCTTCCCCAGCGACCTCGCCGCCAAGGCGCGCAAGCCCATGGGCCAGGTTTTCCCCGCGCTGCGCGACGTCAAGATCGACTATGCCTGGGGCGGCACGCTGGCGATCACCATGAAGCGGCTGCCCTTTCTGGCCCGCGTGGCCCCGAACATCCTGTCGGCTTCGGGCTATTCCGGCCACGGCGTCGGCACCGCGATCCACGCAGGGCAGTTGATGGCCCGTGCGATCCAGGGCGATGGCGACGGCTTTGATACGATGAGCGCCCTGCCCACGCCAACCTTCCCTGGCGGCGGCGCGCTGCGCAGCCCGCTGCTCGCGCTCGCCATGAGCTGGTTCAGCCTGCGCGACCGTCTGGGGATATAGTCACAAAACATTCATGAAGCGGAACGGGGAAAAGGCTTGGTCCCATAGGCGCATTGTTTTACCATTCTGAAAACAAACATTCAGGATATTGAAATATGACCCTGCCCGACATGCACAGCGCCGAAGCCATTCCCGACACAGCCCGCGCCGAGATAGAGCTGCTGTTGCAAAGCGGCGATCTGTTTCGCTACACCGCTGCCGCCGATGCGCCGGTGTCCTTGCTGGAGGTCGAGTTCGCGCAGATGATGGGCAGCCGCTATGCACTGGCGGTGTCGTCCTGCTCTGCCGCGCTGTTTCTGTCGCTGCTGGCGCTGGACCTGCCGCAGAACGCCAAGGTGCTGATCCCCGGCTTTACCTTCGCGGCCGTGCCCTCTGCCGTGATCCACGCCAATTATACGCCGGTGCTCTGCGAGGTCGGGGAAAACTACCGGATCGATATGGCGGATTTCGCCGCCAAGCTGCCGGGTGTCGACGCCGTGATCATCAGCCACATGCGGGGGCATACCTCGGATATGGATGCGATCATGCAGCTGTGCGATGCCGCAAACGTGCCGGTGATCGAGGACGCGGCCCATTCGCTCGGCACCCTCTGGCACGACCGCAAGATCGGCACCATCGGCAAGATCGGCTGCTTTTCCTTCCAGTCCTACAAGATGGTCAACGCGGGCGAAGGCGGCATCCTGATCACCGACGACGCCGATCTGGTGGCCCGTGCGATCATCATGTCCGGTGCCTATGAACACAACTGGAAGAAACACCCCGGCATCGCGGACGCCTGCGCGCGTTGGCAGAATAAACTGCCGCTTTATAACCTGCGTCTCAACAACCTGTCGGCGGTTCTGGTGCGGGCCCAACTGGCCGAACTGCCCCGCCGTGTGGCCGACGGGCTGCGGAACCACGACTACGTCGCGGCCAAGCTGAACGCCGCCCCCCAGATCGACGTCCCCGCCCCGCTGCCCCCCGAAACCCGCGCGCCGGATTCCATCCAGTTCAATCTGGTCGGGCTGGACGATGCCGCCATCCGCGCCTTTGCCGAAGCCAGCGCCAAGGCCGGCGTCAAGGTTCAGGTCTTCGGCCAAAGCACCGACAACGCGCGCGCCTTCTGGAACTGGCAGTTCATCAAGGATCTGCCCGACCTGCCCCAGACCCGCGCCATGTTGATGACCGCCTGCGACGTGCGCCTGCCCGTGCAACTGCAACCAGCCGAGCTCGACGCGATTGTGAATGTGCTGCTCGGGGCGCTGGCGACGGTGACGAAATCCGCCGCGGCCTGAAGCTTCATTTTGCCAGATAAACTCCCGCCGGAGGCATCCGGCAGACACACCAAAGCCCACCCGTCAGCGGGTGGGCTTTAACCGTTCAAACGGGGGCCAAGCGCCGTCACTTCAGCTTGGAGAGTTTTTCCTGCAGCTCGGCCAGTTGTTGTTTGATCGCATCCAGACTTTCGGCGTCATCGCCCTTGGCGCTGGCGGGGCGCTGGTCGGTCTTGCCCATGCCGTTCCAAGGTGTCGGCATATTGCCGGTCATCGCCTTCATGAACGCCTCTTGCTGGGCCTGCATGACCTCGAAACCGGGCATCTTCGCCATCGGGTTGATCGTGTTCATGTTCTCAAGCACCCGCGCCTGACCGTCGCGCAGCATGTCAAACGATGTCTTGAGGAACTGCGGCACAACGCTCGCATCGGGGGACATATAGCTGCGCACAAGATCGTTCAGCACATCCACGGGCAGCACGGATTCACCGCGGCTTTCGTGTTCGGCGATGATCTGCAGCAGATATTGGCGGGTCAGATCGTCGCCTGATTTCAGGTCCACAATCTGCACCTCGCGCCCGTCGCGGATAAACCCCGAGATATCATCCAGCGTCACATAGTCACTGGTTTCGGTATTATACAGGCGGCGGCTGGCATATCGTTTGATAAGCAGGGGCTTGACTGTTTCGGTCACGGTAGATCCTTCCCAAATAGCATGCTGCATTGCAGCTTAGGGCAGCTTAAATGAAAAAGATAGGTGCCACAAAAAAGGGCAGACCGCAAAGTCTGCCCTGATCAATCTTTACCTGAACCAAAGGCCGGTGCGATTACTTCGCAGCGGCTTTCTTTGTGGCGGCTGTCGCGTCGGATGTCGCTTTTTTCACAGCAGCTGTTGCTTCTTCGGACATGTCTTTGCCCGCAGCCATCATCAGCTCAACCGTGTCCATTTGAACCTTTTTCGCGATTTCAGCGAAAGCCGCCATATGCTCGGACGCGACTTCAGCAGAGGCCGAGGTGAACTCGGTCATTGCTTTGGCGTAGTCTGCTGGCTCTTGCTTGGCTTTCGACATCTCGGACATTTTTGCCAGCGTGTCTTTTGTCCATTTGCTGGAAATCTCGGCGGATTTCTCGGCAGCGTTCAGCGCAACGCCGGACAGCTTTTCGTTCAGTGTCGCGGTTGTTTTGAACGCGTCGTTCATTGCGGATGTGTCAACTGGGAATGCACCCATCATGTCTTTCATCATCGCGGCGAAATCTGGTGTCTTCGTCATGGTAAACTCTCCTTCTGGGGTCAAGCGGCGTCTACCGCTACGTTATGACTACACCGTAGATAGATGCTGCAGTGCGGCATTGCAAGCTTTTTCTGCATTGCAGCATCACCCCTATGCGCCCCACCACCCCCTAAAAAATTGACCAATCAGATCAGCCCCTTGCCTTGCGCGCCACATAGGTACCCGGCGCATCGCCCAAGGTATCACGGCCCTTTTCACCCGGAATACGGGCATCGACTTTCCCGTCAGAGCGATTCTCGAGCCACGCGCCCCAGCGGGGCCACCACGACCCTTCATGGAACTTCGCCCCCTCCAGCCAGTCCGCGTGATCCAACGACAGGTCGTCGTTTGTGTAGTGGCCGTATTTGCCTTTGCTCGGCGGGTTCACGATCCCCGCGATATGGCCCGATTGGGTCATCACAAAGGTCTTGTCCGCGCTGCCCATCATGCGCACGCCGCGATAGCTGTCTTTCCACGGCGCGATGTGGTCGGTCTCGCAGCCGATGGCGATCAGCGGCACATCGATATCCTCCAGCTTCAGACGATGACCCAACAGTTCAAAGCCGCCCTCGACCAGCTTGTTCTGCTGGCATAGCCCGCGCAGATACTCCATCGCCATGCGCTGCGGCAGGTTCGCCCCGTCGCCGTTCCAATACAGCAGATCAAAAGCCGGAGGCGTGTCGCCCAGCATGTAGCTTTTGATCGCGGGGCCATAGACCAGATCATTCGACCGCAAGAAAGAGAACGTCCGCGCCATGATGACCGAAGGCAGGATCCCCTTGTCCTTGGTCTCTGCCTCGATCCCGTCGATAAAGTCATCGGTCAGGAAGGGCTGGAACTCCCCCTGATCGGAGAAATCGGTAAGCGCGGTAAAGAAGGTCGCGGATTTGACGGATGTATCGCCGCGCTGCTTCATCAAGGACAGCGTCAGCGACAGCGTGGTCCCCGCGATGCAATAGCCTACGGCGTGCACCTGTTCCTGCGCGGTGATCTCCTTGACCTCGCGGATCGCGGTCAGGAACCCGTCCTCGATATAGTCGCCCATGCCGATGTCACGATGACTTTGGTCCGGATTGACCCATGACACCATAAACAGCGTATAGCCCTGATCCACGATCCATTTCACCAGACTGTTCTGGGCCTTGAGATCGAGGATATAGAATTTATTGATCCAGGGCGGGAAGATCACGATCGGCGTGGCATCGACCTTTTCGGTGCTGGGGCTGTATTGGATCAGCTCGAACAGCTTGTTGCGATAGACGACCTTGCCGGGGGATGTGGCGATGTTGCGGCCCAGTTCAAACGCGCTTTCATCGGCCAGCCGCACGATCAGCTCGCCGTTATTCGCCTCTAGGTCGGCAATCAGGTTCTCCAGCCCGCGGATCAGGCTTTCGCCCTCGGTCGCCACAGCGCGTTCCAGCGCATCGGGGTTGGTGGCCAAAAAATTGGTCGGGCTCATCATGTCGATGATCTGGCGGCTGAAGTATTGCAGCCGTTTCTTTTCATGCGGGGCCAGATCGGCAACATGATCCACCGCTTGGCCCAAGGCCTCTGCGTTGATCTGGTACTGCTGTTTGACAAAGTTGAAATAGGGGTGCGATTTCCACAGTGGGTTGGCAAAGCGGCGATCCTCGGGCGAGGTATCTTCCGGCGCGGCCAGCTTGCCTTTGGCCAGCGCCTGCTGCGCCTCCATAAAGTGGCCGACGGATTTGCTCCAGTAGGACACCTGCTGCTCGATCATCTTGGCGGGGTTCTGTACGGCTTCGGTCCAATAGGACGCGGCGGCCTTTGCAAACAGCTCTTGATTCGGGCCGTCCAAACTCGCCTGATGCGTATCCCGCCCGACCATGATCTGCGACAGCCGCGCGCCAAGCGCTTCGACCTTACGCAGGTTTTCCTCCATACGTTCCTGTGCCTTGGAGCTCTCTGCGTCGGTCTTGGTTGTTTTTATTGTCATGCTAACCGTTCCTCCCTATGTTTGCACCTGCAGCATCGCGCCGACCTTTGGGGGAGGGTCTGACAAGATGCCGGGCACAAGGCCCCCAACAGGAGACCCCTTACATGAAGTATATGGCATCTTACGATTTAATGGAAACGATGAGAAACACCAACCAGTGGCTGGGTGCCACGGCGTTGGCGATGGCATCGTATCCCGCTTTTGCCGCCATCCCGAACCCTGCGCTGAACTGGATGGCCGCATGGGGCGAAGTGACCGAACGCAGCTTTTCGCGCATGGTGGTCAAACCTGATTGGGATATCCCCCCCGCCGTGGGCGTTGATGGTGCGGACCATCCCGTCCTGATCGAGAAAGAACTGGAAGGTGCCTTTGGCGATCTGGTGCATTTCGTCGTACAGGGCCGCGATGCGCCCAAGCGCAAGATCCTGCTGGTCGCGCCCATGTCGGGCCACTATGCGACGCTGCTGCGGTCGACCGTCATCAGCCTGATCCCTGACGCGGACCTTTATATCACCGACTGGCACAACGCCCGCGACATCCCCGTCAGCGCCGGCAAGTTCGACGTAGAGGATTATACCCTGCGGCTCGTTGACTATATGCGCCATCTGGGCCCCGACGTGCATGTCATCGCCGTGTGCCAACCCGCACCGCTGACCCTCGCCGCGACGGCCTATCTGGCGGAACAGGACCCAAAGGCGCAGCCAAGCTCGCTCACATTGATCGGCGGCCCGATCGACACCGCGGCCAGCCCGACAGAGGTGACGGATTTCGGTCACCGCGTGAACATGAACCAGCTGCAAGAGATGATGATCCAGCAGGTCGGCTTCCAGCACCAGGGCGTGGGCCGCAAGGTCTATCCCGGTCTGCTGCAGCTGAATTCCTTTATCACGATGAACGCCGAAACCCATGCCAAGGCGTTCCGCGACCAGATCATGCGCGTCGCACAAGGGCTGGCGGGCGACCACGACAAACACAACAAGTTCTACGACGAATACCTCGCCGTGATGGACATGCCCGCTGAATTCTACCTCTCCACCGTGCAGCGGATCTTCAAGGACAACGAGATCGGCACCAACAGCTTCTCGATCAAGGGTCAGCCCGTGGACATCGGCAAGATCACCGATGTCGCCGTCAAAACGGTCGAGGGCACCAAGGACGATATCTCGGCCCCCGGTCAATGTATCGCGGCGCTGAACCTCTGCACCGGCCTGCCCGACGACAAAAAGGCAAGCCACCTCGAAGACGGCGCAGGGCACTACGGGATCTTTGCCGGCAAAAGCTGGCGCGAGAATATCCGCCCGCTGGTGCTGAAGTTCATCGACGACAACCAGCGCACGGCCAAGGCGACAGCCCCCAAGGCCCCTGCGGCCCCGGCCAGCGCGGGTACAACCTCGATCCCCGCACAGAAGTCGACGGCATAATGCCCGCCGCGCCGCGTGACCTGCCCTTTGCCTGTGCCTGCGGCACGGTCAAAGGGACCCTGCGCGGCGTGACACCCGCGCGCGGCAGCCACGCCCAATGCCACTGCATCGATTGCCGCGCGGCCGAGGTCTACCTCGACCAGCCCGACCCCGCGCCACGGGCGATCCAGCTGTTCCAGACCACCCCCGACAGATTCCACTTCGATCAGGGTTTCGACAAATTGTCGGTGTTTTCCTTCGGGGAGACAAATCTGCTGCGCTGGTATGCCTCTTGCTGTGGCACGCCGATGTTCAACACGCTGCGCAAGCCCAAGCTCGCCTTTGCCAGCATCATGACCCGCACCCTGTCCGACCCTGCCCCGCTTGGGCCGATCGTCGGCACCGGCTATATCCCGACGCCCTCGGGCAAGCTGCGGAACGAAGGGCTGCCACGGTTGATCTGGGGGGCGCTGTCGCGGGCGGCCGGGGCCAAGGTGACAGGCCGCTGGAAGGTGAACCCCTTTATCGATCCGGACACGGCAACGCCCAAACGCCCCGTGCATATCGTTCCGCGTGACCAGCGCAAGGCGATCACCGAGGCGCTGCGCTAACCCGCACTTGGCCCGTCCCGATCACGCAGGGGTCAGGGGCATCTTCAACCATTCCTTGATCGCGGCAGTCGTGGCTTCGGGCTGTTCCAGCGTGGGCAGATGCCCTGCCCCCTCGATCACGCGCAAAATCGCATAAGGCAGCAGTTCAGCCATGAAACTATGGCGTTTGACGGGGTTGAGCCTGCCCACCTCGCCACACATCACCAGCGTCGGCACCTTGCACTTGCGCAATACCGCCTGCTGGTCACGGGCCCGTTGCAAGGCGCGGGCTTGGCGCAGATAGACTTCCGGCCCCAGCGTGTCGGCCATATCCAGCGCAATCTCCAAAATCGCCGCGCGGTCCGGACCGGGGGCCAGCCAGACGGGGTTCAGCTCTTCGCGCATGGCATCGGCGAGCCGCCCCGACTTGACCTTGACGATCAACATCTCGCGCGCAGCGGCACTCTGCGGCGTTTCGGCCAGCGGGCTGGCATCGATCAACGCCAACCGCGTCAACCGATCCGGCGCACGGCGCAAAATCTCGAGCGCGACAGCACCGCCCAACCCCAACCCCGCCAGCGCGAAACGCTTGGGCAACTGGTCCAGCAGACCAGAGGCGATTTCCTCGATCCGCTCGCCTTGGGTAATCGGGGCGACAGTCACAGCGGTTTTCGCCGACAGCTCGGCGATCTGCGGCCAGAACACCCGCGCGTCAGACATGAGGCCCGGCAGAAGAACAAGAGGGTCAGCCATGTATGTCCCTGTCACTAGTCATAAATTCGCGTCACTTCGGGACACTGCTGCTGCGCCGCACCTCATCACGGATAGGCGATGCCACGCAAGGGCGGAAAATCGCCATAGCGCGCACGGCGCTGCGCCAAGGGCTCCGACGGCGACTTCCCGCCGCGCAACAGCATCCCGCGCGGCGCGATATAGCTTGAGATGCTGCGCAGCGGCTGCGGTCTCCACGTCAGGTTGAAGGCGGCGAGCTTGGGAAAGAACCACATCTCGGAATAGGGCAGATGGTCATGCACCCACCACGCCAGATCACGCCAGTCGCGCCCCTGATCATACTGGTCGGCAAACCACGGGATCACGATGGTCGCCCCCGCAATCGCCTGCGCCTCTGCGCCACGGTCCCAGATGTGACATTCGATCGGGTTGTCATTGGCCGCGCAATTCAGCTTGTGCCGGTTGCCATAGGCATTCAGCGTCGCCGACCGATACCCCGACCGCACGGCGATGCGGCCAAAGGTTTCCTCTAGCGGGTCCAGCAGGGTCGTGCAGAAGGCCCGGCCGTTTTCGATGGCAAGATCGGGATTGTCGGGGATATTGGGCTGCCCGTGAAACCCCGAGATCTCGGAGTACATGAAATCGCGCATAAAGAAATGCCGCGACAGCCGGACCCGCCCAAAGGTTTCAAGGCTCCACATGCTGGCCGGTTTACGCATGGCAAAGCCCCTTATCCTCAGTCCGTGGCAGAGACCTCTTCTACCGCTTGGATCAGCAGCTCCAGACAGCGGTCGTCGGAAAAGCGGTGGTCCGCATCCTTGACCAGTTGCAACTGCATGTCCGGCCCCTGCGCATGTTCCAGCAGACGCACGGCTGTGGCGACGCTGACGGCGGTATCTGCGGTGCCTTGCAGAAAGCGCGTCGGGAACGGCAGATGCAGCGGATCGCGCAGCACCAGCTGCTTGCGCCCATCCTCGATCATCCGGCGGGTGATAATGTAAGGCTCCATATAATCGGACGGCAGTTCGACCTGCCCCGTCTCGGCCAGAGTCTTTTTCTGCGCCTCGGTGAAGCTGGCCCAATAGCCGTCTTCGGTAAAATCAGGGGCCGCGGCGATGGTCACCAGCCCCGCGATCCGCGCGGGCTGCGCGCGCACCAGCAGCAGCGATTGCCAGCCGCCCATGGACGATCCCACCGGCAGGATCGGGCCCTCGGTCAACGCCTCTACCGCGGCCAATGTGTCTTCGGCCCAATCGCCAATGCAGCCATCCGTGAACGCGCCAGAGGATTCCCCATGACCCGAGTAATCGAACCGCAAAAACGCCCGCCCCTCGCGTTTGGCCCAGTCTTCAAGGAACACCGCCTTGGTGCCCATCATGTCGGATTTCAGACCGCCCAGAAACACCACGCAGGGGCCTGCGCCTTCGGTCTTGTGATAGGCCAGCCGCCGCCCTTGAGGCGTTTCTAGATACATCGGTGCCGTCATCCTCAGCCCCCCAGATAGGTGCCCTTGGCGGGGCGATAAAAGATTTTCTGATTGTGCAGACGGCCCAGCAGATCGTCGATCCGGCGCAGGCTGTCTTTGGCGGCATCGGCGGGCAGCATCGATGCGGTGTCATTCAGCGCATCCATCGACAGATCGCGTTTGGTCACATGTAGCGCTGCCTCGATCAGGTCGATATCGCTGATCGTCAGCTCGAAGTTGCGGTTGTGTTTGGACATGGGCGAACCCCTTTGGATCAAATGCGCGCCCCAGTCATACGCCCCGCCGCCCCGACGATCAATCCGCCGCTTCGACTTCGCGCAGGCCAAGCGCCGCAATCGCGGCCCCTGCGGACATGACTGCGAATAGAACCAGCGTCGCCACCGGCCCGATCAACGCGGCACCGCCCCCCGCCACGCCCGCGACCAAAAGCAGCCCGCCAATCACCGTGTTGGACACGGCGGCATAGGCCGACCGCTGGTCCTTGGGCGACATATCCACCAGATAGGTAGACCGCCCCTGCCGCACCCCGTGATAGGCGATCATCAGGATGAACAGCACCAGCGGCATAGCCCAGATCTGCGTCGCCATCCCAAGCAGCGCAAGCACCACCGCAACGACCATCGCCAAGGCCCCGACAATGCCGGTCAACATCAGCACACGGCGGCTCGATTGATCCGACAGCCGCCCCCAGACGTAGGAGCTTAACAGCGACGCCAAGGCCGAGGCGAGCACCAGCGCGCCAAGCTGGCCAAGGGCGGATTGATCCTCGCCCCCCGCCAGCACCACAAAATACGGCGGCGCAAGCGATGTGGCGACCAGCAGCCCGCGCACTAGAATGAACCGCCGCAGGTTCGCGTCCTCCTTCAGGATAGAGAAACTGGCAGGCGTCGCCTTGCCGCCCTCGCTTGGGGCCTCGTCCAGCGTGGAAAACAACAGCGCCGCGCCGCCCCAAAGTGCGGCCGCCAGCGCGATGGCCGCGATCACCACGCCGCGATCCTGCACCAAACCCGACATCAGCAAGAGCGCCAGCACCAGCACCCCGGCAGAGGCGACAGACCCCGCCGTGCCCGTGATCGACCCGCGCCGCGATTTGCCCACGGTCTTGCCAAGGATATCCTTATACGACACCGAACAGGCCGCACGGCTGACCGCCAACCCCGCCAGCGCCGCGCAAATCGCCAGCCCCGCCGCTGATCCGTCCAACGTGAGCGCCGCCAGCACGATCAACGCCGCAAAAATGCCCTGCCCCGCAGATCCCGCGACCCACGCCCATTTGCGCCGCGCCATCGCCTGCACCCAGCCCGCCATCACGATCTGCGGCAGCAGCGCCCCCGCCTCGCGGATCGGCACCAGCGCCCCGGCATAGACCGCAGGCGCACCAAGTGCCGTCAGCAGCCACGACAACATGAGTTTGGGGTCAATCAGCCCGTCAGCCACTTTGGTCATAGTCAGGCTGGCGATATGGCGCAGGGCGTTCGGGGCCTCGGCCTCTTGCGCATGGGGCGACAGGTCCTGCGCGTCGCCCTCTGCCCCTGAAAGCGTCTCAAACGCCCGCTGCGCCACATCATCCTGCATGTCTTCGCGTCCCGTCGCTACCCGATAATCTGATGTTATCTATGGCACCGCGCCCCCAAGGAAAGGACAGCGCCCCATTTCACACGCCGCGCCCCCGCGCCCCACCGTGATATTGACAAGCCAGACCACCGACGCCAAACAGGCCGGACGCATATAACCCGCAACCGGGCGTCTCGTAGGCGCCAAACCGACGAGGAGGCCCAGATGGCCCAAATCACCCTCACCCTTCCCGATGGCAACGCACGTCAGTACGACGCAGGTATCACTGCGGGCGACGTGGCGAACGACATCTCCAAATCGCTTGGCAAGAAAGCGATCAGCGCCACCGTGGACGGCGCCCATTACGATCTGGCATGGCCGATCAACGCGGACGCCAGCATCGCGATCCACACCATGGCCGACGAAGCGCAGGCGAACGAGCTGGTGCGCCACGACCTCGCCCACATCATGGCCCGCGCCGTGCAAGAGCTTTGGCCCGACACAAAAGTCACCATCGGCCCCGTCATCAAGGACGGCTGGTACTATGACTTTGACCGTAAGGAATCCTTCACTCCCGAAGACCTTGGCCTGATCGAAAAGAAGATGAAGGAAATCATCAACAAGCGTGACCCCGTCCGGACCGAGGTCTGGGACCGCGAGCGCGCGATCAAACATTACGAGGACAACGGCGAACCCTATAAGGTCGAGCTGATCAACAGCATCCCCGGCGACGAACCGCTGCGCATGTATTGGCACGGCGACTGGCAGGACCTCTGCCGTGGGCCGCACCTGCAACACACCGGCCAAGTGCCGGGCGACGCGTTCAAACTGATGTCCATCGCGGGGGCCTATTGGCGCGGCGACAGCGACCGCGCGATGCTGCAACGCATCTACGGCGTGGCCTTCACCGGCAAGGAAAAGCTGAAAGCCCACCTGAACATGCTGGAAGAGGCCGCCAAACGCGACCACCGCAAGCTGGGCCGCGAGATGGACCTTTACCACATGCAGGAAGAGGCCCCCGGTCAGGTCTTCTGGCACGCCAACGGCTGGCTGATCTACACCCAGCTGCAAGACTACATGCGCCGCAAGCAACGCGCCGGCGGCTATGTCGAGGTGAACACACCGCAGGTCGTGGACCGTAAACTCTGGGAGGCCTCCGGCCACTGGGAGAAATACCAAGACCACATGTTCATCGTCGAAGTGGACGAGGAACACGCCCGCGAGAAATCGGTCAACGCGCTGAAACCGATGAACTGCCCCTGCCACGTGCAAATCTTTAATCAAGGTCTGAAATCCTACCGCGACCTGCCCCTGCGCATGGCCGAATTCGGGTCGTGCAACCGCTATGAACCCTCGGGCGCGCTGCACGGGATCATGCGCGTGCGCGGCTTTACACAAGACGACGGTCATATTTTCTGCGCCGAAGACCAGATCGAAGCCGAAACCGCCAAGTTCATCGAATTCCTGTCGGGCATCTACAAAGACCTCGGCTTCGAAAACTTCAGCGTCAAATTCTCGGACCGCCCCGAAAAACGCTCCGGCTCGGACGAGGTCTGGGACAAGGCCGAGGCGGCGTTGCTCTCGGCCACCCGCAAGGCAGGCATCGAACCCACGCTCAACCCCGGCGAAGGCGCGTTCTACGGCCCGAAACTGGAATTTGTGCTGACCGACGCCATCGGCCGTGACTGGCAATGCGGCACCCATCAGGTGGACTTCGTGCTGCCCGAACGGCTGGACGCGACCTATATCGGATCGGACGGCGCGAAACACCGCCCCGTCATGCTGCACCGCGCCACCTTGGGGTCGTTCGAACGCTTTATCGGCATCCTGATCGAAGAACACGCGGGCAAGCTGCCCTTCTGGCTCGCCCCGCGTCAGGTCGTCGTCGCCTCCATCACCTCCGAGGCGGATGAATACGTGCACGAGGTCGTGGCCACGCTCAAGGCGCAAGGCGTCCGCGCCGAGGCCGACATCCGCAACGAAAAGATCAACTACAAGGTCCGTGAACATTCGGTCGGCAAAGTGCCGGTGATCCTTGCAGTCGGCGCGCGCGAAGTCGAAGAGAAAACCGTGTCCGTCCGCCGTCTGGGGGAAAAGCAGACCTCGGTTCAGGCGCTGTCGGATGTGGCGAACGCCTTGGGCATCGAAGCCACACCGCCCGATTTACGCGGCTGAAAACTGTAACAAACCTCTCGGGGCGCAACGATCTTGCGCCCCGAACATGTCACTATGTTTCAAAATTGCGCCTCCCAACGCTGGAATCTCGCGAATTGTTACAAAAAAACCGGCGATTTTCTGACGCCTCCGTGACACACTCCGATGTGAGTAGCTTTGTCGCACCCCACGCGGCTTAATGTCCTTATCGACAAGCAACCAACCTCAGGAGGAAACACCAATGTCCAACACAATGAAAACACTCGCCGTTGCAGGCGCAGTTGCCGCTGCCCTGTCCGCACATTCGACCGCAGCAAACGCCGCGTCGAAAGAAAAATGCTACGGCGTGGCGCTTGCCGGTCAGAATGACTGCGCCGCAGGCCCGGGCACCACATGCGCTGGCACATCCGTCACCGACTACCAGGGCAACGCCTGGAAACTGGTTGACGCAGGCACCTGCGCCGACATGGAACTGCCCGCAATGGCAGACGGGTCCGAGCGTATGGGCTCCCTCGAAGCGCTGGACCGTGACCTGCCAGCCTAAGCCCTTAGCGGCCTAAACCCTTCGCCTGCGCGGCACGCCCCATGCCGCCGCGCAGGCCCCTTTACACGACCCCTCGGATAGGGAGCCTCTTATGCCAGACGGTGCCACCCGTTTCGACACATTGCCCGCAAGCCCGGGCGTCGGCTATAAACCCCAGCATTTCAAAGACCTGCAAGACGATCCTGGTCCAGTTGAATGGATCGAAATCCATGCAGAGAATTACATGGGCGATGGCGGCCGCCCGCTGGCGCAACTGCGCGCCTTGTCCGAAAAATTCGCCCTCTCCGTTCATGGTGTCGGGCTGAGCATCGGTGGCGAGATGCCACTGGACCGCGACCACCTCGCCCGTTTGAAAAAGCTCTGTGACTGGGCAAACCCTGCCAGTTTCTCTGAACATCTTGCATGGTCCACCCATGACAGCGAATTCCTGAACGACCTGCTGCCCCTCCCCTATACCGAGGCCACCCTGTCCCGCGTGGCCGATCACATCAGTCAGGTTCAAGACACAATCGGGCGTCAAATGCTGCTGGAAAACCCTTCGAGCTACCTCGCCTTTGATGAATCCACCTTGTCTGAAACTGACTTTTTGGCCGAGCTAACCCACCGGACCTCCTGTGGTTTATTGTTGGATGTCAACAATGTCTTCATTTCCGCGAAAAACCTCGCCCTCTCCCCGCGCGACTATATCGACGCCTATCCGGTAGACGCCGTGGGCGAGCTTCACGTCGGCGGTCACGAGGAAGACAGCGTCGGTTTCAACCAGCCGCTGCTGATCGACAGCCACAGCCGCCCCGTGGTCGACCCCGTTTGGGATCTGCTGGCCTATACGCTGGAGCGCACCGGCCCCAAGCCCGTGCTGGTGGAATGGGACAATGACGTGCCCGATTGGCCAACCCTGCGCGCCGAGGCAGAGCGCGCGGCGGATGTGCTGGCCCGATGACCACGCTGCACCGGTTTCGGACGCCCCTGCTGGACCCGACGCAGGACCGCCCCGAAGGGCTGCGCGGTGCCGCTGGCGCGCCCGCTGACACGCGCTATGACGTCTACCGCAACAACGTCACCCATTCGCTGATCGGCGCGCTGCACAGCGCCTTTCCCTTGGTGGTCAAGATTCTGGGCACGCAGAACTTCGACCAGATCGCCCCCGCCTTTGTGCGTGCGCATCCGCCGAGCTCTCCGTTAATGATGCACTATGGCGCTGATTTTCCGCAGTTTCTTGCCGCGCAACCGCCTTTGTCAAAGATGGGTTACCTGCCCGATTGCGCCCGTCTCGACCTCGCACTCCGCCGGTCCTATCACGCCGCCGACAGCGCGCCCTTCGACCTTGCCGCCTTCCAGCAGATTGCGCCCGACGCGATGATGCAGGCGCAGCTGCCCCCCGCCCCCTCGACGGTGCTGCTCCGCTCTGACTGGCCGCTGTATGACATCTGGCGGTTCAACATGCAGGCGGATGCCCCCAAGCCGCAGATGCAGGCGCAGGACGTGTTAATCACCCGTCCCGACTTCGACCCCGCCCCGCATCTGTTGCCCGCCGGCGGCGGCGCATGGTTCGCCGCCTTGGCTGGGGGTGCCACGCTTGATCAGGCCCATGACACCGCGCTGGCCACGCACCCCGATTTCGACCTTGGCGCGGCTTTGGGGCTGTGCTTTGCAACCGGCGCGTTTTGCGCAAAGAACGGCGGATAAGATGCTGAAGACTCTCACCCTTTACGATCGCGCGACCGGCTGGATCACCGCGCAAGACTGGCTGCTGCCCACATTGGCGCGGTTTTTGTTCGCCGCGGTGCTGACGCAGTATTTCTTTACCTCTGGCCTGACGAAGCTTGACGGTCTGTTCACGCTGAGCACCGGTGCCTATGTCCAGATCTTCCCCCGCGCGTTCGAGGCGGCGGGCTATGACGCGACCGCGCTGTCGGCGTGGCACGGGCTGGTGGCCTATGCGGGGACGCTGGCGGAGTTCGTGCTGCCCGCGTTGATCGTGCTGGGGCTGTTCACACGGTTTGCGGCCTTGGGGATGATCGGCTTTGTGGTGCTGCAATCGCTTACGGATCTATACGGCCACGGGCAGTGGAGCGCGCTTGGCCAGTGGTTTGACCGCCTGCCGGACGGGACCATTCTGGACCAGCGCGGGCTTTGGGTGCTGCTGCTGGTGGTGCTGGTGGTCAAGGGCGGCGGGCCGGTTGCGCTGGATCGCGTCTTGCTGGCGCGCCGCCGCTGAGGGTTACTGCGCGGCTTTGACCTTTGCCTCTGTCGCGTCCTTCCAGCCGAGGAACAGATCCTCCCCCACCGCGATCAGGGGGCGTTTCATCAAGGCGGGATGGGCCGCGAGCAATTCCAGCGGATCGGCACCGCGCGCCGCCTCGTCCAGACCGCGCCATGTTGTCGAACGGGTGTTGACCAGCGCCGCGCCGAATTGCGCGTGGGCGCGGGCCAGCACGTCGGCGGGGACACCGTCCTTGCGCACATCGACGAGCTGCGCGTCGGGCAGTGCCTTGATCGCCTTGCGGCAGGTATCGCAGTTTTTCAGACCGTAGATCAGCATTCTCACCTCACTTTTTTGGGGTTTCATATGTCCTAAGATAATCGGGCAGCGCAAAATTTCTTGATTTCCGGCGCAGGTGAACAACCTTTTATCGCGTAAGGCGGCGAAAGCAATTTTTCGACGCTGTGACAGCGATTAATGAGGAGCGTTGAGAAATGCCAACGGGTACAGTCAAATGGTTTAACACCACCAAAGGATACGGGTTCATCGCGCCGGAGGGCGGCGGATCGGATGTGTTTGTCCATATCTCTGCGGTGGAACGGTCGGGGCTGACCGGACTGGCGGACGAGCAGAAAGTGTCCTTCGAGATGTCCGAGGGCCGCGATGGCCGTCAGATGGCGACGGATCTGGAACTGCTGTAGAAAAGCCCGATGCCCAAGGGACACCGGGTTTTCTGGTCGTCATGCGGGCATCGGCACGCGGGGCTGCGGCTTAGCGGCAGCCCTTTTCCCCCGGCACGCAGGAATAGGTGACGGGACGCGGCGTATAGTGCCGTACCTTGTGCTTTTTCGGCGCGGGGTGCGCCATCATCTGCTGGTAGCTGGTGCTGGTGTTCGGCGTGCCGCAGCAGATCACACCGGAAATGGTGATCGGCTGGAGCCCTGCGGGGCAATAGTTGGCCGAGGACGGGTAGGCATAGATCTTGGGCTCTGCCGAGACCTGCGCGGGCAGCAGAACCGCGCCCATCAGACCCAATCCGGCCATCATTCCTGTTGTTAGACGCATAATATCCCTCGTTATTTTCAATTTCCCTTAATTTGCCCAGTGTCAGCGGCCAAGTCTAGCCTTTTTGCCCCCCAGGGGTGTGTTGCTGGTACGGCGCACCGGCAGAGGCGCGGGCTGCGGAGCGGCGCTCGGGTTACCCATGGGTAACTTAAGTAATTGTTATTGCTGGTTTATTTTTGGTTAGACTGGCGTGCGGTGGGGGGCGTTCGCTGGTGTGAGGCGTGGTCCGGCAAAGCCGGATTGAACAGTCCAGTGGACTGTTCAAAGTGCCGAACGCGGAATGCGCAAGCATTTCGCATGGGAGTTATGAGGTGACCTAAATCCGGACCGCCACGCCCAAACCGAGGGGTGGGAAGCGAAGTGCCTGCTCCGTGTGGGGGTAAGGCATGGTTGGGGCGCAGCCCCAATCAATCCTTCCGGGGGAAGAATTGAAATGTCGAACGCGGATTTCGCGAGAAATGCGCCGGGGAGTTATGGGGTGTAATCAATCGGAACCGCCGCGCCCGAACCGAGGGGTGGAAGCGAAGCGCCTGCTCCGCGAAGGCAAGCCTTCGCTCTGTCGGTGACGCGGATGCTTTGCATCCGCTGACCCGCTCCGTGTGTGGGGGTGAGAGACGGTCCGGCGAAGCCGGATTGAACAGTCCAGTGGACTGTTCAAAGTCTCGAACGCGGAATGCGCAAGCATTTCGCCGGGGAGTTATGAGGTGACCTAAACAGGGACCGCCGCGCCCGAACCGAGGGGTGGGAAGCAAAGCGCCCGCCCCGTGGGGGCGGTTCGGGCGCTGCCCAATCGGAGATTGGGCAATGGGTCAGTTTTGGATCTGTCTCTCGCTAAATGAATCTATTAAGAAATCGCAGAATGCAAAGGTAAGGTTTACTACTAGTACCGCATGCCGTCTTGCAGGCTTATGCCGAGCAACGTGGCGGTCGCCTGATTTATTCGCTATTTCGTAAAATCCGGTAACCAAAGTAGAGAGGCCATTTAAAAGAGGCCTTAAAGAATCCTCAGTCATAGATGATTGGTCCATGTTTGATGCTATAGCCAAGGCCTTATAGAGTTTTTTGATATCACCTTCAGTGTCCTTGAATTCCACACCTTGTTTTTCGAGCGAGAGTTTCAGAAAGCCTTCAATAACAGTGTAGCAAATCGTAATTGCACCATCGAAATCATTAGACTCTATTCGTGCCCTCGCTTTGGTCACTCTCTCTTCAAGGATCGGATGAGTTAGCAGCAACTTTGTTGGTGAATTACCAAACACTAACTTGTTTGGCACGACCTGAAAGAAGATTGGCCCAGGGACGTGATCGTTTCCGTTATAGAAGCCAGGCCGGTAATCTTTGTTCAGTTTGTAGCCGTCTTGAGCTAAAATTTTGGAAAACTGAAAAGCAATATTTTCGGCGTGCTTTTCATTTTCGTCTAGTGAGTTAAATGCTTCCTCAATCACATCTTTCAGCCGTTGCTGTCCGTTCATTGTGGTCAGCTTTTCCCGCACGAAAATATGTCGAGACGGAAAACCTGCGCCGTACAGATCCATCTCGCCATGACCGTTGAAGAAATTTACCAATTGCGGGCCTGAACGATATTCAGAAACCTGCGAATCTCCAGAAATAATACCGACCAAAAATTCGATCGCCTTATTACCTATCTTCACCCATCAATCACTCCAATAAACTCCCGCCATTCCCCTTTAGACATACCGCTATTCTCCTGCGTGACCTCCTCACCCTTCACCATCCGGCGGATACACTCAAGAGCTGTATTGGACATGGCTGCACCACCTAGACGGTAATCCTCGAAGGCGCGGTAGGCGGCGGGGACCCAGTCGGCGACGACGTTGCAGATGGCATCGGCATAGACGCGGATCTCGTATTGGGCGTGGGCATCGGCGCGCAGACGCAGGAAGTGGAACAGGTTGTGCAGGTCCACCTTCCAGTACCATTGCGTGTAGATGTTCGACGGCAGATTCATCCGCGCCAGCTCTCGTGCCAGACCGTCCTGCGGTTCTCCGTCGGGGCCGGTTTCGGCGATCATCGCCTCGTAATTGTCATAGGCGCGGTTGCTGTCGGACTTGAGGATTTCGAGCACACGGGCGGCCTCGGCCCCTTCCAGCACACCGCCGCGGCCCTGATTGTTCACCACGCTTTGGGCGTTCACATGGGACGGCTCGGGGATGTAGAATTCGCGGTCCAGGATCGAATAGCGGGCGGAGTATTCGTTGACGTTGGCGGTGCGGTGGCGGATCCACTGGCGCGCGACAAAGACGGGCAGTTTAACGTGGAGCTTGATCTCGCACATCTCGAAGGGGGTGGAGTGCCAGTGGCGCATCAGGTAGCGGATCAGCCCTTCGTCGTTCTGCACCGATTTCGTGCCGCGCCCATAGCTGACACGGGCCGCCTGACAGATCGCCGCATCGTCGCCCATATAGTCGATGACGCGCACAAAGCCGTGGTCGAGCACGGGAATGGCCTTGTAGAGATGGGTCTCCATCCCTTCGGAGACGGCGCGCAGGGTCTGTTTCGGCTCTGCCCGCAGAGCGTCGATTTCGGCTTGTTGGTCGGGGTTGATCGGCATGGGGGGCGTCCTGTCATATGGGCGTGGATTCGGGGTCTACTATATCTGCGGCAGCAGGCCACCGGAACCGCCATATGCGGTATTGTTTTTGGGTAGCACTTTGGCGGCAAATGCGTGTGAGGCAAGGTGGAGCGTTGACAGCAGGGCGCGCGATTGGCGACTGTCGCGGCAATCAACAAGAAATTTTCGAGGCAGACAGTTATGAAATTTGGGACATCAGCGCTGGCGCTGTGCGTATTTTTGGCAGCATGTGGCAGTGGCACGCCGTTTAACGGCGAGACGGAGGCAGATACGGGCACGGGTACCGACGGGAGCACGGGTGCCAGTGCCATTCCCGAAGAACTGGCGAACGACCTCAAGAGCTTTAGCTATGATCCGGCGTCCCAGACGCTGTCGATCACGGGTATCACCGCAGATGATAGCGAGTTCACCGCCAATTATCGCCGCCGCCCCGGCTTGGACCGCAACGGATATGAAGCCTACACCGCGCAGGACGGATCGCTGGACCGCCACGTCACCGCGTATGTGAAGGACATCGATGGCACCCGTGCGGCTGTGGTGATGACCGGCGGGCAATTCGAGCAGGTCTTTTCGGGCGCGGCCTATAGCAGCACATCCTATTCCGCGCCGGTCGCACCGGGCACGCAATCCCAGGGCGGGCTGGTGACCTATGCGGGGAATTACATCGGGTTGCTGAACGGCGCCGGGTCCGGGGAAGATCTGGCACCGGTTGCAGACGGGACTAACCCCGACACCCTGTCGCGTCAGGCCGCCGAAGTGACGGGCAAAGTGGTTCTGACCGGCGACTTCACCGACGCGGCGGTTGCAGGGATCATCTATGATCGCAAGGTGACCGACTTTGATACAGACGGTGCCTACGATCCCAACTCCGCCACCCCTTTCGAGGCGCAGAACATCGCGCTGGACAGCACTGGCATCGCGGACGACGGCTCTTTCTTCGGGACTGCGTCACAGTCTAACGGCGCGGTCGGCGAATACGGCGGTATTTTCGGGGGCACGGGCGCCACGGAAGTTGCTGGTGTGATCCATGCCGAGAACCACATTGCGCTGGGCGGATCGGGCACACCGATCGAGTATGGCGCGTTTGTCCTGACCCAATGCGGCCAACCCGGTGAAGACGCGATCTGCGATCAGCCCGAGCGATAGAGCGGCTGTATCGTGTCTTTCGCCAATTGCGCCATCGGCTGTGCAGTGGCCGGGCTCTGCCTGCTGAACAGTGATCCTGTCGCGGCAGAGCAGTCGGTCGCGTTGTCCCTGCCAGAGGCCCGATCATTGGCGGTCCATGCGCTGAAGGGTGAACGCCCTGCTCTGGCGTCGCAAATCGCGCGAGGGTTGCTGATCGCGGACCCGCATTCGGCGTATGCGCACTATGTTCTGGCCACAGCGCATGCAGATATGGGGCACGGAACGGATGGGCGAAAGTCTGCGGCCCGCGCCTACCGCTATGCAGACAACAGGGTACAGAAGTTTCAGGCCGCGGAACTGGCAGCACGGCTGACCTTTGCAGAAGGGCACCCGACCCTCACTCAGCTTTGGCTTAGACGTGCCGTTCAAAATGCCCCGACCCCGGAGATAGAAGAGCAGCTTGCGCGTGACTATGCCCGTGTGCGGCGTGAAAATCCGTTTCGCTTCTCCATTACAGGCGGGGTGAAGCCCTCTAGCAATGTCAACAATGGTGCTGACACCGCACAGCAGGTGATCGACGGCTTGCCATTTACCGGGCGGCTTAGCGGATCGGCGCAGGCCCTATCGGGTATCGTCGGTACCGTCGACGCGGTCGTCGGCTACCGTTTGCGGAGCACGCAAAAGATGCGGACGGATCTTTCGGGTCGCCTGTTTGTACAACGTGTGGCGCTTGATAGCGGGTCGCATGATTTGGCACCTGAAGCACGTAACGGTGATTTCGGAGCAACCTATGCAGATGTTTCACTTCGGCAGTCCTTCGCGGTCGGCGCGGCGGGCGGAAGCGCCGATGTAACCGGATCGCTTGGCGAATACTGGTCAGGAGGCGACCGCAGCTATTCATTCATGCGTGTTGGCGTCGGTCGCCGCTGGCAGCTGTCTGCTTCGACTTCGGTCTCCATGGGCGCGACGCTAGAAAAACGGTTTAGTGAACGAATTAGTTACTTTGACAGTAACACCGTGTCCCTGATTGTAGGGTCCCAACACAAGCTCGCTTGGGGTGATGGTATCGGCGTTTCCGTCAATCTACGCGAGACCGACAGCGACTTCGTCAACTATGCCTCGCAAGCCGCGTCCCTGCGGTTAAGCTATAGCTTCGCCGATCAAATCGGTCCGGCGGTTGTGAACGCAGGCTTAACCTTGGGAAAAACCGACTACGACACCTATTTTGCGGTTTTCGATGTCCCCGGTGGCAAGCAAGACTACGCAACCTATGCTGACGTTAACATCATGTTACCCGATGTGGACTATGCGGGGTTTGCGCCCAGTGTGACTTTACGCGCCGGACGGACGCGATCCAATGTCAGCCGGTTCGAAACGAGCGAGTTTTCCGTCTCGTTGGGATTTCAGTCAAAATTCTGACATCCGCTGGCAACCGCCGCCAGCCGTGCTACCCTGCAGGTCGAAGACGAAAGCAAAGGAGCCAACCCATGCCGATCAAATATTTGCACACGATGGTGCGCGTCAAGGATCTGGAGAAATCGCAAGCCTTCTACGAGCTGCTGGGCCTGAAAGAGCGCCGCCGGATCGACAATGAGGATGGGCGGTTTTCGCTGATTTTCATGTGCCCTCCCGGGCAGGACGACGGCCATGCGGATGTGGAGCTGACCTATAACTGGGACGGCGATGATGCGCTGCCCGATGACAGCCGTCATTTCGGGCACCTCGCCTATACCGTTGAAAACATTTATGAAACCTGCAAGATGCTGCAAGAGAACGGGATCGCGATCAACCGTCCTCCGCGCGACGGGTATATGGCGTTCATCCGGTCGCCCGACAATGTGTCGGTCGAATTGCTGCAAGAAGGGGACCGGCTGGAGCCGCAGGAACCCTGGGCCAGCATGGAAAACACCGGCCATTGGTAAGCCGATGATCCGGGCGACCTTCCTTGCCACTGCGCTGGGCGTCGCACCCGCGGCCCTTGCGGCGGCGGAGTGTCGGCTGGCGCTGCTGCTGGCGATGGATGTGTCCAGTTCGGTTGATGCGGTCGAGGACCGTTTGCAGCGTGGCGGCACCGCCGCCGCGTTGCTGTCGGACCCGGTGCGGCGGGCGTTTTTCGCCAGCGATCTGCCGGTAGCGCTGGCCGTCTATGAATGGTCGGGGCGCTATAACCAGCAGATGGTGCTGGACTGGCAGATGATAGACTCGCCCGAGGATCTGACGCGCGCGGCGGGCGTGGTGGCGGGCAGCCAGCGCAGTCATAATGATTTCCCCACGGCCATGGGCTATGCGTTGGGGTTTGGTGCGGCGGTCATGGCGCGGGCACCGCGGTGTTTATACAAGACAATTGATCTGGCGGGGGATGGTCAGAATAACGAAGGTTTTGGCCCGCCGCTGGCTTACCGGTCGTTTGATTTTGACGATGTGACGGTCAACGGGCTGGTGGTGAATGCCGCCGATTTCGAGGCCGAGACAGGGCTGATCGCCTTTTACAAACGCGAGGTTTTGCACGGCCCCGGCGCGTTTCTGGTGATCGCCAACGGGTTCGAGGATTTTGAACGCGCCATGCGGATCAAGCTGGAACGCGAGCTGACGCCCCCTGCGATTGGCAGCCTGCCCGTGGTCGAGGACGCGGGATGATCCGCGCCGGGGTTGCGGCCCTTGTCGGCGCAACGCTTTGGGCGTCGGCTGGCGTGGCGGAGTGTCGGCAGGCCTTGGCCTTGGGGCTGGATGTGTCGGGGTCCGTCGATGCGCGGGAGTACCGCTTGCAATTGGACGGGGTTGCCGGGGCCCTGGACGATCCGGCGGTGCGCGCGGCGATCCTGTCGGCACCGGAGGCACCGGTGTCCCTGTTGGTCTATGAGTGGAGCGGCCCGACAGACCAGCGCGTTATTGCCCCGTGGCGGTCGATCAGTGATGCCGCCGCCCTGCAAGAGCTGATTGACGGGCTGCGACAGGTTGAGCGCGCGGCCGCGTCGCCCGGCACCGCGCTTGGCGTGGCGGTGGCGGCGGGGGCGGCCTATCTGGCGCAGCGGCCTGCATGTTTGAAGCACACGCTTGATATCTCGGGCGACGGGATATCCAACCTTGGACCCCGCCCCCGTGACGTGAAACGACAGCTTGCGGGGCGTGATCTGACGGTGAACGCGCTGGTGGTCGAAGCGACGGAGGAGGGTAGCACGCTGACGGGGTATTTCATGGCAGAGGTGATCACCGGCCCCGGTGCCTTTGCCCTGCCCGCTGCGGGGTTTGATGCCTATCAATCTGCAATGACCACCAAGCTGCTGCGCGAGCTGGCGGTGCTGTCGCTGGCGCAACTGGCTGACGAAGCCCCGCCCGCTCTGCGCGGTCAGTAGATATAGCGGATCTGGTCCGTCCAGTAGCGTTCCATCCGCTTGAGCGCGCGGGTGATGTCATCCATGCCCGATGCGCCCAGCGCGCCCTTGTGCATCAGCCCGCTGGCGTGGCGACCAAACAGGTCTGACACGACGCCGCTGATGTGACGCCCCTTGCCGGTCAGCCGCACCCGAACCGAGCGGCGGTCGATCTGGCAGCGCTGGTGGTGCATATAGCCCATATCCACCAGTTTTTTCAGGTTATAGCTGACGTTGCTGCCCTGATAGTAGCCGCGGCTTTTCAACTCTCCGGCAGTGACTTCATTGTCGCCGATGTTGAACAGCAGCAGCGCCTGCACGGCGTTGATGTCCAGCACGCCGACGCGTTCGAATTCATCCTTGATCACGTCCAGCAACAGGCGGTGCAGCCGTTCAACCAGCCCGAGCGCATCGAGGTAGCTTTGCATGAATCCCGCCTCTGACGGGGGGATGGGGATGGGGTTTTGGATACTCATATTCAACTCCGACATTGCGATTGGGGCGGAAGCTGAAGATAAAAATAAAATATATCGTTAAACCGGACGGATGTCGGCGCGCGGGGGCCGACATCCGCAGGGGAAACCGCGCCTAAAGCGGGTTTGCAGCCAGATGAGTCTGGATGTCCGCGATCAGCGCGGCAAAGGGTTCGGGTGCAGGTGTTTGCCCCGTAACCCATTGATAAAGATCGTGATCATTCTCGCTTAGCATGTCGTCATAGAGCGACAATGCCGCGTCATCCATCGTCGCGAGACGGGTTGCAGCATAAGAAGGTAAAATGAGATCCATTTCCTTAATACCTCGCCGCATGGAGCGCATATGCAGACGTTTGACCTTGTGTTCGTGCAGCTCAGCCATGGGTGTTCCCTTTGAAAATCCGGCGTAGTTTCTTTTCGAGACGGCCCATTTGTTCGGCCCGTTTCAACAGATCGGCGCGCATGTCGCGCAGTTCGATCAATGCTTCTTTGATATTGGCGTCGGTGGCGGCTGTGTCATCGGGGGCGTCGATGCCTTCGCCCTCGCCGTTGATCAGCCACATCATCGACACGCCCAAGACCCCGGCGAGCGTGGACAGGCGGTTGGCGCGGGGTTCGGACAGGTCGTCTTCCCAGCCGCGCAGGGTGGATTGCTTGATCCCCAACCGCTTGGCGAGCGCGGCTTGCGTCATATCCGCGTTCTCGCGCGCGGCGGCGACCCGGTCGCCAAAGGTTGCCACGTCGGATGCGTACCAGTCTTCGTTCTCGGCCATTGCGTCTCTCCTGTTTGGACCGATCTGGCTTGATCGGTGCGGGGGTGCGCCCTATGAGGGTGCTGCACACATATCAAACTGAGGCCGAAATGGAACTGCTGTCCAAGACCCTTGCGCGCGTAAAACCGTCGCCCACCATCGCCGTGACCCAAAAAGCTGCCGAGCTGAAGGCCGCAGGCAAGGATGTGATCGGGCTGGGTGCCGGAGAGCCGGATTTCGACACGCCGCAGAACATCAAGGATGCCGGTATCGCCGCGATCACCGCAGGCAAGACCAAATATACTGCCGTGGACGGTATCCCCGAGCTGAAGCAGGCGATCTGCGCCAAGTTCAAGCGTGACAACGGGCTGGACTATACGCCGTCTCAGGTCAGCGTCGGCACGGGTGGCAAGCAGATCCTGTACAACGCGCTGATGGCCACGATGAACCCCGGTGAAGAGGTCGTAATCCCTGCGCCCTATTGGGTCAGCTACCCCGATATGGTGCTGCTGGCCGGTGGCACGCCGGTGATTGCCCCCGCGACGCTGGAGAATGATTTCAAGCTGACCCCGGAGGCGTTGGAAGAGGCGATCACGCCCAATACGAAATGGTTCATCTTCAACTCGCCCTCGAACCCCACAGGCGCGGGCTATAGCTGGGATGAGCTGAAGGCGTTGACCGACGTGCTGATGCGTCACCCCCATGTCTGGGTGATGACCGATGATATGTATGAACATCTGGCCTATGATGATTTCAAATTCTGCACCCCCGCGCAGGTGGAGCCCGCGCTGTATGACCGCACGTTGACGGTCAACGGTGTGTCCAAAGCCTATGCCATGACCGGCTGGCGCATCGGCTATGCCGCGGGGCCGGAAAAGCTGATCGGCGCGATGCGCAAGGTACAGTCGCAATCCACGTCGAACCCCTGCACCGTCAGCCAATGGGCCGCGGTGGAGGCGTTGAACGGCACGCAGGATTACATCGCCGAGAACAACAAGATGTTCACCCGCCGTCGCAATCTGGTAGTGGATATGCTGAGCGAGATCGACGGCATCGTCTGCCCCAAGCCAGTGGGCGCGTTCTATGTCTATCCGTCCATCGCAGGGTTGATCGGCAAGACCACCCCGTCGGGCGTCACCATCACCGATGACGAGGTTTTCGCCACCGCGCTGCTGGAAGACACCGGCGTTGCCGTCGTCTTTGGCGCGGCCTTTGGCCTGAGCCCGAACTTCCGCATCAGCTATGCCACCTCGGACGAGGCGCTGAAAGAAGCCTGCACTCGTTTGCAGCAGTTCTGCGCCGCGCTGAGCTAAGCCAGACCGTAAAGGAGCCCCCATGGCGAGCGACCTGCCAGAGTATTACTTTCGCGTGCGCGAGAATGGCGCGGCGGTGTTTCGCGTGGATGCAGAGAACCGTCAGCGGCGGATCGAGATGGACCAGATCGCCGTTGTGAACATCCGCAACGGCGAGATCAAACCCCAAGGCGATCGCGTGCTGTCGGACGGCGATCTGGAGCGTATCCGCCAGTGGATGACCGAGCGCGCACAGGTGCTGGCGCAGCGCGACATCGACGATATCCACCGTGCGGTGGATTATCTGAACCTGACAACGCAGTGGGTGCAGTCAAAGGCCACGGACGACCAGCTTGATGCCGTCACGGACGCGCTGCTGTTGGCGATGCATGATCTGCGCAGCACGTTGGTGCGCAAGAAGGCCGACCGGCTGCCCTAGGCGGCTGCCGGTCAGGAAGCGGTGTTACGCGGCTGCGGGGTCTGTTGGCCCCAGACGTTTCAGCACGCTGCCCCAGAAGCGCGCGTTCAGCAGGATCGCCGCCACGCCAAGGCCAAAGACCAGCCCGAGCCAGACGCCGACCCCTTCAAGATCGAAGACAAAGCCCAGCAGATACGACGCGGGCATGCCCACGATCCAATAGCTGAAGCCCGCAAGGAGCATCGGCACGGTGGTGTCCTGCACCCCGCGCAGAATGCCCAAGGCCACGGCCTGCGCGCCATCGACAAGCTGGAAAAGTGACGCCATCGCCAGCAGCCCCACCCCGATCACAAGGATCTGGTCACGCGCGGGTTCGTCACGTTGCATGAACAGGTTGATCAGCGGTTCGGGCCACATCACGAAGACAAAGATCGTCAACACTGCGACCAGCGCCGACATCACCGTCGCGGTGATCGCGCCACGTGCCAGATGCGCCGGATCGCGGCGGCCATAGGCATTGCCTGCGCGGATCGTGGCCACGTTGCTGATACCGAGGTGCACCATAAAGGTGATCGACGCCAGTTGCAGCGCGATGCCGTGGGCAGCCAGTGCCACAGTGCCCAGCCAACCCATCATGACGGCGCTGGCCGCAAAGAGCCCGACCTCGCTGAGCCCTGTGAAGCCGATGGGCAGGCCAAGGCGGAAAACACGGGCCAACATCTCGAAATCGGGGCGCCAGAGGCGGACAAACATCTGGTGTTGCGGCATTTTCCACAGCACATAGATCACCACGGCGACCAGCGACACGCTGTGCGACGTGACAGAGGCAATGGCCGCACCGCGCACGCCAAGCTCTGGCGCGCCCCAATTGCCGAAGATGAACGCATAGTTGGCCAGTACGTTCGCGACGCCCGCCAGCAGCGTGATCCACAGCACGACCTGTGTGCGTTCCAGCGCGGCGAGGTAGCTTTTGAGCACCATGACCATCAGCGCGGGGAAGATGCCCCAAGCAGCGATGAACAGATAGCCGTCCACCATATCGGCCAGCGCCTGATCCTGCCCCATCAACGCCATGATCGGCCGCGACCAGATCATCAGCGGCAGCGCCAGCACGGCAAAGCCCATCGACAGCCACATGCCCATACGGGTGGCGCGGCGCAGGCCGACCTCGTCGCCTTCGGCGTCAAAGGCCGCGACCAGCGGCATCACGCCCCATGCAAAGCCCGATCCAAAGATCAGCAGCACGAAGAAATAGGTGCTGGCGAGGGTGACAGCGGCCAGCGCCTCTACGCTGTACCAGCCCGCCATGACCGTATCGGAGACCCCGATCGCGATCTGCCCCAGATGCCCGCCTACAAGCGGAAGCCCCATCACGGTGATGGCTCGGGCGTGGCCCGGATATGTCATTTGCTGTGTCATGCGCCTTTCCTACGCCGCCCCGCCCGCAAGGGGAAGAGCCGATGACCTAGGGGAAGCCAGCGCGGCCGTCTGCGTGGTCGGGCGGGCTTGCACCCTGCGGCTGGCCGCGCCACAGTCGCGACACCGAAGTTGGGAGGATACCGCCTTGCACAACCGCATCGATCTGCTGCGCCCCGACGCGCCAGCGCTGGCGCAGCGCGGCCCCCATCCCGTCGGCGTGACCACCCTGACCGCCCCTGTGTCCGACACGCGCCAGTTGACGCTAGAGGTCTGGTATCCGGCGGCGAAAGGCACGGGTGCGGGGACGTCCTATGCCACCTTGCTGCGCGACGGGGTGACGCCGACTGTCTTGCACGGGTCGGCCTGCCGCGAGGCTTTTGTCGCCACGGGATTTTCAGCGCCGCTGATCGTGATCTCGCACGGGTATCCCGGCAACCGCTTTTTGCTGAGCCATCTGGCGGAATCCCTTGCGCGCCAAGGCTTTGTCGTGGCGGCACCGGATCACGCGGGCAGTACCTATGAGGATCAGCAAGCCTTCGGGGTGACGTTGCTGAACCGTCCGCTGGACCAGCGCGCGGTGATTGACGCGATGGAGGCGCTGACGGGCCCTTTGGGCGATCTGGTGGATTGTCGCCGTGTCGGGCTGATCGGCTATTCCATGGGCGGCTACGGGGCGATGATCTTTGGCGGGGCGGGTCTGGCCGAGACGGCGTTGCAGCATCCGCGCGCGCCCGAGGGCGGCAGCCTTGCGCGGCATCTTGCGGGGTCAAAGACCCACGCCGCCCTGCGCGACCCGCGGCTGTGCGCGATCATGCCCATCGGCCCTTGGGGCAACGGGCAGGCGATGTGGGATGCCGATGGGCTGGCGCAGATGGACACGCCGCTGTTCATGATGGCCGGCACCGTCGATGATGTATCAGACTATGCCGCGATGCGCCGCCTTTTCACCGGCTGCGCCAGCGACCGCTATTTGTTAAGCTTTATCAACGCGGGCCATAATGCCGCCGCGCCGATCCCTGCCCCGCTGGAAAGCTGGGCGCATTCGGATCTGCTGGGGTGGGCACCGTTCCAGCACTATGCCGATCCGGTCTGGGACACGCTGCGCATGAACAACATCGCGCAACATTATGCGGCGGCCTTTATGGGGATGCATCTGCGCGGTGACGACACCGCAGGGAGGCTGGATGGGGCTGACTGGCCCGGTTTCGCCCCGGGCTCCGCCGCAGGGCTGCGGCTGGAGCATTTGCCCGCCGGCCCCGCCCCGGACAAACCGAAAAGGAAAATGACATGACCGCCCATTGGACCGAAACCCGCCAGATCAACGGCAATCCTTTCTTTATCCGCCACTGGGGCGATGAAGACGCGCCCAAGCTGCTGATGCTGCACGGCTTTCCCGAGTATTCGGGCGCGTGGAACGATCTGGCCCCGCTGCTGGCCAAGCGGTTCCATTGCATTGCCCCCGACCAGCGCGGCTATGGGCAAAGCTGGCGACCCGCCGAGGTAGAGCAGTATAAGACATCGAAGCTGGTGTCGGATATGGCGGCGTTGATCGGGGACGACCCCGTGATCCTGCTGGGCCATGACTGGGGGGCCTCTGTCGCCTATGCGTTGACCATCGGGCGGCCTGATCTGGTGTCGAAGCTGATCATCATGAACGGCGTCCACCCCGCCCCCTTCCAGCGCGAGCTTGCCAAGGGGGGCGCGCAGACCGATGCGTCGCAATACATCCATTTCCTGCGCCGTGAGGGATCAGAGGATATTCTGGCCGCGGATGATTTCGACAAGTTGATGGGGCTGTTTTCAGCGCATATGGATATGAGCTGGCTAGAGGGCGAGACGCTGGCGGGCTACAAGGACGCCTGGCGCGATGCGGCGGGGCTGCGCGGGATGGTGAACTGGTATCGCGCCTCACCGCTGAAACTGGGGGCCGAGGGCGAGGCGATTGATGATGCACTCAGCTTTGATCCGGCGCGGTTGCAGGTCCGCTGCCCGCATCTGCTGGTCTGGGGCACCGATGATACCGCGCTGCTGCCCGAGACGACCCGCGGGCTTGAGGACTACGCCCCCGACCTGACCCGCGTCCCCATCGAGGGCGCGGATCACTGGCTGCACCACCAAAAACCGCAAGAGGTGGCGGAGGCCATTCTGAACTGGCTTTAGGCCACGCCTGCCCCGTCCCGCACGTTATTTACGGGCGCGGGCGGGCGCGGGTAAAGACCATTTTCTGCTGGTGCAGATCGGCAGGATCGCCCATCCACGCATAGGCCAGAAGCGCCGGTTCATGATCGCCCACGGTGATGCGGTGCAGATGTTCGGGCGGGTTAAAGATCATGGATCCGGGGACATAGACGCCCTGATGGTTCTCGGACACCGCGCCGGACAGACAGACGTAGCTTTCGGTGATCCCCTTATGGGCATGGGCGGGATAGGTGCAGCCCGGCGCGAAGAGCACCACGCCCAGAATGATATCATGGCTGACCACCGGCCCCTGCGCCCCTGCCAGTTCGGCATAGGCATAGCTGTTGGTCAGCCCCTTGGGGACTTTCTCGTAGCCGTATTGCCAGCTGAGGTCATGGGCCACGGCATCCAGCGCCCGGACCGCGGGGGCCAAGGCCCCCTGCTTGCCCTCGTCCAGCGCGCGGCGCAGATGGGCGGTGACGGGTTTTTCCGCACGCGGCTGCAACCGCAGTTCGGCATTGCCCCGCAGCAGCCTTGCGATGGCCTCGCGCGCCTTGCGTTGATGGCTTTTGATCCGGTCGCTGCCCCCCGCGGGCAGGTAGCGATAAAGCTCGTCACATTCCTGCATCATATAGCGCCAGTCGGGCACATCGCGCAGGGTGGTGGGGGCAGCGGTGTCAAACGTCATGGCAAGCCTTCCAACGGTTTCCTGCCCCGATGATAGCAAAGGCACAGCCGCAGGAAACACCGCATTGCGACGTCATCCGCCCTTCCCCCGACCATAGCGCTCTGGCATAGTGGGAGGCTCAACAAAAGCAACAGACAGGCAGGCCCCTACATGTCCGATCTTCTTTCCGGTGCGCAGAGCAACGCCAAGGAATATGATGCCTCTTCGATCCAGGTTCTTGAGGATATGGAGCACGTGCGCCTGCGCCCCGGCATGTACATCGGGGGCAAGGATGATCGCGCGCTGCACCATATGGTCGCGGAAATCATCGATAACTCGATGGACGAAGCGGTGGCGGGCCATGCCACCTGGATTGAACTGGAACTGCATGAAAACGGCCATGTCACCGTGCGTGACAACGGGCGCGGCATCCCCACCGATCCGCACCCCAAAGACCCCAGCAAATCGGCGCTGGAGATCATTTTTTGCACACTGAACGCGGGCGGCAAATTCTCGGGCGATTCGTACGAGACCTCGGGCGGTCTGCACGGTGTGGGGTCGTCCGTGGTCAACGCGCTGTCGGATCACCTGCGGGTCGAGGTCGCGCGCAACCGCGAGCTGTTCGCGATGGAGTTTTCGCGCGGCATCCCCCAAGGCAAGCTTGAAAAGATCGGCGCGGCCCCGAACCGGCGCGGCACGGCTGTCACCTTCCACCCCGATGCAGAGATCTTTGGCCCGCTCAAGCTCAAGCCCGCGCGGCTGTTCGCGATGGCGCGGTCCAAGGCCTATCTGTTTTCCGGCGTCGAAATCCGCTGGAAATGCGGCCAGCAGGACGGCGACACCCCGCAAGAGGCGACGTTCCACTTCCCCGGCGGCCTGTCGGATTATCTGAACGAAACGCTGAAAGGGTCGACGACCTACGCCGAGCATCCCTTTGGCGGCACCGTCGACTTCCGCGAGAAATTCAACGCACCGGGCAAGGTCGAATGGGCGATCAACTGGACGCCGTCGCGCGATGGCTTCATCCAGTCCTATTGTAACACCATCCCCACCCCCGAAGGCGGCACTCACGAGGCGGGCTTCTGGTCCGCGATCCTGAAAGGCGTCAAAGCCTATGGCGAGCTGGTCGGCAACAAGAAGGCCGGCACCATCACCCGCGACGATCTGATCACCGGTGGCTGTGCGCTGGTGTCCTGCTTTATCCGCGAGCCTGAATTCGTTGGCCAGACCAAGGACCGTCTGGCGACGGTGGACGCGCAGCGCATGGTGGAAAACGCCGTGCGCGACCACTTTGACAACTGGCTGGCGGCGGATACCAAAAGCGCGGGTGCGATCCTTGATTTCCTTGTACTGCGCGCCGAAGAACGCCTGCGCCGCCGTCAGGAAAAAGAGACCGCGCGCAAGACCGCCACGAAAAAGCTGCGCCTGCCCGGCAAGCTGACCGACTGTACCTCCAAGACCCGCGAAGGCACCGAGCTGTTCATCGTGGAGGGCGATTCCGCTGGTGGGTCCGGCAAGGGCGCGCGCAACCGGAACACGCAAGCCTTGCTGCCGCTGAAGGGCAAGATCCTCAACGTGTTGGGGGCCGCGTCGAGCAAGCTGAACACCAATGCCGAGATCAACGATCTATGCGAGGCGCTTGGCGTCGGGATGGGCACGAAGTTCAACCTTGATGACCTGCGCTATGACAAGATCATCATCATGACCGACGCGGATGTCGACGGGGCCCATATCGCGGCGCTGCTGATGACGTTCTTCTACACCCAGATGCGCCCGATGATCGACGCCGGGCACCTCTACCTCGCCTGTCCTCCGCTTTACCGTCTGACCCAAGGGGCCAAGCGCGTCTATGTGGCGGATGATGCGGAAAAGGACATGTGGCTTGAGAAAGGCCTGGGCGGCAAAGGCAAGATCGATCTGCAACGCTTCAAGGGTCTGGGCGAGATGGACGCGAAAGACCTGAAAGAGACCACGATGGACCCCACCACCCGCAAGCTGATCCGCGTCACCGTCGACGAAGAGATGCCCGGAGAGACCGGCGATCTGGTCGAGCGTCTGATGGGGAAGAAGCCCGAGCTGCGCTACCAGTATATTCAGGAGAACGCCCAGTTTGTGGAGGAGCTGGATGTTTGATTGGGGGTGATACCCTTCCATTTCGGAACTTGAACCGAAATGGAAGGCTAAGGGGTTATGCAGCGGCTTTCAAAACGCCTGATAGCTGCTGCTGTTCATTTGAACCAAACATTTCTGACTTCTTGAGTTCCGTGAGCCCAACTTTTTTAATTGCGCTCAGAAAAGCCTTGTAACTATCTTGTTCCCGTAGGCTGCAAGCCATAACAACTCTCCCGTACATAAAAACCTAACTCGGCATACTATGTGTCAGTTAGCAATTTGCTAACAAATAGCCATGATCCAACCATTTTGATATCCGAAAAGTGACCAAATTTAGTCATTTCCTCTGAAAAATTGCGGAACAAATCCAGATCAACTGGACTTCGGAAGTGGATTTTGACGTGCGGGCATACCAAGTCTCGATCACTTAAAGCCAAAACTGATTCGAATATTGAAGCTAGCAGGCGTGCATAATCATCGGCGCTATAGCTCCCTAAGTCATACTTTGGAGCAAGGATTAGGTTTCTAACACGCAAAACTCGACCGCTGAAGCGCGGAATGAAAGCGCGGTTCACAAAGCACACAGCGTGGTGCTCCCCTGCAGCATCTACATGGGCATATACGCCGTTCCATCGTTCACCTGAACAAATCTCAATCTGTTCCCCTAAGAGCGGAATAGTAGCTGGCATATATGAAGAAAAATCTTCATCGAAATCGTGACACTGTTTTGCCCACTCCTCTAACAGATGTGCCCATGATCCGTCGTCGTGTAGAAGTTGCTTCATTCTTAACCTTTCCCAAAAGCGCTCAATCTATGCGGAAACAGCGTAAGCATAAAATACAACTTAAGCGATAGTCCCCCGTGGCTTTAATTGAAACCCGCATTCTTTTCTTTGACAAAGTGCGTCTACGATCACTTGTTGCTCGTCTAATAAATGGTCTAATTGACAAATCTTACTCGACGGTTAACGACGAATTCATGCCCCCTCGATGTTGACGCATCCCTCCAGCCTCAAACTGTCCCCCGGACAGTTTGCAAGACGGCCTCCGCCCCAGGGTCAGGCGCGGCCCTTAACATCTGTTCCGCAGGATATCTGCTCCGCCCGTTCGCCCCTGAAACCTTCCCTCGGAAGATTTCAACACGGGCCTCACGTCAAAAATACCGCTTGATCCGCACTGCGCTTTCACTCAACGTTTCGCCATGATCCGAGCCTTCATCCTCCTCATGTTTCTGGCCTCCTGCGGGCGGCCGTTGACCCAGAATGAGCTGCTGTTCGCGGGGGATATCATGGGGGATACGCTCAATTACCCCAAGGTGCGGCTGCATGACGGGTCGCCCTCGCGCGGGGTGACGATGACGCGTAAGGCGCGGCCGCGCACGACCTGTCGCGAACGTATCCTGCCGCCCGAAAAGGTGGGCGAGGTGATCACCACCAAACCCGCCGCCGTGGCGCTGTGGAATACGGTGTTGTTTGACGAAGACTGGTATCTGGACGATTACCTGCCCGACTATCCCGACCGGATCGGGCTGATCGCGGCGATGATCTTTGCCCATGAGCTGACCCATATCTGGCAGTGGCAGAACCGCAAGACGACGGGCTATTCGCCGCTGCGTGCGGCGTTTGAACATGGCGGCGGGGCGGACCCGTATCTCTTTGATCTGGAGAGCGACCCGAAGTTTCTGGATTTTGCCTTTGAACAACAAGGCTCTATCGTCGAGGAATTCGTCTGCTGTCGTGCGTTGGACCCGCAGGCGCCGCGCACCAAACGGCTGCATGCGCTGATCTCGCAAGAGATGCCCGTCGCACCCCTGCCCCAAAGCCGGCCCTATGCGGTGCGGATGCCCTGGGACGGGGTCGAGGTGAACGGGATCTGTAGTTAACGCTGGATGCTTTCAAGATAGACCAGCAGCCCTGCCAGCACCCGTGGTGTGGGCGTCAACTGGCCATCCAGATCAACAGGCACCAGATCCAGCGCCATGCCCTCGCCAAACTGCGGCATCACCCGTTGCAGGTGGCTGTCTGTGGCGTCAACCGCCGGGTCGCCGTAGATATAGGCCAGCGTTCTGGTCTGCGGAAACCGCCCGCCATTGTCGCGCGCCAATAGGGTCAGGTCGCGGGGCTGCGGGCGAAGGCCCTTGGCCGCGGCGCCGGCCCCTTGGGCGTTCACCCCGTGGCATTGCACACAGTTTTCGGCAAAAAACACCGCTCCTTCCACCCGGTCGGGGGCGTCGGGCAGGGTCTGTGCGGGCATACAGGCGGCCAGCCCCAAGAACAGCGGCACGCCGAGGGCGATTGTGGTTTTCATCATATGATCCTCCGGTAGGTCACGGGGATGCTTGCCCTTGGCGGGGGTCTTCGCCATGATCTGGATCAAGAAACGGGAAAGATTAGGAATACTCATGGCGCATTATGCAGTTGTGATGCTTTTGGCCGGGGTTGGCATTCCCGTTCTGGCCGCGTTGAACGCAGGGCTTGGCAGCCGGATCGGATCTCCTGCGGCAGCGGCTACGGTGCTGTTTGTGGTGGCGTTTACAGTCAGCTTACTGGTCGCGATGCTGGTGGGGCGGCAAGGGTTTGCGCAAATCCCCGCGGCCCCGAAGCATCTGCTGCTGGCCGGATTTCTGGTGGCTTTCTACATCCTGTCGATCACTTTTATCGCGCCGCATTTCGGCGTCGGCAACGCGGTGTTCTTTGTTCTGGTGGGCCAGCTTTTCAGCGCCGCGGCGATTGACCACTTCGGGCTGTTCGGCGCGCAGGTGGCGCCCTTGGGGGCCGCGCGGGCCGCTGGCATTACCTTGATGTGTGCCGGTGTCTGGTTGACCCAGCAATCCTGAGGCCGATCAGGCCTCGTCTTGTAGCGGGTTGGTCAGCACAAAGAGGATTTCATCCTCCGCCAAGGGGTTTGCGACCCCCGGCAGGGTGATGGTGAGCCCTGTGCTGAGCGTGACCGTCAACTCCCCATCCGCGACGGTCTGATCGGTGACAGAGGCGTTTTCATCGTCGGTTTCGACAATCAGCGCATCGGTGCCCACGTCATAATCGCTGACCGTGATCCCGCCTGTGGCACCGTAGATCGCGGTGAAACTGTCCGCGCCCGTGCCCCCGATGCCGGTGTCATTCGCCCCCAATCGCAGGCTGTCGTCGCCGTCTTCACCGATCAGCTCGTCCGCGACCCCGTCGTCGCTGCCGTCTTGGGCGTTGACCCCGCCCGAAAGCGTGTCATTGCCCTGCCCGCCAAACAGGATGTCGCGCCCGTCGGTGCCTTGTAATGTATCATCGCCCGCCGTGCCGGTTTGCGACTGTGCGTCATCCTCGGGGGGTTGCTCGGTGTCGTTGATCGTCTCGACCGCTGGATCCTCCGCGGTCGGCACATCTGTTGGTGCCTCGGCTTCAGGCTCTGCCGGGTCGGGGGTCAGCGCATCGTCCATGCCCGCGCCCGTGGTCGTCCCCATATCGGGCATGCCGATGGGGATTTCTTCGTCCTCGGGCTCATCCTCCGTATCATCACCAAACGGGTCAAACACGGCCAGCATGGGGCCGAAAGCGGCAAAGAGCATGACGAGCAAAGGTGACATGGCAGCATCCTGTTTTGACACAGTTTGCGCGCTGCTCGTGGCACCAGTTGGGTCTGGGTAAGGATAAATTAAGGCAGCCGCCTTAAAGCGCGACGAGCTGCCCTGCTTCAAGCCGGATCTGGCGGTCCATTCGCGCGGCAAGCTCAAGGTTATGGGTCGCGATTACCGCCGACAGCCCCGTGCCCCGCACGAGCGTCATCAGCGCGGCAAAGACCTGATCCGAGGTGGTCGGATCAAGGTTGCCTGTGGGCTCATCCGCCAGCAGCAGCCGCGGCGCATTGGCCAGCGCACGGCAGAAAGCGACCCGTTGCTGTTCGCCCCCCGACAGCGCCGCCGGGCGGTGGTCGGCGCGGTGGCCGATGCCGACCTCCTCCAACAGCGACAGCGCGCGGGTTTGCGCCTCGGACTGCGAGACACCGTTCGCCAGCTGCGGCAACACGATGTTTTCCAACGCGGAAAATTCAGGCAGCAGGTGGTGGAACTGATAGATAAACCCCACATCGCGCCGCCGCACGCCGGTGCGTTTGCGATCGGACTGCCCTGTCATATCGGTGCCGCCAATCTCGACCGTCCCCGCGTCAGGCGTGTCCAGCAGACCCGCGATATGCAGCAGTGTCGACTTGCCCGCGCCAGAGGGCGCGACCAGTGCGACGACCTCTCCGGCGGCGACGGTCAGGTCGATGCCGCGCAGCACGTTGACTTCGTTCGGTTGGCCGGGGTTGTAGGATTTGCCAATCCCCGAGAGCCGCAAAACAGGATCATTCATAGCGCAGCGCCTCGACTGGGTTCATGCGCGCGGCACGGCGCGCGGGGAAGATGGTGACGACGAAGGACAGGCCAAGCGACAGGCCGATAGCCGACATCACGTCACCGAATTGCAGTTTGGCGGGCAGGAAGTAGATGCCGCGGATCGACGGATCCCATGCGTTGCCCCCCGAGAGGTAGTTCACGACGGCAAAAATCTGATCGACATAGAGCGCGAAGAGACAGCCAAGGATCACCCCCATCGCGGTCCCGATGATACCCGTGAAGGCCCCGCAGATGAAGAACACGCGCAGGATCGACCCTTCGCTCAGCCCCATGGTGCGCAGGATCCCGATGTCGCGCCCCTTGTTCTTGACCAACATGATCAGGCCCGAGACGATGTTCATCGCGGCGATCAGCACAAGGATGCTGAGGATCACGAACATCACGCGGTCCTCGATATCCAGCGCGCTGAGGAACGAGCCCGACGCATCGCGCCATGTCCAGATCAGGCCGCGTTCCCCCGCGGCGGATAGCAGCGGCACGGTCAGATCATCCACGCTATCGGGGTTTTCGACCATTACCTCAAGCTCGTCGGCGACGCCTTCGCGGTTGAAGAAGGATTGCGCCTCGGCCAGAGGCAGATAGGCGCGGGTGCGGTCGATGTCATAGCGCCCGGCCGAGAAGATATAGGTCACCTCGTAGCCATTCACGCGGGGCGAGGTGCCAAAAGCGGTTTTCACCCCGTTCGGAGAGATGATCTTGATCGTGTCGCCCAAGCCGACCCGCAGTGCTTGTGCCACGCCGGACCCGATGGCGATGCCCTGTTCGAAATCGGCCAGATCGCCGTCGGCGGTTTCGGGGTTGGCAATGCGCGGGATATTGGCCAGATCGGCGGCCTCAATGCCGAAAATCTCGATCCCCGCGTTGGCCTGCCCCTTGTTGGCCATCACCTGACCGCGCACCAAAGGGGCCACCTGCGTCACGCCCGGCACCTGGGCCACACGTGCGGCCATCTCGGTGTAATCGGGTATCCCCGTCTGGGACACGCCGTTCTCATCCACCGACGCCATATTATACACGGTCACATGGGCATTGGCCCCTAGGATCGTATCGACAAATTCAGCCCGAAAGCCCGACCGCACGGCAAGAGTCGCGATCAGGGCAAAGACCGCCAGCGTGATCCCGATCAGGCTGATCCAGGTCATCACGCTCACGCCGCCTTCGGCGCGACGCGCACGCAGATAGCGCCAGGCGATCATCCATTCAAAAGGGGCGAAGGGCGGTGTCGAGGATACTGGTTTGGCCAAGGGATGGTTCCGATCTGGGATCAATCGCGCGCAACCTCGCGGTTTCGGCGCATCGGGTCAAGCGAGGAATAGGGTCAAGCGAGGAGTGGTCGCGCGGCAGCTTGTACCGCAGGTAAAGGTGCCGCGTGTCAGCGGCCCTGCGCCGGTATGCGGGTGCCGCGCCGCCGGAACGGGGCGCGCAACAGTCGCAGCAATACACCCAGCCCCAAGCCGCCCGCGACAAAGCCCGCAGCCGCAAACACCACCCCGGCAAAGTTCAACGGTACGGCGGGCTGAAACGCCTGCCACGCCGCCCCCGCGATCTGCGGGTCCGACATCTGCGGCAGGTGGTAGGCGCGCATGAAAGGCCCCTGCCCCTGCAATCGGGTCAGGGCGGTTTGCAATGTCTCGTAGCGGGTAAAGGTCGCGGCCATATCGGCGCGGCGTCGCTCCATAAACGCGGTGCCGGTCATCTGCGCCAGGGCATCGCTGCGCGACAGGCCGACCGCTTGGGCGCTGGCATCGAAATCGGCAACGACCTCGTGCAGCGCATCGACCGCCCCGCCCAACCGTTGCAGATATTGCTGTGAGTATTCGGGGAATTGCGAGGTCACCGCCGCGCCCGCCACACCGCCAGCAAGGGTCAGCGCCCGCAGGATCATGAAACGCCCCAAAGGTCCGTTGTGCAGCACTTCATGATCCGCCCCCGTTTTTCAAGGCCCCACGTTCCAAGGCCCCTCGTTAAAGGTTAAGCGATACCGCGATAAATCCCGGCGATCTTTTCGACCGCGGCTTCCGGTGTCATCTCTTCGCTTTCGCCGGTGCGGCGCGAGGTCAGCTCGACCACACCGTTTTTCAGCCCCCGCGGCCCGACAGTGATCCGCCATGGCAGACCGATCAGGTCCATCGTCGCGAATTTGCCACCCGCGCGTTCCTTGGTGTCGTCATACAGCGGGTCCAGACCCAGAGCCTGCAGGCTGGCATACAACGCCTCACAGGCCGCATCCGCCTGTTCGTCACCCTGCTTGAGGTTCACAATCCCCACATGGAACGGCGTCACGCCCTCGGGCCAGATGATGCCCTTGTCGTCATGCGATGCCTCGATGATCGCGCCCAGCAGACGGCTGACGCCGATGCCGTGCGACCCCATGTGCACCGGCACAGGCTTGCCATCAGGCCCTTGTACGGTCGCCCCCATCGGTTCGGAATATTTCGTCCCGAAATAGAAGATCTGCCCCACTTCGATCCCGCGCGCGCTGCGCTGGCGTTCGGCGGGGACTTCGGCAAAGAGCGCTTCGTCATGGGTCTCGTCCGTGCGGGCATAGCGCGAGGTGAACTCCTCCATCACGGCCTGACACTGGTCGACGGAATCATAATCGATCTCGCGGTCGCCGAACTTCAGCTCGGTGATCTGGCTGTCATAGAACACCTCGGATTCGCCGGTTTCCGCCAGCACGAGGAATTCATGCGTATCGTCGCCGCCGATCGGGCCGGAATCCGCGCGCATCGGGATCGCCTGCAAGCCCATGCGTTCGTAGCTGCGCAGGTAGGTCACCAGATGGCGGTTATAGGCGTGCAGCGCATCTTCTTTCGTCAGATCAAAGGTATAGCCGTCCTTCATCAGGAACTCGCGACCCCGCATGACGCCGAAACGGGGGCGGACCTCGTCGCGGAATTTCCACTGGATGTGGTACAGCGTCATCGGCAGGTCTTTATACGACCCGACGTGACTGCGGAAGATATCGGTGATCATTTCCTCGTTCGTGGGACCATAAAGCATGTCACGGTCCTGGCGGTCCTTGATGCGCAGCATCTCGGGGCCATAGGCGTCAAAGCGGCCGGATTCCTTCCACAGGTCCGCCGATTGCAGCGTCGGCATCAGCATCGGGATGTGGCCCGCACGCTGCTGTTCTTCGTGCACGATGGTTTCGATCTTGCGCAGCACCTTGAAGCCAAGCGGCAGCCACGAATAGATCCCCGCCGCCGATTGCTTGATCATGCCCGCCCGCAGCATCAACCGGTGGCTGACAATCTGCGCCTCAGAGGGGTTTTCCTTGAGCACAGGCAAAAAATAACGGGACAGACGCATGATGATCCTCTCAGAGTGAATTGGCACCTGACTATGATAATCCCCGCGCCGAGACAATCACGAAGAGACGGGGCACCAAGAAGCGGGCACCAGGTCGCGCGTCCCGCAACCGATTGACCCTCGGCGCACAGACGCGTTTGTTGTCAGCGGCACAAAACAAAAAGGACGCCCCATGACCATGATCCTAGAGCCCGCGCGCGAAACCCCTGTGATCCACGAGACCGGCGTGCTGGTGATCGGGTCCGGCCCCGGTGGTCTGGCCGCGGCCCTTGCCGCCGCCCGCGCCGGGGCAGAGGTGGCGCTGCTCGACCGGTTCGGCTGCTTTGGCGGCAATATCACCGTGGTCGGGGTCGAAGGCTTTGCCTGGTACCGCCATGAACAGACGATAGAGGCCGGCGGCATTGGCTGGGAATTCGAGGAACGCGCCAAGGCGATGGGGGCTGCCAGCCCCGAATCCCAATCGCTCAGCTACGAGCTGGACAGCGAGGGGTTCAAACTTGTCGCCGACCGGCTGGTGACCGAAGCAGGGATCCACCCGATGCTGCACCGCCAGTTCGTAGCCCCCATCATGGAGGGCGACACGATCCGGGGTGTCATCGTCGAATCAAAAGCGGGCCGCGAGGCGATCCTCGCCAAAATCGTGATCGATGCCACGGGCGACGCCGATGTCGCCCACCGTGCCGGTGCCCCGACCCACAAGACCCCGGTCGAGGAGATGCAGGCCGCCTCGGTCATGTTCCACATCGCGGGCGTCGACAAGGCGGCCTTCATGGCGGGGGTCAAGGCCGACCCGCAGACCTATGCCAATTGGTCCACAGGCGAATGGGTGGTCGAAACCGATGGCAAGGAAGACGCGATGTTCTCTCCGTTTCTGGCCAAACCCTTTGCCCAGGCCATCCGCGACGGGCGTATGCCCGCCAACCTCAACACCATCGGGGGCACATGGGGCGCTGTGCATGACAGTGGCGAGATGACCTATATGAACCTGATCCACCTTGCAGAATGCGACGGCACCGACCCCGACAGCATGACCCGCTTCGAGATCGAGGGCCGCGCGCAGGCGATGCACGCGATTGACGCGCTCAAGGCCTATACGCCGGGCTGCGAGACCGCGCGGCTGCGCAATTTCGGCATGAGCATCGGCATCCGCGATACGCGCAAGATCGACGCGGTCTACAATATGACCGAAACCGACGTGCGCCAGCAGGCCCGATTTGACGACAGTATCGGCATCTACCCCGAGTTCATCGACGGCTACGGCGTGCTGATCATCCCCACCACGGGACGCTACATGCATATCCCCTACCGTGCGATGCTGCCCAAAGGCGTGAAGAATCTGCTCGTCGCGGGCCGCGCCATCGGCGGCGATAAAATCGCCCATGCCGCCACGCGCAACATGGCGTGCTGCACGGTGGCGGGCCAAGGCGCGGGCGTCGCGGCGGCCATCGCGCTGGCTTCGGGCTGCCCGCTGGAAGCCGTGCCGCTGGAGCGCGTGCAAAAAACCCTGCAAGATCAGGGCGTCCGCCTGCATTGACCGCGCCACGCCCGCTTCCAAATGGCTTTAAATCCTCGCCGAAGGCACCTGCCCTATCGGCGAGTACTGCCGATCCATTTCACCACGGGCCTTGAAAAACCGGCCCCGTTGCGCAATGTCGACCGAAACCAGAATGCGAGGATGCGGCATGGGCCTGCCTATCAGAGATCAGATGAAATACTGGGGTGTCGCGGGGGCGATTTTTCTGGTGTTCCTCTGGTTCACCGGTAACGTGCTGCTGCCGTTTCTGATCGGGGCGGCGATTGCCTATTTCCTGGATCCCGTGGCCGACCGGCTTGAAGCCATGGGGCTGAGCCGCGCGATGGCCACGATGGTCATCACGCTTGTCGCCCTGCTGATCTTTGTGCTGATGGCGCTGCTGGTGATCCCGACCTTGATCAATCAGGCCGTCAACCTGTTCGAGGTCGCCCCCGAGCTGACCCGCAATTTCACCAATTTCCTGACCGAACGTTTCCCCGCCCTGCTTGACGAAGGATCGACGCTGCGCAGCTCGATCAACTCTATCGGGTCGACCATTCAGGAACGGGGCGGCGAGGTGCTGAACACGGCGATTTCCTCGGCGGCGTCGCTGCTGAACGTGATGGTGCTGTTTGTGATCGTGCCGGTGGTTGCCGTCTATCTGCTGTTGGACTGGGACCGTATGGTCGCCCAGATCGACCGTTTGCTGCCGCGCGACCACGCCCCGGTGATCCGTCGCCTTGCGCGTGACATCGACCGCACGCTGGCGGGGTTCATCCGCGGCATGGGCACCGTCTGCCTGATTTTAGGGGCCTATTATGCCATCGCGCTGATGCTAGTGGGGCTGCAATTCGGCCTTGTCGTGGGCTTTATCGCGGGTCTGGTCACCTTCATCCCCTATCTCGGCGCGGTTCTGGGCGGTGCCTTGGCCATCGGTCTGGCGCTGTTCCAGTTCTGGGGGGATTGGTTCTCGATCGGGATGGTGGCGGGCATCTTCGTGCTCGGCCAGATGATTGAAGGCAACTTCCTCACCCCCAAGCTGGTGGGCAATTCGGTCGGGCTGCATCCGGTCTGGCTGATCCTGGCGCTGTCGGTCTTTGGCTCGTTGTTCGGCTTTGTCGGCATGCTGGCCGCCGTGCCGATTGCCGCCGCCCTTGGCGTGATTGCACGCTTCGCGACCGAGCAATATGTCGAAAGTTCGCTGTATCAGGGCACGCAGCGCAAGACCTTGGACGAAACGGCGGACTGACACGATGGCACAACAGCTTGGACTTGACCTTCCCAGCCGCCCCGCACTGGGACGGGACGACTTTTTCGTCGCCCCGTCAAATGCGATTGCCGTGGCCATGATCGAGGGCTGGCAGGCCTGGGCGGGGCGCAAGATGGTGCTGACCGGCCCGCCCGGATCAGGCAAGACCCATCTGGCGCATGTCTGGGCCAATCTGTCCGGCGCAGGTATCATCGACGCGCGCGACATTGCCACAGGCGATATCCCCGCGCTGGCCCAAGGCCCGCTGGCGGTCGAGAACGTCCCCGACATCGCGGGCGATAATGCGGCCGAGACGCATCTTTTCCACCTGCACAATCTGGTGCTGGCCGAAGGCCATAGCCTGCTGCTGACCGGCACCCCGGCGGTGCCCCAATGGGGGCTGCATCTGCCTGACCTGACCAGCCGTATGCGCGCGGCGACGGCGGCCGCACTTGAAGCGCCCGATGACAGCCTGCTCACGGCCGTCATGGCCAAGCTGCTGGCCGACCGCCAGCTGACCCCCAAACCCGACGTGATCCCCTATCTGTTGCTGCGTATGGACCGGTCTTTCGCAGCTGCCGGTGATCTGGTCGCGGCCCTGGATGCCGCCAGTCTGGCGCAACAAAAGCCGGTGACACGGGCGCTGGCCGCACAAGTGCTGGACAATGGGTTTAACGCCGCGCGATAATCTTCTCAGATTTCGTCACAAACCCATTACATTGCAACGCCATAAGGCCGTCATGACAAACGCTGACTTTCTCGAATCCGCCTTCGTGCCGCCGCAGGATATGCCCGATCTGGACATCACCGGCCCCGGTCGTTTCTATAACCGCGAGCTCAGCTGGCTCGGGTTCAACTGGCGTGTTCTCGAAGAGGCCAAGAACCCCCGCGTGCCACTGCTGGAACGCCTGCGCTTCCTGTCGATCTCGGCAGGCAATCTGGATGAATTCTATACCGTGCGTGTTGCGGGCCTGCGCGAGCTGGCTCAGGCCGGCAACACCACCCCCGCCAGCGACGGGCTGACCCCTGCCCAGCAACTGGTGCTGATCAACGAAGACGCGCGCAAGCTGATGACCGAACAACAGCGCGTGCTGGTCGATCTGATGTCAGAGATGGACGACCAGAACATCATGCTCGAACGCGCCGCTGATCTGGACGCGGCCGATCTGGCCTATCTTGACGATGTATTCCTGCACCGCGTCTTTGCGGTTCTGACCCCGCTGGCGATTGACCCCGCGCACCCCTTCCCCTTCATCCCCAACACCGGCTACGCGTTGGCGCTGCAACTGGAACGCACCAGCGACAAACGCCCCCTTCAGGCCCTGCTGCCGATCCCGGCGCAGATCGACCGTTTCGTCGCCCTGCCCGCCGCCGAAGGCTCGCTGCGGTTCCTGCCGCTCGAAGATCTTCTGGTGCTCAAGGTGCCGGGGCTGTTTCCGGGCTACAAGCTCAAGGCGCATTTCGAATTCCGCGTGCTGCGTGACAGCGATCTTGAGGTCGAGGAAGAGGCCGAAGACCTTGTGCGCGAATTCGAGGTCGCCCTGAAACGCCGCCGCCGCGGCGAGGTCGTGCGCCTGACCCATTCCGCCGGTGCCCCCGAAAAGCTGAAATCCGTGGTCATGGCCGAACTGGGTGTGCGCCCGCAGGATGTGATCGAACTGGACGGGATGATCGGCATCAACGACCTCTCCGAACTGGTGACCGACAGCCGCCCCGATCTGCTCTGGCCGCAATTCACCCCGCGCATCCCCGAACGCGTGACCGACCACGAAGGCGATATGTTCGCCGCGATCCGGTCCAAGGACATGCTGCTGCACCACCCCTACGAGACCTTCGATATGGTGGTCCGCTTTCTGGCACAGGCCGCGCGCGATCCCGATGTGGTGGCGATCAAGCAGACGCTCTACCGCACCTCGCGCGACAGCCCCATTGTCGAGGCGCTGTGCGAAGCCGCCGAAGACGGGAAATCAGTCACCGCGCTGGTCGAGCTCAAGGCGCGTTTCGACGAGGCTGCCAACATCCGCCAGTCACGCCGGCTGGAACGCGCGGGCGCGCATGTCGTCTATGGGTTTCTCGACCTCAAGACCCATGCAAAAATCTCGACCGTGGTGCGTCGCGAGGGCGATCAACTGGTCACCTATACCCACTATGGCACGGGCAACTACCACCCGATCACCGCACGGATTTATACCGATCTGTCGCTGTTCACCTGTGACCAGAAGCTGGGCCGCGACGCGACCAAAGTGTTCAACTACCTGTCGGGCTACGCGCAACCCGACACGCTGGACAACCTCGCCATCTCGCCCATCTCGTTGAAGCCGCGCCTGCTGGCGATGATCGCCGCCGAGGCCGACCATGCCGCCGCTGGCAAACCGGCAGAGATCTGGGCCAAGATGAACTCCATCGTGGATGCGGATGTGATCGACGCGCTCTACGCCGCGAGCCAGGCAGGGGTGAAAATCAGCCTGGTGATCCGCGGCATCTGCGGGTTGCGCCCCGGCATCAAGGGGCTGTCCGAAAACATCCGCGTGAAATCCATCGTCGGGCGCTTCCTGGAGCATTCACGCATCGTCTGCTTTGGCAATGGCTACGGGCTGCCGCATAAGAAATCGCGGGTCTTCATGTCCTCCGCCGACTGGATGGGCCGCAACCTGACCCGCCGCGTCGAAACCCTGGTCGAGATCGAGAACCCCACCGTCAAGGCGCAGATCACCAGTCAGGTCATGGCGGCCAATCTTGCGGATGTGGCGCAAAGCTGGGTCATGTCCCCCGATGGCAGCTTTGCCCGCCCCGAGATTGCAGAAGGCACCTTCGCCTTCAACTGCCACCGCTTCTTCATGGAGAACCCCTCTCTCTCCGGGCGTGGCACGGCGGGCGCATCCGACGTCCCGAAACTGACCCATACCGAAGACTAACCGCTTCATTTTGCCTGTAAACTCTCGCCGAAGGCGCATCTGTCCGCTTGCGTTCCCGCTGGCGTCTATATCCCCCCAACGCGGCGGGGTTTTTCACGTGCCCGTTTGCGTTAACGATTGACGCGGCGGGCCGGCTGGGCCACCTTGCCCCCCAAACAAAGGCCCCCGCAGGAGCGTCCGTGGCAGATAAAACCGACACCCCTCCGCCCTCTCCCGTGCCCGAAACGGGCGTCGCTGATCTGGGCCTGTTCGGCAAACCCCTGTTCCAAGACCCTTCGGCCCGTGCGCTGGCGCGTGTGGGCGTGGTCGATGTGGGGTCGAACTCTGTCCGGTTGGTGGTGTTTGACGGGGCCGCGCGGTCGCCTGCCTATTTCTACAATGAAAAGATCATGTGCGCCCTTGGGGCGGGCATGGCCGAAACAGGCCATCTGTCGCCCGAAGGCCGGGTCCGCGCCCTCTCTGCCATGCGCCGCTTCAGCAAGCTGGCACAGGGCATGGGCCTGTCCGAGCTGACCGTCGTCGCCACCGCCGCCGTGCGCGACGCCAGCGACGGGCGTGATTTCTGCGACGAGGTGCAGCGCGAGACAGGCCTGAAGATTTGGGTCATCGACGGCGAGGAAGAGGCGCGACTGTCAGCGCAGGGTGTCTTGCTGGGCTGGCCCGGTGCCTTTGGTCTGGTCTGCGACATCGGCGGGTCGTCGATGGAGCTGGCAGAAATCTCGGGTGGGCGCGTGGGCAAACGGGTGACCTCGGCGCTCGGGCCGCTGAAACTGCGCGACATCAAGGGCGGTGCCAAGGCACGGCAGGCGCAGATCAAGACGGTGATCGAAGGTCTGGCCGAAAAGATGGGCGCACAGCGCGACCGTCTGTTTCTGGTGGGCGGCTCGTGGCGTGCCATCGCGCGCATCGACATGGTGCGCCGCGGCTACCCGCTGCACGTGCTGCATGAATACCGGATGACCCCGAAATCCGTCCGCGAGACGGTGAAACACATCCAGACCAGCGACCATGAAGAGCTGCGCAAGATCAGCGGCGTCTCCTCCAGCCGGATGGCACTGGTGCCCTTTGCCGCCGAAGTACTGTCGCGGCTTGTCAAGACGTTCAAACCAAAGGATATCGCGATCTCCAGCTACGGGATCCGCGAGGGGATGCTGTATGAACAGATGCCCCAACGCCTGCGCGACCGCGACCCTCTGATCGAAGCCTGCCGTTTTGCCGAAGCCAAGGACGCGCGCACACCGGGGTTCGGCAAGGCGCTGTTCGACTTTATCCTGCCGCTCTATAAATCCGCGCCGCCGCAGCGCAAACGTCTGGTCAAGGCCGCCTGCCTGCTGCACGACGTCAGCTGGCGCGCGCATCCCGACTACCGCGCCGAAGTCTGTTTTGACAATGCGACGCGGGCGAATCTGGGCGGGCTGAAACATTCAGAACGGATCTATCTGGGGCTGGCGCTGCTGCACCGCTATTCCAACAAGCGCGAGAATACCCGTTTCGAAGACCTCTATGAAATGGTCGATGAAAAGACGCGGCTAGAGGCCGAGATTCTGGGCAAGGCCATGCGCTTTGGCGCGATGCTCTGGATGAACCCCGAGGAAGAGCGCGGCCACATGCGCTGGTTCCCCAAGAAAAAGCTGCTGGAGCTGTGGCTGACCGACGACATGATGCCCCTGTTCGGAGAGGTCGCCGAAGCGCGGCTGAATTCCCTCGCCCTGTCCCTGGGGGCCGAGGTCCAGCTTAAGACCTGCAAGAAATAGCCTGTCTTACAGGTCGATCTGCGGCACCTCGTCCAGATAGATCGCGGGCGGGGGCGGCGTTTTCTCGGGTGTCTTGTCTTCGGGCATGTCATCTTCCGGCGCGGGGTCTGGCTTGCGGCGGATCACGATATCGCCATTGGGCATCTTTTGGGGCGGCTCATAGACGCTCCAATCCTCGACCTCTTCCAGCAGATCGGTAAAGGCGGGCCCCATCTCGGAGATGAAATTCCGCAGCGCGGGGCTGGCCTTGCGCCCCCACTCGCCCAGCCCTTCCAGCGCGGGGGCCATCTCTTTCTTCATACCGTCAAAGAAATCCCGCGCCCCGCGTTCCATCAAGGAAAAGCCGGAACCGTCGTTTTCCTGCTCTTGTGCCACGGCGACACTGGACAGGCAGATCAGGGTGGTGGTCAAAAGAAACTGTCTCATGCGGCGAAGACTGCCCTATTTCATCTTGTGATGAAAGCGGGATTAAAGGCGGGTCGACAGGTCCAGATCAATCGTCACCGGAAAGTGATCCGACGCCGTGATCAAGGCGTCGCGCAACGCGGCATCCCCCCAGCATTCCGGGTCGTCCAACGGGTGCCAGATGCGCCAGTGCGGCCGATACGCGGTCAGGGCCGGGCTGATCATGATGTAATCCAGCAGCGCCTGCAGATAACGTTTTTCGGGCGCGATCCAGAAGCGTGACGTGGTGGGCATCGCCCCGATCCGCTGGCCCAAGGCGCGGATCGCATGGGGATCGACGAGCGCGCGATCTTGCCGGTGGCCCATCACAATCTCGACCGAGGACCGCCCAAAAAGATCCTCGAAACTGTCGAGGCCCGGCCCGTCGTTCAGATCGCCCAAGACCATCAGCGGCGTGCCATCGTCGAGCCGCGCATCGATCCGCCGACGCAGCCAGATCGCCTGCGCCAACTGCTTGCGCCGATTGGCGATCCCTATGCGCAGCGCATCCTGCGGCGTCTTGGCCCCATGGGGGGCCTTGGATTTCAGATGCGCGCCGATCATGTGAAATGCCACCCTTTCGCGGGTGACGATATCCAGCTCGAGCGGCGGTTTGGAAAAGACGACATGATCCTCGCGCGCGTCGATATCCAGATCAATGTCCAACGTCCCGTCAAAGCGCGGCGCATCCCCCTGCCCGACCGCACCACCGGGCGCATGGGTGGCCGACAGCCGGTCCGGATCGAACAACAGCGCGATTTCCTGCTGCGTGTCATTGGCAAAGCCGATCAGCGCCTTGCGCGTGCGCAGATCAAAATGCGCGGCAAAGCGTTCCAATGCGGCCACCGTGCCGCGTTTTCGGCTTTGGTCAGGGGCCTCGATCACCATGACCGCATCGGCATCCATCGCCCGAAACACGGTACCCAAAGCCTGCGCCTGCTGCGCACGGGTGATATTGTGGCGTGCCGACCAGCCGTCATCCAGCAGCAACTGATCCTCATCGTCGAACAGACCCGTGAACCATTCAACGTTATAGGTCGCGATCCGCATTACTGCGCCTTGCCTGACCAAGTCTCCCACGCGCGGTTGATGTCGATCATGCGTTTTTCGGCCATGGCGATGGCCTCTTGCGGCAGGCCACGGGCGACCAGAGCGTCGGGGTGATTGGCCCGCACCAGCTTGCGCCAGGCCGCGCGCCCCTCTTCAAGCGAGGCATCGGGCGGAATGCCCAGAACCGCATGGGGCAGCGGCGAGGTATCGGGAACGAACCGCGCCCGAAGCGAGGCAAAATCGCTGTCATCCATCGCGAAAATCTGCGCGACACGCACCAGAAACGCATCCTCGTTCGGATGGTACATGCCATCGGCCATGGCAATGTGGAACAACCCTTCGATCAGATCATGCAACGTCTCGGGCTGGTCCGCGAACATCTGCGCAATGCGCGCGGCGTAATCCTCGAACCCGGCCACATCGTGCCGTGCCAGATTGAACACCCGCGCCGCCCCCTGCTGGTCGGCCTCGGCAATCTGGAACACTTCGCGAAAGGCGGTAACCTCGTCGCGGGTCACCTGCCCGTCGGCCTTGGCCATCTTGGCCCCAAGCGCGATCACCGCAATGGTAAAGGCCACCGACCGCTCTGGCGGGGTGCGCAGACGGTCGAAAACAGCCGACAGCCCCTCACCGGCGGTGAGCGCTGACAAAGCTTCGGTGATGCGAGACCAAATAGACATGACGCCCACCATACGGGGCAGCGCCGGGGAAGTCAGCGGGGCGTCAGCATTTTCTGCATCAAAATTAGGTCAAGCTGCTGCCCGTTCTTCTGCCCGATGCGCGGCATCCTGCCCACGTGGTCAAACCCGAGTGCCGCATGAAAGCCGACGGCACCCGGATTGGCCCCGCTGATCGCCGCCACCATGACGCGCCGCCCCTGTGCGACGGCCGCATCACAGGCGGTTTGCATCAAGGCACGCCCGGCACCCGCGCCCTGCGCTGCGGCATCCAGCACGATCGAATGCTCCACCGCATCGCGATACCCCACCCCGCTGCGAAAGGCCCCGTAGGTGATGAAACCGGCGACACCCTCCGCGTCGGCCACCCAGAACTGCCCCGCGCGACCGGCGATCAGCGCATCGACCTCTGCAGCCATCTTGGGCTGCGACGTGAAGGTGAACAGCGTTTGCGTGATCATCACATTCCACAGGGCCGCCACCGCCCCGGCGTCACTGCCCTTTGCAGGCCGGATGATCACGCCAGCACAGCACGGCCCGCGGGCGTGTCAAAACGGGCAGACAGCGCCGGTGTCCCGACCTCGAACACCACGCGCGCATCGGTGAAGATCGGGGCGAGCGTTGCCGCCAATGCCTCGGCCTGCGGATGCTGGACCGTCAATGTCACCAAACGACAGCCAGAGGCATCAAGCCGCTGGGTCGGATGGGCCTCGCCTTCCCATTGCATCAAGGCAGGGGCGCAATTGTCATAGGGCAGCATACCGGTTTCCGGCACCGCCATACGCCAGCGCAGATCCCCACGCTGCAACGCCACCGGCGCGCCGTAGCCTTCGGGCAAAGCTTCCAGCGTCGCGTCAAGATCATCGCAGCGGCAAATCCAGTTGGACAGCCGCGCCGGGCCGTTGAACCGGTCCAAATCAAACCAGCGCGCATAGGCAGGCGCAGGCGCGTCGGGGTCGACGGCAATCGCCTCCAGATACAGCGCATCGCCAAGTCCCAGCAGATGGTTATGCGTGCCAAACACCGCATGTGCGCCACCCGGCTGCAACGGCACCCCGAGCACCTGCGCGGCCAAGTCGGACGCGGCTTTCAGGCTTTCGCCCGCGACGGCAAGATGGTCCAGTTCAATCATCGGTCCTGCTTCCAGATGGTTCAAATCCTCGGGGGAGTGTGAGGGGGCAGACAGCCCCCTCGCGCCCGTTTAGCTGCGTGCGGCACGGATCAGTTTCAGGATATCCTGCGCGGCATTGGGGATATTGGTCCCCGGCCCGAAGATCGCCTTGACCCCCGCATCCTTGAGGAACTTGTAATCCTGCTGCGGAATGACCCCGCCGCAGATGACCAGAATATCCTCGGCCCCCTGATCCTTCAGCGCCTTGATCAGCTGCGGGGCGAGCGTTTTGTGACCCGCCGCCTGGGACGAGATGCCGATGACATGCACGTCGTTGTCCACAGCATCCTGCGCGGCCTCGGCGGGGGTCTGGAACAGCGGCCCCACATCCACGTCGAACCCGATATCGGCAAAGGCGGTCGCAATGACCTTGGCCCCGCGGTCGTGCCCGTCCTGACCCATCTTGACCACCAGCATACGCGGACGGCGGCCTTCGGCTTCGGCGAAATCCTCGACCGATTTCTGGATCTCCGCAAAGCCGCTGTCGCCCTCATAGGCCGCGCCATAGACGCCGGCCAATGTCTTGACCTCGGCGCGGTGACGTCCGAATTTTTCTTCCATCGCCATGCTGATCTCCCCTACGGTGGCGCGGGCGCGGGCGGCTTCGACCGCCCCTTCTAACAGGTTTCCGCCCTCTGCGGCGCGGCGGGTCAGCTCGGCCAGGGCGGCTTTGCAGGCGTCTTCGTCACGCGCGCCACGGATCGCTTCGAGACGTTTGATCTGGCTGTCGCGCACCTTGACGTTATCGACGTCCAGAATGTCGATCTCGTCCTCGACCTCGCGGCGGTATTTATTGACCCCGACGATCACCTCGGTGCCGCGGTCGATCTTGGCCTGACGGGTGGCGGCGGCCTCTTCGATGCGCAGTTTCGGCATGCCGGAGGCGACGGCCTTGGTCATCCCGCCCAGCTCTTCCACTTCCTCGATCAGCTTCCATGCGGCGTCTGCCAGATCGGCGGTCAGCTTCTCGACATAGTAGCTGCCGGCCAGCGGGTCGACGACATTGGTGACGCCGGTTTCTTCTTGCAAAATCAACTGCGTGTTGCGCGCAATGCGCGAGGAGAAATCGGTGGGCAGGGCAATCGCCTCGTCCAGGGCATTGGTGTGCAGCGACTGCGTGCCGCCCAGAACCGCGCTCATCGCCTCGTAGGCGGTGCGGATCACGTTGTTATAGGGGTCTTGTTCCTGAAGGCTCACGCCGGAGGTCTGGCAGTGGGTCCGCAGCATCGAGGATTTGGGGTTCTTCGGTTTGAATTCATCCATGATCCGCGACCACAGCAGACGCGCCGCGCGCAGTTTCGCGGCCTCCATAAAGAAGTTCATGCCGATGCAGAAGAAGAAGCTCAGCCGGGGTGCAAACCGGTCCACATCCATGCCCGCCGCAATCGCCGTGCGCACATATTCGCGGCCATCGGCAAGGGTAAAGGCCAGTTCCTGCACAAGGTTCGCGCCCGCCTCTTGCATGTGGTAGCCCGAGATCGAGATGGAGTTGAATTTCGGCATGTGGTCCGAGGTATATTCGATGATATCCCCGATGATCCGCATCGAGGGCTCGGGCGGATAGATATAGGTGTTGCGGACCATGAACTCTTTCAGAATGTCGTTCTGAATGGTGCCCGAGAGCACGGATTTATCATGCCCCTGCTCTTCGCCCGCGACGATGAAATTCGCCAGGATCGGGATCACCGCGCCGTTCATCGTCATGGAGACAGATACTTTGTCGAGCGGGATACCGTCGAACAGGATCTTCATATCCTCGACGCTGTCGATGGCCACGCCCGCCTTACCCACGTCGCCCTCTACACGGGGGTGGTCGCTGTCATAGCCGCGGTGGGTGGCCAGATCGAAGGCCACCGACACCCCCTGCTGCCCCGCCGCAAGGGCGCGGCGGTAAAAGGCGTTCGATTCCTCTGCCGTAGAGAACCCCGCATATTGGCGGATCGTCCACGGGCGGCCGGCGTACATGGTCGCCTTCACCCCGCGGGTAAAGGGTGCCTCGCCGGGTATGCCGCCCAGATGGTCCAGCCCTTCGGTGTCTTCCGCGGTGTAAAGCGGTTTGACATCAATGCCTTCCAGCGTGTGCCACGTCAGGTCATCGAGGCTACGCCCGCGCAGTTCCGCCTCAGCCAGATTGCGCCAGTTTTCTTTGTCCGCTGTCATGGTGGTGTCCTTTTCTTCTATCGCCGTCTGGCCAGCTTGTGCCGGCTCTTGGGGCGGTTGAGGTCTCTGTCAGGGTGGCAAGACCATCCGCACCGGCTGTCAGCCAGAACAGATCGTCCGCATAGGTTTCACGCAAGGCCGCGGCCTGCGCGTCGCTAAAGGGGTGCCAGTTGCCCAGCCCGTCGCTGCGCAGCCCTGCCGCGGCAGGGCCCATCTGCGCACGCAGGCTGGCCTCGTCCGGGCGGCGGTTCAGCCAATAGCCTTGGGTGGTGGCGGGGGCAGCACGACCGGTGAGCTGCGTAAACAGCGCATCGGGGCGGCCAGCGTAATCGTCATAGCGGGCGATGCTGATCTTCGCCTCGGGCAAGGCGCAGGCAAGATCGGTGATGACATCGCGCCAGCCGCGCCGGTCATGGGCGATGCGGTCAATCTGGTCGGCGTCCGGTACGGGATGCCCGCGCCCCACGGTATAGGCCAGCGCAGAGGCCCACCAATGGTCCGTCTGCCGGATGGTCAGCACCACCTGCGTCACGCGCCCGCCAAAGCTGGCCCCGAACCGCGCCATACGTTCGCCGATGGCAGGAAACAGCCGCCCGCTGCGCACCGAATGGCGCGCCGAGCCGATCATATTCTCGTCCGAGATCAGCAGTTGATCCGCCCCGAGGTCCCGCGCCTTGCCCATCAGCAGCGACACGCGCCCGTTTACCAAATTCGGCCCCGAGGCCAGCATTCCCGACGCCGGAAACAGCCCCGCAAACAGCCCGCCACGGGTCTGGCGCGGCCCCCAGACGCAGGTGCCCTGCGCCGCAATGGGGTCGGCGTGATCCGCCAGATAGCGTTGAAAACTGGTGGTTCCTGTACGGTGTGCACCGACGTGAAGAAGAATATCCATGATCTGCTTGCCCAATCCTTGAACGGGGGCCAGCCACTGTGGCCCACTAAGAGTTTGAGCCACAGTCATGCCCGCAAACCTGTTGCAGAGTGCTTAATATGCGCAGATGTCCGGTTGTGCATCGCAATTGCGTCGCGCAAGCTTATATCTGTACGGACAGGAGACAAAATGAAACCAGTGATAGCCCTTGTTTTTGCAGGATTGTTTGCGGTCTCGGCGGGGGCGCAAACGGCCACGGACCCCGAGGTTCCCGGCTTGTTCCTGCCCGCAGATATGGAAGATTTGAGTGAATTCCACTGGAAAAAAAGACCGGTTCTGGTCTTTGCGGACAGCGAGGATGACCCCGCCTTCCAATCCCAGATGGAGCTTTTGCGCGAGCAGCCCGAAGACCTGATCGAGCGTGACGTGATTGTCCTGACCGATACCGACCCGGGCGCGCGCAGCCCGTTGCGGCTACGGATGCGGCCGCGCGGGTTCATGTTGGTGCTGGTGGGCAAAGACGGCGGGATCAAGCTGCGCAAGCCCCGCCCCTGGGATGTGCGCGAGATCACCCGCAGCATCGACAAAATGACCATCCGGCAACGCGAAATTCGCGAAGCCAAGGAAAAGTCAGGTAAAATCTTCGACTGAACAGCCAGCAGCCGCTGCAATATGGGCCGGTGCTGCGAAGGGATTCCCCGCAGCGCCGTGTTGTATCCCATGATGGCAACGGCTGGCATGGCGCTTATTCGAACTCGATGATGACATCATCCACAGCGAGGCCATCCCCCGCTGCGGCATTTACCTTGGACACTTTGCCCTTCTTCTCGGCGCGCAGGATGTTCTCCATCTTCATCGCCTCGATGGTGCAGAGGTTCTGGCCCTCCTGCACCTCGTCGCCAACCTCTACATCGATTTTCACCACCAGACCCGGCATGGGGCACAGCAGCATTTTCGATGTGTCGGGCGGCAGTTTCTCGGGCATCAGACGGGCCAGTTCGGCCTGACGCGGGTTGCGCACATGCACTTTCATATCCGCGCCACGGGCCCGCACGCGGAACCCGCCAGAGATTTTGCCGACCTTGAACACCAGCGGTGCGTCGTCGATGGTCATCTCGGCCAGTTGGTCGCCCGGTGTCCAGTCGCCCGCGACGCGCAACGCTGTGCCGTCGTCGAAGGTCACCGTCGCGCCCTTTGGGTCGGCCTGAATTTCCACATCGAACGACTGGCCTTGCAGCGCGACGTTCCAGGCGGTGCCGACCTTGCGTTCGTGGTTGTCCATGCGGCCCGACACGCGAGTCCGGCGGATCTCTCCGACGCGGTGCATGGCTGCGGTGGCCGCCGCGATCCGGCGCAGTTCCGCGTCAGGCAGCTCTACCCCGTCAAAGCCGTCGGGGTATTGTTCGGCGATGAAGGCGGTGGTCATGTTGCCTTCGACAAAGATCGGATGATCCATCACGGCAGAGAGGAACGGCAGGTTGTGCCCGATGCCTTCGACCTCGAAGCTATCCAGCGCCACGCGCATGCGTTCAATCGCCTCGGCGCGGGTCGGTGCCCATGTACACAGCTTGGCGATCATCGGGTCGTAGTACATCGAGATCTCGCCGCCCTCGTAGACACCGGTATCGTTGCGCACAGCCGTGTCACCCGCAGGCGCATCGCCCTGCCATTTGTCGTTGGTCAGCAAGGGGCCCGCCGCGATCTCCATCGGAGGACGGTAGCGCGTCAGACGCCCGATGGAGGGCAGGAAGCCGCGGTACGGATCTTCGGCATAGAGCCGGTTTTCGATCGCCCAACCTGTCAGTTTCACGTCGTCCTGGGTGATGGTCAGCTTTTCGCCATTGGCGACGCGGATCATCTGTTCGACCAGATCGACACCGGTGATCAGCTCGGTCACGGGGTGTTCCACCTGAAGACGGGTGTTCATTTCAAGGAAGTAGAAGTTCTTGTCGCCGTCCACGATAAATTCGACCGTACCGGCAGAGGTATAGCCAACGGCCTGCGCCAAGGCGACGGATTGCTCGCCCATGGCTTTGCGGGTGGCTTCGTCAAGGAAAGGCGACGGGGCCTCTTCCACGACCTTCTGGTTGCGGCGCTGGATCGAACATTCGCGTTCGCCCAGATAGATACCATTGCCGTGGGCGTCGCACAGCACCTGAATTTCGATGTGGCGCGGCTGGGTGACGAATTTCTCGATAAAGATACGATCATCGCCAAAGCTGTTGGCGGCCTCGTTCTTGGACGACTGGAACCCCTCGCGGGCCTCTTCGTCGTTCCACGCGATACGCATCCCCTTGCCGCCCCCACCGGCAGAGGCTTTCAGCATTACCGGATAGCCGATTTCGTTCGAGATCTTCACCGCCTCATCCGCGTCTTCGATCAGCCCCATATAGCCGGGCACGGTGGAAACACCGGCTTCCTGCGCGATTTTCTTGGAGGTGATCTTGTCGCCCATCTTCTCGATCGCGCCCTTAGGGGGGCCGACAAAGGCGACGCCAGCGGCCTCGAGCGCCTCGGCGAATTTCGCGTTCTCGGACAGGAAGCCATAGCCCGGGTGTACGGCCTGCGCGCCCGACTGCTTGATCGCGTCCATGATCTTGTCGATCACGATATACGACTGGTTCGCGGCAGGCGGGCCGATGTGGATCGCCTCATCGGCCATCTGGACGTGCAACGCCTGCGCATCAGCGTCGGAATAGACGGCGACGGTTTCGATGCCCATCTTCTTGGCGGTCTTGATAACGCGGCAGGCAATCTCGCCGCGGTTGGCGATCAGGATCTTATTGAACATCGACTGTCCCTTTTGGTCTTGAGTGAACGGAAAAACCCCGCGTCAGCACGCGGCTGAGCGGGGCAAAATCTTTGACACTGCAGCTACTGCGACCCAAAGCCGCGGTAGATGTCAGATTATTGGCAGCGCACTGCGCCGGATTGGCACGCCAGTACGTTTGCGCCGGCACCGATGGCCGCGCCTTGCGCGAGGCTACCGCCTGTGACGGCTGCTGCACCGGCACCCACGACACCACCGCCGAGCGCTTGTTCGCCCAGTGTGTCACCGCATGCAGCAAGGCCAGCGGACGCAGTAACGGCGAGAAGAATTGTTTTGATGGACATGGGATTAAACCTTTTATTGATCGTGCGTTATTCGCGATGTGATACTGATAAACGCATGGTTTCGCAGAAGGTTCCACCGCGGTTTGAATAACGGCGCGCGCCCCTGCCTCATCGGGCAAATTACCGCCCAACATGCCGTGCACGTGGCGAAAACCAGCCGAAAGGAAGGGGGCGACGCGCATGATCAATCCTCGAACGCGTCGGGGAAAGACGCCCGGGCAAGGGCTTCGTTGATGACCAGCATCGCGTCATAGTCGGCTGGATCAAAGGGGTCGTCTACCGCAACGACCTCGCGACCAAAGAGCCAAGACAGACGCCCCGCGTCCAGATTGCCCCTTTCGAACGGCTGGTCGCCAAAGGCTTCCCACAGCGCGCGCATAAAGGCCGTGTCGACGCGCCGGTCCGCCGCCTTGCGGTCGGAACGGCGTTCGCGACGGGTCAGCGGGGTGACCCCACGCGGATTGGCGCGACGGATAACGAATTGATAGTCTGATCCGGGCATACGCCCCGGAAAACCGCGATGTTTCAGCATGATACCCCCCAGACTGCGAGGGCGATGCGCGGTGCTACCCCTGCGTTACATGCCGCAGAGGGGTTGGAGACAGGCGCAGACGCCTGCCCCCAGCAAGCATTACTTGTACTTGCCTGTGTACACTGGCTCAACCGAGATGGGCTCGGGTGCGACCACGACATATTCTTCTTGCTGCTTGGGTGCGCATGCCGCAACGGCTGCGATAAGGCCGAATGCGGCCAGCATTGTGATGCTCTTGGACATCTAAGTCTCCTGTCACTGTTTAAAGGGCCCGGCACTGCCTCATGCCAATCAGACCCCAATGTTGAAGTAAGAAATACGTCGGTATTCCCCGCCGCGACATTATCGCAGTTCATTGGCGTTGCATACGGTGTGCTTTCCAATGCGGCCAGATGTGACGCCAAAGCCGCAGTTCGGCGCGCTGGTGCCGCAGCGCTCGCAAGATGTTGTGGGTGCATCAAAGGCCCTCCCAGATACAGGTGTCGTTGCTCAGGCGAAATGCCTCGAAAAACTGTGTGGCATCGGGGTCGGACACCCCGAATTCCGTGACGCGATCAGCCAAAGAGATCACGATGACCTCTCCGTCCAGCGCATGTTGCGCCATGTAGGGAATGGCCAGCGCGTCGCACAGATAGGTCATATCGGCCCCAACCTGCGCAAAGTCCACAGCGCCCGTATCGCGCGCGATATAAGGGGCCACAAAACGGAAGCGCAGCCATGTCTGCACCCCCACCTCGTCTATCAGCACCTCTTGCAATTCGATGCTTTCGCCCGACGGCACCTCGACCGGCTGCGCCGCGGCAGAGGCCGTTGCGAAAGCTGCGCCAACCGCAAGCCACTTCAGTGCCGCACCCGCTGGATGCAGACCGTAAGCCAAAGACGCGGAAAGAGAGGGGTGATCGGTAACCAAAGCGGTCTCCTGCCCATCGGGCACCTGCAAAGGCACCGCGAGGGATATGGATTAAACGACGTTAGAGCGGGATGTTGTTATGCTTTTTCCAAGGCATCGCGGCTTTCTTGTTGCGCAACGAGGCAAAGGCGCGGGCAATCCGCTTGCGCGTGGTACGCGGCTGGATCACTTCGTCGATAAAGCCACGCTCTGCCGCGACAAAGGGGTTCGCGAAACGCTCTTCGTAGTCGGCGGTATGGCGCGCGATCTTTTCGGGGTCGTTCAGATCGGCACGGTGGATGATCTCTGTCGCGCCCTTGGCCCCCATCACGGCAATCTCGGCTGTGGGCCACGCGTAGTTGAAGTCGGACCGCAGGTGCTTGGACGCCATCACGTCATACGCGCCGCCATAGGCTTTGCGGGTGATGACTGTCACCATCGGCACTGTCGCTTCGCCATAGGCGAACAGCAGCTTGGCACCGTGTTTGATCACGCCGCCATATTCCTGCCCCGTACCGGGGAGAAAGCCGGGCACGTCCACCAGCGTCAGGATCGGAATTTCAAACGCATCGCAGAAGCGCACAAACCGCGCCGCCTTGCGCGAGCTGTCGATATCAAGGCAGCCCGCCAGCACCATCGGCTGGTTCGCGACCACACCCACGGTGCGCCCTTCGATACGGATAAAGCCGGTCAGGATGTTCTTGGCGAAGTCTTCCTGAATTTCGTAAAAGTCGCCTTCATCCGCGAGCTTGTGGATCAGCTCTTTCATGTCATAGGGCGTGTTGGCGTTGCTGGGCACCAATGTATCAAGCGACGCCTCGATCCGGTCGGGTTCGTCAAAGAACGGGCGCACAGGCGGCAGGTCGCGGTTGTTAGCGGGCAGGAAATCGACCAGACGACGCACCTCGGCCAGTGCTTCGACGTCATTTTCAAACGCGCCATCCGCGACGGAGGATTTGCGCGTGTGCGTCGTCGCGCCGCCCAACTCCTCTGCGGTGACCTGTTCGTTGGTCACGGTTTTGACCACGTCAGGGCCTGTCACGAACATATAGGACGTGTCTTTAACCATGAAGATAAAGTCAGTCATCGCAGGGGAATAGACCGCCCCGCCCGCACATGGCCCCATGATCACGCTGATCTGCGGGATCACACCGGAGGCTTCGATATTGCGCTGGAACACCTCGGCATAACCCGCGAGGCTGTCGACGCCCTCCTGAATACGCGCACCGCCGGAATCGTTGATCCCGATGACAGGCGCACCGTTCTGGATCGCCATATCCTGAATCTTGCAGATCTTCTGCGCGTGGGTCTGGGACAGCGACCCGCCAAAGACCGTGAAATCCTGACTGAAAACATAGACCAGACGGCCATTGATCGTGCCCCAACCGGTGACAACGCCATCACCTGCGGGTTTTTGCTGCTCCATCCCGAAGTCGGTGCAGCGGTGGGTGACGAACATGTCGAATTCTTCAAACGACCCATCATCAAGCAACAGGTCGATCCGCTCGCGGGCGGTCAGCTTGCCACGGGCGTGTTGCGCATCAATGCGCTTTTGCCCTCCGCCCAGTCGGGCGTCGTCGCGGCGGGTTTCAAGCTGTTCCAGAATATCTTTCATCACGCACCTCTATAAGATTTCCGCCACCGTAACGCCGCCCCCGCGCGAACCAAAGAGCATTTTTGCAAATTTGCAAAAAATATACACCCACGCATTTGCTAATTGAAAACTTGCAAATCGTTCGGTTACCGTATGGTTCTGGATAGACAAGATGCAACCGCAGGCATACTGATATGCAATGATCAAGGATAACCCCGTCCGTTTTCTGGATAAAACATCCCCCCCGCATATTTCCACGCTGATCCTTCTGTCGGGGATCGGGGCGCTGGCGATGAATATGTTCTTGCCAAGCCTTCCCGCTATGGCTGAATATTTCGACGCCGATTACGCTGTGATGCAGCTTTCCGTGCCGCTTTATCTGCTGTGTAGCGCGGTACTGCAGGTGCTGATCGGCCCGATTTCTGACAATCTGGGCCGCCGCAATGTGCTGCTATGGGGGTTGGCGATATATATGGTCGCGACGGTGGGCTGTATCTACGCCCCCACGACGGCTGTGTTCCTTGCGTTCCGCTGCGTGCAGGCCATCGTCGCCGTGTCGATGGTGCTGAGCCGCGCGGTGGTGCGCGATATGTTCGCCCAAGATAAAGCCGCCTCGATGATCGGCTATGTCACGATGGGCATGGCGCTGGTGCCCATGATCTCCCCCGCTGTGGGCGGCTTGCTGGAACAATCCTTCGGCTGGCAGGCGACCTTCTGGGCGATGTTCTGGATCGGGGCGCTGGTACTGGCGATCACATGGTTCGACCTTGGCGAGACCCACGTCGCGTCAGGGCGCACGCTGACCCAGCAATTCGCCGAATACCCCGAGCTGCTCGGCTCTCCGCGGTTCTGGGGGTACTCGATGGCGGCGGCCTGCTGCTCGGGGGCGTTCTTTGCCTACCTTGGCGGCGCGCCCTTCGTCGGCAGCGTCGTTTTCGGCATGGAACCGGCCGAGCTTGGCATCTATTTCGGCGCGCCCGCCGTGGGCTATTTCCTTGGCAACTTTATCACTGCCCGCAAAGCGACCGTGGTCGGCGTCAACACGCTGGTGCTTTGGGGCTGTCTGGCCAATGCGATTGGCGGGTCGGTGTCGATGATGATCTTCCTGCTGGGCTATGGATCGCCGCTGTCGTTCTTCGGGATGATGACGCTGGTGGGCCTTGGCAACGGGCTGTGCATCCCCAACGCCACCGCGGGCCTGTTGTCGGTGCGCCCGCATCTGGCGGGCACGGCGTCCGGGCTTGGCGGCGCGATCATGATTGGCGGTGGTGCGGGGCTGAGCATTTTGGCCGGTGCCCTGCTGAGCGAAGAAACCGGAGCCTATCCGCTGCTCTGGATCATGCTGGCCACCGCCGTCGCGGGCGTCGCGTCGATCTTGGTCGTGATCCGCCGTGAACGAGCGCTTGGTATCGCCTGACGGGCCTTGCCGCCGTTAGTTTGCAAAGATACGGTTTGCAGAACCGGAAACTTTGCAAAGGCCCCACCCCGATGGCGATCCAAAAGCTATACGCTGGCGCAAAACTGCGCGAGCTGCGCACCAATCTGGCTCATACCCAGAAAGAATTCGCCGCGCGGCTTGGCGTTTCCCTCCCGTACTTGAACCAGATGGAGAATAATAACCGACCTGTCAGCACCACGGTCGTCTTGGCGCTGGCGTCTGAATTCGGGATGGATGTCACCGAACTGTCGAGCGGGGACAGCGAACGGCTGGTCAGCGACATGCGCGAAGTCCTGTCTGATCCGGTGTTCGAGGGCGATGTGCTGCCGCTGGCCGATGTGCAGCTTGCGGCCTCCAACGCGCCGGGATTGGCGCGGGCGTTCATCAAGCTGCACCAAAGCCACCGCCAGACCCAGGAACGGCTGGCCTATCTGGACGAAGCCTTGGGCCGCGAAGATGCCCGCCCCTCGCCCAGCCCGTGGGAAGAGGTGCGCGACTTCTTCCATTATTGCGACAATTATCTGGATGCCGTGGACCGCGCCGCCGAGTATTTCGCCCGCGACACCGGCACCGGCCAAAGCCTGCGCGACACCACCCTAAAGGCGCTGTCCAGCGCAGGCATCACCGTCGCCTTCGACGAGACAGATGCCCTGCGCCGCTATGATCCGGCCAGCGGCGTGTTGCATGTCTCGGCCCGCGCATCACAAGCCACACAGACGTTCCAGATGCTGCTGCAGGTCGCCCTTGTGCGCCAGAACGACCTGCTTGAGGCAACCTTGGATTTCGCGCGTTTCAACAGCCATGCGGCCCGTGACATCGCGAAGATGGGGCTGGCGAACTACTTTGCCGGGGCCGCGCTGATGCCCTACGCCCGGTTTCTGGAGCGCGCCCAAAGCTGCCGCCACGACCTCGAGGTGCTGGCCTCTGATTTCGGGGCGTCGATCGAACAGGTCGCGCACCGGCTGTCGACGCTGCAACGCCCGGGGTCAAAGGGGATTCCGTTCTTCTTTGTCCGTGTGGATCAGGCGGGCACGATCACCAAACGCCATTCGGCCACCCGTTTGCAATTCGCGCGGTTTGGCGGAGCCTGCCCCCTGTGGAACGTGCACAGCGCCTTTGAAACGCCGGGCCGTTTCCTGCGTCAGCTGGCCGAAACGCCGGACGGGGTACGCTATATCTCGCTGGCGCGGGACATCTCGAAGCCGGCGGGGCGGTTTGGCGCGCCGGTGCGGCGCTATGCGATTTCGCTGGGGTGCGAGGTGCGCCATGCGCCCGCGCTGGTCTATGCCGACGGGATGGACACCACCCGCGCCTCGGCGTTTGAGCCTATCGGCATATCTTGCCGTATTTGCGAACGTAAACATTGCCACCAGCGGTCTGTGCCGCCGTTGGAACGCCAGTTGGTGGTGGACCCGAACCTGCGCGACGTGTTGCCCTATCAGGTGGATTGACCGCTTACCGCTTGGCCGCCCGCCATCCGGCGGCACGCGCCTGCGCCGCGCTGCAGAACCAGCGTTCGCCCTTGTCGGTGCGGATCACGGTCCGGTCATAGTCGTGCTGTCCGGGCACGTGAAAGATCCGCGTGCCCTTGCTGCTGACATTCCCCTTGATCACACAGCCGCCCGGCCCTGTCGAGGCGACGGGCTTTGGCGCTGCTTTAGAGGCTTTGCGATAGGCATCGGGGCGCTGCGTTTCATAGGCATGTACCCCGCGTCCCGCCCGTTTGGCCGCCGCTTCACGCGCGACATAGGCGCGGCTGTAGCGCGCGTAGGAAAAGGCCAGCCCCGCCGCGACCAAAGCTTCCCCCATATCCTGCCCCAAGGCGGCACAGCGCGCGACAATCCGGCCATATCGGTCGGTATCCACCCGCTGGCAGTCGGCCCGCTGGCCGTCATAGGTGGCGCGCACCTGCGCCGTCACCCAAGCGCCGCAGTTCAACACGCGCCCATCCGCTGCACGGCAAGGCTGATCCCCTTCGACCGCATCGATGCCGAAAAGCCGGATCCGCGTCTCACCCAATGCGATCGTATCCCCGTCGATCACCCGGATCTCGCCCGACAGGCGCGGTTCGACCGCCGCAGCGGGTTGCGTGAAAACGGCAAGCAAAGCCGCTGCGAAACATGAATGAAGGATGGGTTTCATATCCCGTTGATTGGGGCGTTTCCACGCCCCAATCAACCAGAGATATTAACTAAGGTTAACTTTCGCTAACACTTGTGGCCTCTCGACCAAGGGAGGGGGCAGTGCCTTAGCGCTGCGCGGTTTCCCAGTCGGGGTGAATCCAGGGCGCGTCATTCGCCGCGGCCAATGGATCAAGCCCCAGCACATGGTCCGAGATTTTCTCGCCCACCATGATCGACGGAGCGTTCAGGTTGCCATTGGTGATCCGCGGGAAGATCGAGCTGTCGGCGACGCGCAGCCCCTCTACCCCGATCACACGGCCCTGCGGATCGACCACCGCCTGCGGGTCATCGGCGCGGCCCATGCGGCAGGTACCACAGGGGTGATAGGCGCTTTCGGCATGTTCGCGAATGAAGGTATCAAGTTCCTCGTCGCTTTGCACATCGGCCCCCGGCTGGATTTCGTGTTTGACGAAGGGTTTGAAGGCGTCCTGCGCAAAGATCTCCCGGGTGAGGCGAATACAGGTGCGGAACTCCTCCCAATCCTTGTCTTGCGACATGTAGTTGAAAAAGATCTTCGGCGCGTCGGCCGGATTGCCCGAGGCCAGCGTGACAGACCCGCGCGAGGTCGACCGCATCGGCCCCACATGCGCCTGAAACCCGTGGCCTTCGGCGGCGGCCTGCCCGTCATAGCGCACGGCGATCGGCAGGAAGTGATACTGGATATCGGGGTATTTGATCCCCGCCTTCGACCGGATGAAGGCCGCGCTTTCGAACTGGTTCGACGCGCCCATGCCGGTTTTCGTGAACAACCACTGCGCGCCGATTGCGGCCTTGGAAAAGATGTTCCAGTGCTTGTACAGCGTGATTGGCTGGCTGGCGGCCATCTGGATATACAGTTCAAGGTGGTCTTGCAGGTTCTGCCCCACACCGGGACGGTCCGCGATCACCTCGATACCATGCTCTGCCAGATGGGCCGCAGGGCCGATGCCCGACAACATCAGCAGCTTGGGCGAGTTGATGGAGGACGCCGCGATGATCACCTCGCCGCTGGCGCGCAGCACCTCGGTCTTGCCAGCGCGCAGCACCTCGACCCCGACGGCACGACCGTCTTCGATCACGATGCGCTGCGCCAAGGCACGGACGAGTTCGACGTTGCCGGTCTTTTGCGCGGGCCGCAGATAGGCGTTGGCCGCGGACCAGCGGCGGCCCTTCCAGACCGTCTGCTCCATCGGGCCGAAACCTTCCTGTTTCTCGCCGTTATAATCGTCGGTCGCCTCATAGCCCGCTTGTTTGCCCGCCTCGACAAAGGCTTCGAACAAGGGGTTTTCACGGGGGCCACGGCTGACATGCAGCGGGCCGTCAGTGCCGCGCCAGTCGGGGTCGCCCCCGTGGCCGCCGTCATGCCAGCTTTCCATGCGTTTGAAATAGGGCAGCACATCGGCATAGCCCCAGCCGTCGGCCCCCTGCTCTTCCCAGTGGTCATAGTCCATCGCGTGCCCGCGCACATAGACCATCCCGTTGATCGACGACGACCCGCCGATCACCTTGCCACGCGGGGTCGCCAGACGACGGTTGTTCAGATGCGGTTCGGGTTCGGACTGGAACCCCCAGTCATAGGTTTTCATGTTCATCGGATAGGACAACGCCGCCGGCATCTGGATGAACGGCCCCGCATCGCTGCCACCATGTTCGATCACCAATACCTTGCGCCCTGCCGTGGCCAGGCGGTACGCCATCGCGCAGCCCGCGCTGCCCGCCCCTACGATAATAAATTCAGCTTCCATCCTATCGCCTTCCTTCCGTGAGTCTTGCGCGGGTCAAGGAGGCCGCAGGCCCCGCGCCCCCGGCGCGGCTTGTCCTTGACGCGCGCAAGACTCGCATCCCAACATTGTCGAGGTGACTTGAGGATCAGACCGATCCCTCAAGCACCTCTCAGCATATTCCGGCACGCCCTGCCCAAGCCCCCCTCTGTTGCCGAAGGAAAGCTCGAGCCGGATGCGCGCCCATCTATCGCATACGCGTCAGCGCAGCATTGGATCAGCGCCCTAGAAAGGCGCTTCCATATCGCCCATGCGCACATAGACGGTTTTCAACTGGCTATAGTGATCAATCGCCGCCTTGGAGTTCTCGCGCCCCACGCCCGAATTTTTCATGCCGCCAAAGGGAGCTTCGACCGGAGCGTCGTTATAGGTGTTGATATAGCAGGTGCCCGCCTCGAACCCCGCCGCGACGCGGTGCGCGCGGGACAGGTCTTTGGTGAACACACCGGCGGCGAGACCGAATTCGGTCGCATTGGCGCGGGCCATCACCTCTGCCTCGGTCTCGAAATCCAGCACCGACATGACCGGCCCGAAAATCTCTTCGCGGGCGATGGACATGTCGTCGGTCACATCGGCAAAGACGGTGGGCTGCATGTAAAACCCGTCGCGGTCGATTGCTGCCCCGCCATAGACCAGACGCGCGCCTTCGGCCTTGCCCTTTTCGACATAGCCAAGCGCGATCTCCATCTGACGTTTCGATACCATCGGGCCAAAGCTGGTGTCAGGGTCCATCGGGTCGCCGATCACGGCGGTGTCCAGACGCTCGGCCAAGCGTTTCAGGAATGCCTCTTTGATGTCGCGGTGCACGAAGACGCGGGTGCCGTTCGAACAGATCTGACCCGAGCTGTAGAAATTGCCCAAGATCGCGCCGCTGATGGCGTTTTCGATATCCGCGTCCTCGAACACGATCATGGGGGACTTGCCGCCCAGTTCCATCGTGACATGTTTGATGCCTTCCGCGGCTGCGGCATAGACCTTGCGGCCCGTGGGCACAGAACCGGTGAGCGAGACCTTATCGACGCGCGGGTCGGTCACAAGGGACGCCCCCACTTCGCCCATGCCCTGCACAACGTTATACAGACCGGCAGGCAGCCCTGCCTCTACCAGAATTTCCGCGACTTTCAGCGCGCAAAGCGGCGTCGTCTCGGACGGTTTGAAGATGATCGAGTTCCCACAGGCCAGCGCCGGTGCGCCCTTCCAGCACGCGATCTGCGTCGGATAGTTCCATGCGCCGATGCCAACACAGACCCCCAGCGGTTCGCGGCGGGTATAGACCCAGTCTTCGCCCAGCTGGATATGCTCCCCCGTCAGCGAGGCCGCCAGACCGCCGAAATATTCCAGCGCATCCGCACCGCTGGTCGCATCCGCAACCGAGGTTTCCTGATAGGGTTTGCCGGTGTCATACGTCTCGAGGATCGACAGATCGTGATTGCGTTCGCGCATGATGTCAGCAGCGCGGCGCAGGATACGGCCCCGTTCGGTGCCGGTCATCGCGGCCCAAGCAGCCTGCGCGTCCCGCGCGGCGGTGATGGCTTTCTCGACGATCTGAGGCGTGGCGGCATAGACGGTCGCGATGACCTCGCCCGTGGCCGGATAGATCACCTCGATCGGGGTGCCGTTGGTATCTTCGACATATTCGCCGTTGATGAAATGGCTGGCGGTGGGTTGCGTTTGCATAGGTCTCTCTTTTCGGTTGGGCCCCGCCCGTATGGCGGGGCCGCTTAGGTTTAAGGGTTATTCGGCCGGGATATTGGCGTTGCCATCCAGCCCGTGCAGGTGACGGCGTTTGACAAAGAACATATAGCCAAGCGCCAGCAGGTAGATGCCGATCACGATGGTCCCGACCCACTGGATCTGCAGCCATTGGCTTTGGAACAGCAGGGTCAGCACAAACAGGCCGATGGCGTTGGCCAGCACGTAAGACACGGTGCCAAAGCGTTCGGTCGTGAAGTTGAGGTTATCGGTGTAAAGCCGGATCAGACTGTCGAAAGAGTTGATCACGAACACAATGCCCACGATGGTCATGGCCCAATTCGGGAAGCCCGCGGTGCCGATGCCGTTCAGGTGGTAGTAATACAGCACCGAGAACCACAACCCCAAGGGGATCGACGGGAATACCAGCAAAGATGCCAGCAGTTGCCATGTCTTCAGCCCGCCAACAAAGCGGCTGACGAACTGCCCGATCATGATAGACCAGGCGAACCACCAGAACAGGTAGAATTCGTGGTAATCCGTCAGCGGGATAATGAACTTGTGGATGTTCGCGAAATAGCCACCAAGGTTGCTTGCCGTTGAGGCGAATTCGCCAAAGCCCATGCCGGCGTTCAGCCACATGTAAGCGATCAGCGCCAGAAACAGCAGGGTCGAGCTGACCGACAACACACGCACGAACTTCAGATCGGTGGAGCTGAAAGCCGCAATCAGGATCACGAGGAAGCAGATCAGGTAGAAGACCGGCAGGATCGTCTCTCCGTCGCCGACCTCGGCGATGTAATACGGCATATAGATCAGGAACAACGCACCGGTGAAGGCGCAGGTGGTGATGATGACGATGTTGTTCAGCAGTTTGATCGCTGGGATCTCGAAGAACTTCACCCGCGGCTCGATGGCGCAGAAATAGAAGGTTGTCAGGAAGTAGAACGTCCAGATCAGAAAGCCCCAGAACCCGAATTCAAGCGCCAGCGGGTTGGTGAACCCATAGGCTGGCTCGGTGGTCGTATCCGCATAAAGCGGGAAGTCGAAGGCCAGCGGGAACATGATCAGCCCCACATCCAGCCCCGACGTGAAGAGGATCGCGATAAAGGTGAACAGCGGCACCGGCGTCACGCCGGTCAGCGGCAGGTTCCACCACTTGATCGTACAGAAAATAGTTAAGCCCAAAGCCAGTATGACCCCGAACGAAATGATGGTCGTTAACATTGTGTCCCTCCGTGTTGGGGGTGCATTATTGGTTTGGTTGCCCGCACCCCTTGGGCAGTCGTTCTATTCGCCGCGCGGAAAACGTTTATTCTCTTCCAGCACGTTCAGATCCATGTGGTTGCGCATGTATTGCTCTGACGCATTGCGCAGCGGCTGGTGATCCCACGGATAGTACCCGCCCTTGCGCAGCGCCTCGTAGACGACCCAACGGCGGGCCTGGCTTTTGCGGACATCGGCATCGAAGGCGGCCAGATCCCAGCGGGCGTCGGCCTTGGCCGACAGGGTGAGCCGCGTGCCCTGATGGGCAGGTTCTTCGGCAAGGTTGGTCAGCTCGTGCGGATCGGTTTCCAGATCGAACAGTTGGTCAGGATCAAGGGCGCAGCGGTTGAACTTCCACTTGCCGTAGCGCAGTGAGACCATCGGCGCATAAGACGCCTCTGCCGCGTATTCCATGGCGACGGGTTCGGTGCGTTCCACCCCCTGCCCCATGGGCACCAGCGATTGCCCCGTGGTCCATTCCATCACCTCGTCCATGGACACGCCTGCCAGATCACAGACGGTGGGGCACACGTCGATATTGCTGACCGGCGTGGTCTGCAAACCGGGTGCCATCTGCGGGGCGGCGATCATCATCGGGACGCGGGACGACCCTTCGAAAAAGCTCATCTTGAACCAGAGCCCCCGCTCGCCCAGCATATCGCCGTGATCCGAGCAGAAGATGACAATCGCCTCTTGGCGCGTGTCCTCAAGCGTTTGCAGGATCTCACCGATCTTGTCGTCAAGATAGCTGATGTTGGCAAAGTAAGCCTGACGCGAACGTTTGATATCGCGTTCGGTGATGTCAAAACTGCGCCAATCGTTCGCGTCAAAGATACGTTTCGAATGGTTGTCCTGATTTTCATACCCCAGATCCGGCACCTCGGGCAGCAGGTGGTCGCAATCGTTGTACAGATCCCAGTATTTCTTGCGTGCGACATAGGGGTCATGGGGGTGCGTAAAGCTGGCAGTCAGGCACCATGGGCGCGGATCCAGACCGCGGGACAGGTCGTAAATCTTGCGCGTCGCCTCATAGGCCACGGCGTCGTCATATTCCATCTGGTTACTGGTTTCCGCCACACCTGCGCCGGTCACCGACCCCATATTGTGATACCACCAGTCAATGCGTTCCCCCGGCTTGCGATAGTCCGGCGTCCAGCCGAAATCGGCGGGGTAGATATCGGTGGTCAGGCGTTCCTCGAACCCGTGCAGCTGATCGGGGCCGACGAAATGCATCTTGCCCGACAGGCAGGTCTGATAGCCCGCACGCCGCAGATGGTGGGCGTAGGTGGGCACGCTCGACGCGAACTCTGCCGCGTTGTCATAGACGCCCGTCGCCGACGGAAGTTGCCCCGACATGAACGCCGCCCGCCCCGGCGCGCACAGCGGGCTGGCGGTATAGGCGTTCTTGAACCGCGTCGACCGCGCCGCCAGCTTTTTGAGGTTCGGAGCATGCAGCCAGTCGGCGGGGCCGTCGGGAAACAGCGTGCCGTTCAACTGGTCGACCATCAGGATCAGGATATTGGGCTGGGTCATTCTTTGGCCCCCACAAGCATATGCAGCACCGACAGGGCGCGGTCACTGGCGGCGCGGGCGCTGCCCTCGTCCGACAAGGCGGCACGCAGGTAAAGCCCGTCGATCAGGGCGGCCAGCGTATCGGCATCCCCTGCCGGATCATCCGAGATCGGGCGCAGCGCATAGGTCAGGTTCGACCGCAACCGCTTTTGATACACCACCAGCAAACGGTAGGTTTCGGTATTGGTCCGCGAGGAGGCATAGAGCGTCATCCAGGCGCTGACCGTTGCCGGATCGAAATAACTTTCGTCAAAGCTCGCGCGGATGATCGCCTCGGCCCGTCCCAGCGGGGATTTGTTCAGACGCAGCTCGCGGCGGACCTCGGCGCTGTATTCCGTCAGGATATAGCGCATGGCCGCCAGAAAGATCTGATCCTTGCCACCAAAATAGTGATGCGCCAGCGCCGAGGACATCCCCGCGCGGCGCGCGATCTGGCCGACCGTCACATCCAGTGACTGGGCAGCACCGATTTCGGCAATCGTCGCTTTGACCAAGGCGTCGCGGCGAATAGGCTCCATTCCGACTTTGGGCATAAAGAATCCTTAGTGGTTTGATAGCGTCTGGCCATCAAACCTACGTTTATTGACTGACAAGTCAATAAAAACCTGAGAGCGGATCAACTCAGGGTTTAGTTACATTCCAACCGGCGGCGTTGCTAGAATTTCGTCGCCGGCGTGGCGGGGGTGATCTGGCGTTTCAGCATCGCCTCGCGCCATGTGATAAACGTCACCGACCCAAGGATCACCGCCCCGCCAAGAACGACCCAGATATCAATGGGTTCAGCAAAAACGACAGCCCCTAGGGCCGTGGCCCAAACCAGTTGCAGGAAGGTCACCGGCTGGGTCACCGTCAGCGGTGCTGCGGCAAAAGCCAGCGTCATGGTGTAGTGGCCTGCGGTTGCAAAACAGGCGACAGCGGCGAGGATTCCGATCTCCTCCCACGTGGGGGTGATCCAGTTGGCAAGCGCGAAGGGGGCCAGAAACAGCGTCACGAACAGCGACATCATCGCGACGACGACCGACGGGCGCACCTCATCCGCAAGCACTTTGGCCAGCAAATAGGCCCCGCCAAACACCACCGCCGCGATCAGCATCGCGAAATGCCCGCCGGTCAGCTCTCGAAACCCCGGTCGCAGGATGATCGCGGCCCCGACCAGCCCCAGCACGACCGCAATGATCCGGCGCAGGGCCAAGCTCTCGCCCAGAAACAGCGCGGCCCCGATGGTGACATAGATCGGCGCAAGATAGTTCATCGCCGTCACCTCGGCGATAGAGATACGGGTCATGGCGTAGAACCAAAGGATAACGCCCACCCCATGCAGCCCGCCGCGTACCGAAAAAAGCGCCCATTGGCGGCGCGACAGCTTCGCCTCGCGCAGCGCGCCAATCGCGGGCAGCAGGAACACCAAGCCAAAGCCATAACGGATAAAAGCAGCTTCGGAGGACGGCAGGCGCGGGCCCATATGTTTGACCAAGGCGGTCACGCAAATGAAACACAGGCCGGTCACGACCATCCAGAAGATACCGGTGACGGGGCGTTGGGGATGTGCAGTTGTCATGGGCGCAACATTCCCCAACCCTTCCCCAAGGGCAAGGTCACATCAGCAGAAGTTTCAAAGCAATTGCCCACATGGTCAGCGCAATCACACCATCCAGAATTTGCCAGCTGCGCGGCTTGCTGAAAAACGGCCCCAACAGGCGCGCGCCATAGCCCAGGCTGAAAAAGAAAACAAAGCTCGCCGTGACCGCACCTGCCCCGAAGGCAAGGCGGCTTTCATATTGCGCGGCGATGGACCCCAGCAGCACGACGGTATCAAGATAGACATGCGGGTTCAGCCAGGTCAGCGCGAGCAGGGTCAGGATCGTGCGGCGCAGGCTGGTTTGCGCGGCCCCGTCAGCGGCCAGCGCATGGCCGCCCTGCCAAGCCGATCGCGCGTTCTGGAAACCGTACCAGATCAGGAACGCCGCCCCGCCGTAGCGCATCAGTGTTTCGAACCAGGGCACCGCCGTGGCCAGCGCACCGAACCCCGCCACCCCTGCGGCGATCAGCACCGCATCCGACAAGGCGCAGGTCAGGCAGACCCAAAAGACATGCTGCAACCGCAAGCCTTGGCGCAAGACAAAGGCGTTCTGCGCCCCGATAGCCAGAATCAAGGTCAGGCCCAAGGCAAAGCCGGGTAAGAAGGCGGTCATATGTCAAAAGCTCCGTCGGGAATCTGGGCCGGTCTCGGGCAAGATGCACCGCCGGACCCCACCCAAAAATAAATTTTCATCCCCTGCAACCCCAACTTTATTGTTGCGGCCGCGAAACATTTGCGTGATTGGGCCCGTTACTACTAGCGAACCACAGATACAGCGCCTATCTGACCCGCATACAACCAAGGAATAATGTCATGTTCGACGACAAACAGAAGCTGGAAATCAGCCAAGATGAATTGGCGCTTATCGAAGCAGCCCTGCACACACAGTCCAAGATCCTGAGCGTTCAGGCAAGCGCAGGCGGATCAAAGGCCTTGGGGCACCTCAACGAGGTCAAACGCGTCCTCGCCTCTATCTCGCAGCAGCGCGTGCGCGACACCACGACCAAACCGGCCTGGGGTGGTCTTTTTCGCATGGCGCGCCTTTTGGGATAAATTCGGCCCCAAACGCTGACACAAAAAAACCGCCCCGCAGCTAAGCCAGGGGCGGTTTTTTTGTGTCTCGCGGGCGTGTGACGCAACCGCCCCCCGCCAAAGCAAAGCCCCGCCGCGACATGGGTCGCTGGCGGGGCGTAAATGCTACAGCTGCTCCATCACCTCGTCAGAGGCTTCGAAGTTCGCGGTGACCCGCTGCACGTCGTCGTCGTCTTCCAGGGCGTCGATCAGCTTCATCAGCTTTTCCATCCCTTCCAGATCCATTTCGGTCGTGGTGGTCGGACGCCAGACCAGCTTGGTGCTGTCGGATTCGCCCAACTCGGCCTCAAGCGCGGTGCTGACATCGTTCAGGTCGGTATCCATGCACCAGATCACATGCCCCTCATCCGAGCTTTCGACGTCTTCCGCACCGGCTTCGATGGCGGCCATCATCACGGTGTCGGCATCGCCAACGCTGGCGGGATAGGTGATTTCGCCCTTACGGTCGAACATAAAGCCGACGCTGCCGGTCTCGCCCAGATTGCCACCGTTCTTGGTGAAGGTGGACCGCACGGTCGACGCGGTGCGGTTGCGGTTGTCGGTCATCGCCTCGACAATGACGGCAACACCATTGGGGCCGTAGCCTTCATAGCGGATTTCTTCGTAATCCTCGCCCTCGCCGCCGACGGCTTTCTTGATCGCGCGTTCGATGTTGTCCTTGGGCATGGACTGACCCTTGGCCTCTTTCACCGCCAGACGCAGACGCGGGTTCTTGTCCGGATCGGGTTCGCCCATCTTCGCCGCGATGGTGATTTCTTTGGAGAGCTTGGAAAACACCTTGGCGCGCAGTTTGTCCTGACGGCCCTTACGGTGCTGGATATTTGCCCATTTTGAGTGACCTGCCATGGTGACCTCACATGCTAAAATTCTCGGTTGGCTCTCTATACGGCAGCCCACGCGCCTGAACAAGCCACCGCGCACGACCGCGCACGCGGGCGGTATGGCCGGGTTTGGGGCAGACAGGCGCGCGGGCGGCTGCTAGGGCTTTGGTCGCAGTTCACGCAAGGTACGCCCACATGACCACCAATCAAATCATCCTGTTCACCCTGTTTGCCGCCGTGTTTGGCATGCTCTTGTGGGGGCGGTTCCGCTATGACCTTGTCGCCTTTGCCGCGCTGATGGTTGCCGTGGTGCTGGGGGTCGTCGACAGCAAGGATGCCTTTGCGGGTTTTGGTCACCCTGCGACGCTGGTGGTCGCGCTGGTGCTGATCGTATCGGCGGGGCTGACGCGGTCTGGCGCGGTGTTGCTGATCACCCGCACGCTGGTCGATGCCTCGCGCAGCCTTGGCGGGCATATTACGCTGATGGGGGTCATCGGCGGGGTGCTGTCAGCCTTCATGAACAACGTCGCAGCCCTTGCGCTGCTGATGCCGGTCGACATCCAGACCGCCCGCAAGGCCGGTCGATCCCCGGGGTTGAGCCTGATGCCGCTGAGCTTTGCCACGATCCTTGGCGGCATGGCGACGCTGATCGGGACGCCGCCCAATATCATCATCGCCTCAATCCGACAGGAATCCCTTGGCGCACCGTTTCGTATGTTCGATTTCGCCCCTGTGGGCGGGATAGCGGCGGCGGCGGGGCTGGCCTTTGTCGCGCTGATCGGCTGGCGCTTGATCCCGCAGCGCGAGAACAACGTGCTGGGCCCCGAAGACCTGTCCCCCTATCTGGCAGAGCTGACGATCCCCGAAGGCAATGCCCAGATCGGTAAACGTCTGGCAGAGCTTCAGGACGCTGCCGAGAAGGCCGATGTCGCCATGCTGGGGGTGATCCGGGACGGCAAGCGCCGCTACGGCCAGTCACGCAACCTGCCCCTGCGCGCAGGCGACGCGCTGGTGCTTGAAGCGACGCCCGATGCGCTGGACGAATTTCGCAGCACGCTGGACCTGCATGTCGCCGACGCCGACCGCGAAGACCGCCTGCGCGCCGATGGCGAAGGGGTCGAGATCATCGAGGTCGTGGTCACCAGCGATTCCCGACTGAACGGCCGTTCGGCTCAGGCGGTCGGCCTGTCGTGGCGGCAGCGCTCCGTGCTGCTGGGGGTATCGCGGCGCGGCAAACGCATCACCTCGCAACTGCGCAAGACCGAGCTGCAGGTGGGGGATATTCTGCTGCTGCTCGTGCCGCGCGATACCGCGTCCCATGTGGTCGAATGGCTGGGCGTGCTGCCCCTTGCTGACCGCGGGTTGGCGGTGACCGAAAACCACAAGGTCTGGCTGGCCATCGGCCTGTTTGGCGGCGCGGTTACGGCGGCGAGCTTTGGGTTGATCTACCTGCCCGTCGCCCTGGGGCTGGTCGTCATCGCCTATGTGCTGGCGCGGATCGTCCCGCTGTCGGAGCTGTACACCCATATCGAATGGCCGGTCGTCGTCTTGCTGGGGTCTATGATCCCGCTGGGGGCAGCGCTCGAAAGCTCTGGCGGGACGGAGTTGATTGCCGGCGCGCTTGTCGGATTGACCCAAGGGCTGCCCGCATGGGTGGTGCTGACGGTGCTGATGCTGGTCACCATGACCCTGTCGGATGTGCTGAATAACACCGCCACCACCATCGTCGCCGCCCCCGTGGGCATCCAGATGGCGGCAAGCCTTGATGTCTCTCCCGACCCGTTCCTGATGGCGGTCGCCGTCGCCGCATCAAGCGCATTCCTGACGCCCATCGGGCATAAGAACAACACGCTTATCCTTGGTCCCGGGGGCTATAGCTTTGGCGATTACTGGCGCATGGGGCTGCCGCTTGAGATTATCGTCGTCGCGGTGTCCATTCCGGCTATTCTGGTGTTCTGGCCGCTTTAGGGCGCGCGACCATTGGAGGTGCCGGGGGCCAGCCCCCGGACCCCCGGGATTTTTGCCATTTGGAAGCGCGGGGTCGGCGCTACCAGAAGAGCGGGATCATCATGGAGACGAGCAGCGACATCGACAGGTTGAGCGGAATGCCGATGCGCATGAAATCGGTGAAACGGTAGCCGCCCGGCCCATAGACCAGCGTGTTGGTCTGGTAGCCGATGGGGGTGGCAAAGGCGCAAGACGCCGCGATCATCACCGCGACCACCAGGGGGCGCGGGTCCATGCCAAGTGCGGACCCGAGGCTGATGGCAATCGGTGTCATGATCACCGCCACCGCGTTGTTCGACACGATCTCTGTCAGGGTTGTCGTCAGCAGGAACACCGCGAAGATCACATAGAACGGCGACAGCGTGCCGAGTAAGGGTGCGATATTGTCAACGATCAGGCTGATCGCGCCGGAATTTTGCAACCCTGCCCCGACCGCAAGCATCGAGAAGATCAGCGCCAGCAGACGGCCATCGACAAAGCTGAAGGCCTCTTCCGCGTCGATACAGCCCGTGACCAGGACCAACGCCACGGCTAGCACGGCCAGTAGCAGGATCGGCGCGACATTCAGCGCGGCCAAGACCACGATCCCCACCAGCGCCGCGATGGCGATCGGGGCATGCCCCCGCCGGAAGGCCCGTGCAGACGGCTGCGAGACGTCGACCATATCCATATCCGAGGCAAGGCGCTGGATATCCTCCATCGCGCCTTCAAGCAGCAGCGTGTCACCGACCTTGACGATGAGGTCGTCAAGCTGGCGACCGATGTTCTGGTTCCGCCGGTGTACCGCCAAAGGGTACACCCCATAGCGCCGGCGCAGACGCAGCGCCCCGAGCGTGCGGCCCACCATCTTGCAGCCCGGCGTGATCAGCACCTCTACGGTCGAGGTTTCCACCGCCGAGACCTGATCGACGCGCTTGAGCTCTTTATTCGCCTGAAGGCTGAGCAGTTCCGTCATCTGGGTCCGCAGAACCACACGGTCACCGACCCGCAGCTCGACACTGGCCAGATCGCGGCGCAACGATTGATCGCCGCGCACCACGTCGATCAGCCGCACGCCTTCGCGTTTGAATAGCTGCACGTCAAGCACCTCGCGCCCGATCAGGTTGGAGTCGGGCGGGATCACGGCTTCGGTGAAGAACTTCATCTTGGAGCGGTCCGACAGCATATTTGCCATACTGTCGCGCGCGGGCAGCAGTTTGGGGGCGAAGACGGCCATATAGATCAGGCCCCAGGCGCAGACGACCAGACCGATGGGCAGGATTTCGAAAATGCCAAACGGCTCCAGCCCTTGCGACCGTGCGACACCGTCCACCAGAAGGTTGGTCGAGGTCCCGATCAGCGTCAGGGAGCCGCCCATGATCGCCGCATAGCTCAGCGGGATCAGCAGTTTGGAGGCTTTGGTGCCAAGCGTCTGGCTGAGCTGCACCACGACCGGAATCATCACCACCACCACGGGCGTGTTGTTCATCACCGCCGAGGCCGCCATGACGGCCACGATCACGCCCACCACCGCCGTTTTCGGATGCGTCTTGGCATAGCGTTCGGCCATGCGCGTCAGCACATCCAGCGCGCCCGTGCGCACCAGCGCGCCCATCACGATGAACATCGCGGCAATGGTCCAGGGGGCAGAGTTTTGCAGCACCGCCTGCGCATCGTCATAGGGCAAGATGCCAAGCGCCAGCATGATGGCCGCCCCTGACAGGGCCACGACCTCGGTCGGGAGGGATTCGCGCAGGAACATGACGAACATGATCACAACGACGGTCAATGCCAGGATGGCAGAGGTGCTATCCGACAGGTTTAGAAAGTCCATTCAGGTATATCCGGCCTTGGGCAGATGAAAATCAGACTGCAGTGTCGTTGATTGCAACGTCCACGGCAAGCGTCGCCTTGGGGCAAGCGTCAGATGCGCCTGCCCTGCGCTATTCCGGATACGGGTCTAAAGCGTGCCAGCCGCAACGCGGTCAGGGCGCGCTTTGCTGCAGCTTGCCGCCCTGACGCACGGGCACGATACGGGTCGCCTTGCCGGTGCGGTCGTCGGTCTCGATATAGACGCCGGATAGGGTCGCTTCTTCGTTGGCGGGGGTGAAGCGGTCTTTGGGCATGCCGGTGATGAAGCGGCGCAAAGGCTCTGTTTTCTCCATCCCGATCACCGAATGGTAATCGCCGCTCATGCCTGCATCTGTCAGATAGGCCGTCCCGCCCGGCAGGATCATCGCGTCAGACGTGGGCACATGGGTATGCGTGCCCACAACAAGGCTGGCGCGGCCATCACACCAATGCCCCATGGCCATCTTTTCCGAGGTCGCCTCGCAGTGCATATCGACAATCACCGCCGATGCCATGCCGCCCAGAGGGTGGGTCTTGAGCACAGGCTCAAGCGCCGAGAACGGATCGTCAAAGGGGCGTTTCATAAAGACCTGACCAAGTGCTTGGGTGACCAGCACCTTGCGCCCGTTCTTCGCGGTGAACAGGCGCGCGCCCTTGCCCGGTGCGTTTTTCGAAAAATTCAGCGGCCGGATGACACGCGGTTCCTGTTCGATAAAGCTCAGCATGTCTTTTTGGTCAAAGGCGTGGTCGCCCAAGGTCAGACAATCGGCCCCTGCGTCCAGCAGCGTCTTGGCGTGGCTGCCAGACAGCCCCATGCCAGAGGTGGCGTTTTCACCGTTCACCACCACAAAATCCAGCTTCCATTCCGTCCGCAGACGGGGAAGGTTTTCGCTGATTGCGCGGCGGCCCGCGCGGCCCATGACATCGCCGAGGAAGAGTATTTTCATGCCCCAAGCGTTAGGCTGCGCAGCGCACGAGGGCAAGGGGCGGAGTTGCGGTTTTTGCGCGCGGGGTGCGGGCGCGCCTAGGCGATCTCGATCACGCCCGTCTCTGTCACGATCAGATCAAGCGGCTGGTCGGTGGGTTCAAGCGGCAGATCGTCAACCTCTTGCCCGGCAAAGGCAAAACCGATCGCCAAGGTCGCTCGCCGCGCACGCAGCTGTTCCAGCGTGCGGTCATAAAACCCGCCGCCATACCCCAGCCGCCCACCAGCGCGGTTGAACGCCAGCAGGGGTACGATCACGATTTCAGGGTCAAAGAAATCCTCGACAGCGGGGATCTGGGCGCCAAAGGCACCGTCCACCAACGGGGTATCCGGGGTCCAGCGCGAAAACCGCAAAGGCTGCGCCGCGCCCATGATCACCGGCACGCCCACGGGGCCATGGGCCGCCGCCTCGGCCATGGCGGGGCGCGGGTCAATCTCTGTGCGTATGGGCAGAAAACCGGACAGCGGGACGCCGCGATACCCCGCGAGCACTTCGCTCAGATAGCCGGCTTGCGCGGCGTTGGCGCCATCAAACAGCGGCTTGCGACGGGCAAAGGCCGCCTTGCGCGCTGCCGCCTTGACCGCCGCCATATCCATCACAGCAAGACCGCCGCCGCCAGCCCCAGAAAGGCGAAGAAGCCCACGACATCCGTCACCGTGGTCACAAAAGCACCAGAGGCAAGGGCCGGATCCACGCCAAAACGTTCCAGCAGGATCGGGATGCCCGTCCCCGCAAGCCCTGCCACGACCATATTGATCACCATTGCCGTCGCGATCACATAGCCAAGCGCGGGTGACCCGAACCACAAAATACCGACGATCCCCATGATGATCGCGAAAATCAGGCCGTTCACCAGCCCCACAAGACATTCACGCCGGATCACGCGCCAGACGTTCGATCCGGTCAAATCCCGGGTCGCGATGGCGCGCACGGCCACGGTCAGGCTTTGCGTACCGGCATTCCCCCCCATAGAGGCCACGATGGGCATCAACACCGCCAACGCCACGATCTGCGCGATCGCCGCCTCGAACTGCGAAATCACCATAGAGGCCGCGATGGCCGTCACCAGGTTCACCGCCAGCCAGGGCAACCGCTGCTTGGTTGTCTCGATCACACGGTCAGACAGCGACCCTTCACCAACACCGGCCAGACGCAGGATGTCTTCTTCGTGTTCCTCGTCCAGCACCGACATGGCGTCATCAATGGTGATCACCCCGATCAAACGCCCCTCGTCATCGACAACGGGCGCAGAGATCAGGTGATACTGGTTGAACGCATAGGCGACATCGCCCTCGTCCCGCAGGGCGGGAATGACCTGAAACGTATCCTCCAGAATGTCGCGCATGGGGGTGGCGCGTTTGGACCGCATCAGCTTGCCAAGGGTGACATTGCCCACAGGGTGTAACCGCGGATCGACCATGACAATGTGATAGAACTGGTCCGGCAGGTCTTCCTCGGGCGTGGCGCGCAGGTGATCAATCGCCTCGCCCACGGTCCAGTGTTCGGGGGCCATCACGACTTCGCGCTGCATCAAACGACCAGCGGAATATTCGGGATAGGTCAGCGCCTGTTCGACAGCGACCCGGTCCGCATCTTCCAGTGCCCCCAGAATGGTCTCGGCCTGCGCATCCTCAAGGTCTTCGATCAGATCGACAACATCATCGCTGTCCATGTCGCGCACGGCGTCCGACAGCACCTCGGGCGTCAGAATCGCAACGACTTCCTCGCGGATCGATTCGTCGAGCTCCGACAGAATCTCGCCATCGAACTCGCGGTCATACAGCCGGATCAGCTTGGTCCGTTCAAAGGCGCTGATCTGTTCCAGAAGGTCGGCGATGTCGGCCGCGTGCAGCGGCTCCATCAGCTCTGTCAGCTTGGCGGCGTCATCGATTTCCACAGCATAGAGAATGGACGCCACGGCCTTCTTGTTCAGCCGATATGCCTCGCCTTCATCCTCGGCGTCGGGGGAGAGTTCAAGTTCCTGTGCGTCGTCAACCATGGCTGCCCCCACTTGCGATTTTGCGCAGACCATAAGCGTGCCACAGCGCGGATACAATGGCGCGGAACCCTGCGCTATCGGATTGTCGGCACGGCGGGCTGCGGTTAGACAGGCGGCATGAAAACACAAACACTCCTCCTCGGCCAAACGCTCCGGTTTACGGGCAATCCCCTCTCTGACCCGTGGGAGGAGACGGTTCATATCGACAGCGACGGTGGCGTGCTGATTGAAGGCGCGCAGATCAAGGCCGTGGGCCGCGCCGACGACCTGCGCAAGGCGCACCCGCAGGCGACGGTGCAGGACTATGGCGACCGGCTGATCTGCCCAGGGTTTGTGGACGCCCATGTGCATTATCCGCAGACCGCCATCATCGCGAGCTGGGGCAAACGTCTGATCGACTGGCTCAACAGCTATACCTTCCCCGAGGAAATGCGCTTGTCAGACCCCGCCTATGCCCGCGACATCGCCGGGCGCTATCTGGATCTGACGCTGGCCAACGGCACGACCACTGTCTGCTCTTTCGCCACCATCGCCCCCACCAGCGTCGACGCGATATTCGACGCGGCGGCAGAGCGTGGTCAGCGGATCGTGGCGGGCAAGACCTGCATGGACCGCAACGCCCCCGACGGGCTGCGCGATACGGCGCAATCGGCCTATGACGACAGCAAGATGCTGATCGACCGCTGGCACGGCAAAGGCCGCGCCAGCTATGCGATTACGCCCCGTTTCACGCCGACCTCGACGCCGGAGCAACTCGCGGCCCTGGGTGCGCTCTGGACCGAGCGCCCCGACTGCCTGATGCAGACGCACCTGAGCGAACAGATCGACGAGATTGCTTGGGTACAAGACCTTGTGCCCCACGCCCGCGATTATCTGGACACCTACGAGGAACACGGGCTGGTGCGCGATCGCGCCGTCTTTGGCCACGCCATCCACCTGACCCCACGCGAGATCGACCGCCTTGCCGACAGCGGCGCATCGGTGGTGCATTGTCCCACCTCGAACACCTTCATCGGATCGGGACTGTTCGACATGGCGCATATCGCCGCGCAGCAGATACCGATTGGCTTGGCCACGGACACCGGCGGCGGATCGTCCTTCTCGATGCTGCGCACAATGGCTGCGGCCTATGAGATCGGCCAGCTGCGCGGCACCCCCACCCATGCGGCGCAGTTGATGTGGCTTGCCACCGCCGGCTCTGCCCGCAGCCTGCATCTGCACGAAAAGATCGGCACACTCGCCGAAGGCTTCGAGGCCGACATCACCGTGCTCGACCTCGCCTCCACCCCCGCGATCAAGCAGCGCAGCGACAATGCGCACAGCATATGGGATCAGCTTTTCGCCACAATCATGATGGGCGACGACCGCGCCATCAGCGATGTCTGGGTCAACGGGGTGCGCCGAGGCTGACGCCAGACTCCTTCATTTTGCCTTTAAACTCCCCGCGGCGCGTCCCGTAGGCGCGCCTTGCGAGACGGCTTCGGGCCCATCCTAACAGGGTGCGGCCAGAACCATTGCCCAAATCCGGTCCGGCCCCTGAAACAGGCCAAAACCCGTGGAATTCCGGCTCATCATATTGCGGTAATGTGGCGCCGACTGCGCCCATCCCCGCATGACCTGCGTCAGATCCCCCTGCCCCTTGGCAAGATTCTCGGCCACATAACACCAGCGATAGCCCTGCGCCCGCACCCGATCGCCGACACCAGACCCATCGCGCCCCGTGTGCGAGAAATACCCGTGCCGCGCCATGTCCAGCGCATGTGCCCGCGCGGCGGCCTCTAGCCGCGGTGCATAGGACAGCGGGGCCACCCCCTGCTGCGCGCGCATGGCATTCAACATGTGAACCGCCTGTGGGTCGGCGCGCAAAGGCGATATCGCGGCGATCATCAAAGCCACGGCCAAAGCCAGCCTTCGCAGAATATTCATACTGTCAACTCCCCCCGCTTTCGCGCTACCCGCGTCTCTACTTCCTCCCAAGACCGAGGCACGCGTGTTTATATCGCGTCCCGCAGCGCCCGCGCGAGCTTGTTTTGCTGCGCGATCTGCGCGGGTAGATCTATGGTCACGACCTGCCCGTCCCGCACGACGCTGCGCCCCTCAACAAGCAAATCGCGGACCGTTGTCGGCCCCGCAAGCAACAGTGCAGCAGGATCCCAGCTCCCGGCGCTTTCAATCCCGCTCACGTCCCAGATGGCGATGTCTGCCCGCGCCCCCACTTCGATCCGCCCGCATTCGGGGCGGCCCAAGATGTCTGCACCGCCGCGCGTGGCAATCTCGAGCGCTTCGCGTGCGCTCATCGCATCCGCCCCGCCGGCAACGCGCTGCAAAAGCATCGCCTGCCGAGCCTCCGCGACAAGATTACCGGCGTCATTGCTTGCACATCCATCGACCCCTAGCCCCACGGGAACCCCGGCATCTCGCATCGCACGAAGGGGCGCGATCCCCGAGCCCAAGCGGCAATTCGAACAGGGGCAATGTGCGACGTTAGTCTTGGTCTGCGCGAATAACGCGATCTCGCTCGGGTCGAGCTTCACGCAATGGGCATGCCAGACATCGGGCCCGACCCAGCCCAGATCCTGCGCATATTGACCCGGACGACAGCCGAATTGCGCCAATGAATAGGCGATATCCTCGTCGTTCTCGGCAAGATGCGTATGCAGCATCACGCCTTTATCCCGCGCCAACAGCGCTGCGTCCCGCATCAGGTCCCGACTTACCGAGAAGGGCGAACAGGGCGCGATGCCAACCCGACACATGGAAGAGGCCGATGGGTCATGAAAACCGTCGATCACACGAATGCAATCCTCCAGTATCGCGGCCTCGCTTTCCACCAAAGCATCAGGTGGCAACCCACCGTCGCTTTCCCCGATGCTCATCGCGCCGCGCGTGGGCTGAAACCGCATCCCGATCTCTGCCGCGGCGTGTATTGTATCCTCCAACCGGCTGCCGTTCGGATACATATACAGGTGGTCCGAGCTTAACGTGCAGCCGGACAAGGCAAGCTCTGCCAACCCCACCTGAGCCGAGACATACATGTGATCCGGCGTAAACCGCGCCCAGATCGGATAAAGCGTTTTAAGCCAGCCAAACAGCAGCGCGTCCTGCCCCCCCGGCACCGCCCGCGTCAGACTTTGATAAAGGTGGTGATGGGTGTTCACCATCCCTGGCGTCACAACGCACCCTGATGCTTCTATCACCTCCCCTTCAGTTGTCAGGTTTTGTCCCACCGCTGCGACAACCCCATCGCGCAGCAAAACATCAGCCGATACCAATTCGCGCCGCGTCTCATCCATCGTCAAAAGATAGTCAGCGTTGCGTATCAGCAGTTCGGTCATATCGGACAATTCCTAACAAACTCTAAAGCTTCGGCGTGAATATCGGCATTGGCCGCCGCGATGGCACGTCCACCATGATGGGCGGGGCCGCCATCCCAGTCGGTAACGATGCCACCGGCGGCATGGACAAGGGCGATTGGCGCTTGAATATCATAGGGTTGCAGGCCCGCTTCGATGACCAGATCGACCTGCCCCGAGGCCACCAAAGCATAAGCATAGCAATCCATCCCAAAGCGCGCCAAACGCGCATGTCGCGCCACCTCGGCAAAGGCGGCACCTTCGGATGTCGTCCCGACTTCTGGGAAAGTAGTGAAAACGGTCGCCTGTGACAGTGCACGCGCCCCACGTGTCCGTAGCGGATGAACGCCAGACGGGCCCGACACCTCGGCTTGGCCGCTGTGCCCAACAAAACGCTCACGAATATAGGGCTGGTCGATGATCCCGAAAAACGGCCCATTCGCATTGCTGACGGCGATCAACACGCCCCAGGTCGGCGTGCCGGAGACAAAACCCCGCGTGCCGTCAATGGGGTCCAAAACCCAGGTGAGCCCGGAGGTGCCTTCCGCGATACCATATTCTTCGCCTAGGATGGCGTCGTTGGGGCGTTCGCGTGCCAAGATATCGCGCATGGCCCGTTCGGCCGCACGATCGGCTTCTGTGACGGGATCATACCCCGACTGGAATTTGTTGTCCGCAATCAGATCTGCTTGACGAAAATGGGGAAGTATCGCGGCACGGGCGGCGTCCGCCAGCAAATGGCCCACACGCAATATATCGGGATCGGAGTGCATATTTGGTATCATAGCTACCGATCTGACACTTTCGCCAGATCCTTGCAAGATAACACTTCCCGCTAAAGGTTAAGCCACATCACTGAGGACACGCGCCAATTCGAACAGGCGGCGACGCTGGTTTTCGGGGATCGCATAGTAAGAGCGGATCAAATCCATCGCCTCTTTATCGCCGCTCAGATCGGCGGGGATATTGTCCAAGGCCTTTTCGGGCTGCGGCTTTTCGGCTTCCAGACCTTCAAAGAAATGCGAAACGTCCACGTTCAGGGCAAAGGCGATGTCCCAAAGTCTGGACGCGCTGACACGGTTTGCACCGGTTTCATACTTTTGGATTTGCTGGAATTTTATGCCAACAAGTTCTGCTAAGCGCTGCTGTGTCATGCCTGTCAGCCAACGGCGCTGCCGTATTCGCTGACCAACATGAACATCTACTTTATGAGGCATCACGATCTTCTTTCTAACTCAGCGCCCATAATTTCGACGCTTGTATTTGTGGAGAGGAAGTGACCAATTCACGTGGTCATTTCCGACAAAACGTGCTACTTGCAAATATACTCACTATGCGCAAATAAAATGAAAATGGACATACGTTCAGTTATCATTCCAATCAGCGCCAGCACTTAATCAAGCGTTGTTTCCGCGAGAAAAATACCCCTTATACGCGAATTGAACGTAGCAAGCGTTCGGGAACTCGCAAAACTTTTTACCTGAGCCGAGCACCATAAATTCGCCGCAATGCTGTGTGTCAGCATTTCCAACACATTGAGACCTGCTCCTCTCACGCTCAAGAATACCATATTTGTCAGTAAGATAGCCCCGTCCCTCAGCTTCGCCACTACATTCTGCGCGGGTGCGCGATGTTTTGCTCACGGCACCCGAATACTGCCTGATTAGCGCTAATAACGAAAACGTTACGGCACAATTGCGCATATCACGGGGAAGAATCATCCTTTTCATGGGCAAAAGGCTTGCAGTCTAAACCTTAAAATACCGTTCAGAGCCGCGAGAACGGCGCGGCAAAGTGCCGCGACGCAAAATTCGCAAACGCGTTAGGAAAATCTTCATATCTTTTCTTTAGCTCATTCATCACGGACACGCAGATGTGCAACCGAAAGGCTGCGTGTTCCGACGGTAGAAATGCCTATGTTGCGCCACATTTGGCAAAGCAAAACGCCAATAGTGTCCGCTGCGCTAGAATTGGATGCGAAAGCTCTTGAAAACAAAGACGTGTGTGCCGATATTTGACCCAATACCGAGGTCGAAGAACCGACTTTGCAACACGTCTATTATTTGGAGGATATTCATGGCCGACGTGAACACCATCCGGTCTGCGGCCGGATCCCGCGCCGCCGCTATCGATGAAGGGCTGCGCACCCATATGAATAAGGTGTATGGCACCATGTCGATTGGCATGTTGATCACCTTTGCAGCGGCTTGGGCCATTTCCGGCTTGGCCGTGACGACCGATCCTTCCGGCGCGGTTGCGCAGATTGGCACGGACAAGTACCTGACTTCCTTCGGCTCCGCGCTGTATATGTCGCCGCTGAAATGGGTTGTGATGTTTGCACCTTTGGCGTTTGTCTTCGGCTTGGGTGCCGCGATGAATAAAATCTCGGCCGCGACTGCGCAGACATTGTTTTATGTTTTCGCTGCCGTCATGGGCGTTTCGATCAGCTCGATCTTTCTGGTCTTTACGGGCTATTCTATCATCCAGATTTTCTTGATCACCTCGATCGCTTTCGCAGGCCTGTCGCTTTGGGGCTACACCACGAAAAAGGATATCTCCGGCTGGGGTAGCTTCCTGATCATGGGCGTCATTGGCCTGGTTGTCGCGTCGATCGTGAACATCTTCCTCGCCTCCCCTGCCCTGGTATTCGCGATCTCGGCTATCGGCGTTTTGATTTTCGCTGGCCTTACCGCCTATGACACGCAGAACATCAAGAACACTTACTTGGCGCATGCACATCACGGTGACCAAGAATGGCTGCAGAAGTCCGGTATCATGGGCGCGTTGAGCCTGTACCTGAACTTCATCAACATGTTCATGATGTTGCTGCAATTGTTCGGCAACCGCGAATAACAGACTGCCCCACGACGCGGGAAAATACCTGAGAACGAGCGCCCATCGACATCCGTTCGGTGGGCGCTTTCTTTTGCCCTAGGCGCTATCACAACCGTCGGCCCGACTACCTAATCTGCCCGCGACGCTTCCGTATAACTGCGATCCGCCTTACGCAGTCTGTTCAGTAACATTCGGTTCAACAAGCATGCTGACACGACCTTGCGACTGTACGTCTTCCAGTCGGGCGTGCAGAAAAGCATACCCGCAGAGGAGCGAAGCTCCTCTCGAAATATTCACTGAAGTGATGATTTCAAAGGTCTCAGCTTAGGCGCCAGCTCACCCCCGACCAAGCTAAACCGCAACGTGAAAGGCTTGCCCCAACGCAGCGGTCACGGCCATCGCAAGTGCGCCCCAGACCACCGCACGAATAATCGCCGAACGCAGGGGCGCACCGCCAAGCCGTGCACCGCCGCCGCCAAGCAGTGCCAGAGCGAGCACAGCGGTCACGGCAATCGCGATCAAAGCGTATCCGGCAGGGGCGACAAGTGCTGCGATCAACGGAAAGGCCCCACCCAGAGCGAAGGCGAGCGCTGAGGCCCCGGCGGCCTGCAGCGGATTCGCCTGCCCTGCCAGGCCAAACATACCGAGCTCTTCGCGCGCATGCGCACCAAGAGCGTCGTGGTCGGTCATCTGCGTGGCAACCTTGACGGCGAGCGCGGCATCGACGCCGCGGTTCTCCAACCCTTCGGCAAGCTCTTCCAGCTCGTAGTCTGGGTCTTCCTCCAGCGCGATACGCTCACGCTCCAGATCCGCGGCTTCCACATCGGCCTGCGCCGAGACAGAGACATACTCCCCCGCGGCCATGGACAGTGCGCCCGCGGTCAATCCGGCGAAACCGGTCAGGGCGACATTTCCGGTCGTCATCCCCGCCGAAGTAACGCCGACCAGAAGGCTAGAGATGGAAACAATCCCGTCATTCGCACCCAGTACAGCGGCGCGCAACCAGTTGCTCCGGTTGATGTAATGGCCTTCTTTGGGCATTGCCCGTCTCCTTGCGATCACATCCGGTACTTAGCCGCGACAGCAGGGCTGTTCCCATGTCCGAGGTAGAAAAACGCAAAAGGCCGCGCACGAGGCGCGGCCTTCATATCGCGTCGACGGTAAGATCTTACTTGATCTTGCCTTCTTTGTATTCAACGTGCTTACGAATAACGGGGTCGTACTTTTTGATGACCATTTTCTCGGTCATGGTACGTGCGTTTTTCTTGGTTACGTAGAAATGGCCTGTGCCCGCGGACGAGTTCAGACGGATCTTGATCGTGGTTGGCTTCGCCATAGTCGTTCTCCTGCAACGACGAGCAGGCCGCTGATCGACCGCTCGTGAAATCCTGAGTTTTGGGTTCTAGTCACGCCTGCGCCTGAGTCAACCGCTATTTCCTGCCCATGGCCCAAACGAACCGGAAAAATTGAAGTTTTCCGGACCAAGCCCCCGAAGAACAGGGATAAAGACCATGATTATGCGCGGAAGGCCTATAAGCCGGATTTTGTCCCCGCCTTGCGACAGGGGATGACCATTCCTCTGACCATGCAGTTGCCTGCACAGCTACAGCTGCCAACCCGGACCTGCTGGGGCAGAAGTGGCCCCGCCTTGCCTGTTGCCAGACGCGGCGCGCGGTCCCTATTTGGCATTGCTCCCGGTGGGGCTTGCCTTGCCAGAGATGTTGCCACCTCCGCGGTGCGCTCTTACCGCACCGTTTCACCCTTACCTCCCCGGTGGTATCGGTTGCCCGACCCGTCGAAGCGGCGGTCTGTTTTCTGTGGCGCTTTCCGTCGGGTTACCCCGCCCGGGCGTTACCCGGCACCGTTTCTTCTGGGAGTCCGGACTTTCCTCGACCTTGTTGCCAAGACCGCGGCCATCCAGCCTTCCGCGCGCTGCACGCCTAGCGCCTAACTTCAGGTGGGGTCAATCAGTTTCACCCGCCGCGATGCCTTCGGCGAGGATTTTTAACCATTTGGAAACGGGTGTGGTGCTAGAGATCATGCCCGAGGGTCATATCAGCGGCGCAGAGCGGCCCCTTGCGCCAGGGGGCATACCGCAGACGCGTGCTGTGCAGAAGGAGGTCAATATCATCGGTGGCGGTGTAGCCTGCCGAATGTGCCGCCGCGATAAAGGCAGCCGGCGTGGGGTCGGATCCGCGGTTTTTCTCCGCGTACTGACGGCCTTTGCCGGCAAGGTTCTGACGCGCCAGACGTGGCCAGTCGAATCGCGGTCCGGGGTCGATCTTGCGTCCGGGGGCCATATCCGAATGGCCGATGATCCCTTCGGGCGGGATCGACCACCGCTCCATAATCCCGCGCAGCAGGGTTTCGAGCGTGACCATCTGCGGTTCGGAAAAGGGGTGATTGCCACGGTTATCCAGCTCTATCCCGATAGAGCCTGAATTGATGTCATCGCGACCCCGCCATTCCCCTGCACCGGCGTGCCAGGCACGCTGGTCTTCCGGGACAAGTGGTACAGTCTCGCCCTTGCCCGTGATCAGATAGTGGGCCGAGACTTCGGCCGCAGGGTCACAAAGACGTGCGCAGGCCGCTTCTGCACTGTCCATCGCGGTATAGTGGAGCACGACCAAAGAGGGCCGCAGCCCGTTGCGGCGCGGCCCATGGTTCGGGGAAAGGTAGCGGTCAGGCGCGTCTGCCATAGGGCTTAGCCCTGCACCCCTTTGCGATAGGGGCTCGGGTCCCAGTTGCAGGCGTATCCGTCGCCGTCAGGGTCCATGCCAGAGCGGTCCTTTTCAGGGCCGCCCGCACTGAGGAAGGCGATCTGCGCCTGATCCGGGTGCGAATACTGGGCGCAGGCCCGTGCGAATTTGCGCTGTTTGTTGAACCCCCGACGGGTGTAGATCGGGGTGCCCACGGCGTGATTGTTCTGCAAAGCATAGGCTACGATATTGGGCCCGGCATCGGCGCGGTCCGGCAGGGCTTCGGGTTGCACCACACGGTATTGCGCGCGGTTGGCCGCGATGCGGGCCGCGTCGCCTTCGATGCTGCGCTCATCGGCCACGGCGTCAAAGTTGTTCTCTTGCGATATTCCCCCTGCCCCCAGCACCGGTGGCGCAGGGTTGGACGGGCTGGCGTTCACAGGGGCCACGCCCGAATTGGTCGCGGCATCATTGCCAAGCCCACCGGGGCGCGTGGCATCCAGGATGCGTGCCGTTTCCGCAGCCGTCGCCGCAGCGGAGCCATCATCGACAGTGTCCAGCGGCGTGGCGTCCACCGTGGCGGGTGCTGGCATCGTTGCCACCGCCCCGCCTGCCAAAGCTGTATCCCGCTGGGATTGCGCGGCGTCGAACGACCCGTCAAAACCGACACCCCGTCCACTGTCGGGGATTGCGGGCTGGCAGGCCGCCAGGGCGAGCCCCAAGGCTGCAACAATTGAACAACGTATCATCATCGGACCTGCTTTATCTGCTCTGGTTTATCGGCGGGGGTTTACCACCATTTCTGCGGCTTGGCTACAAAGCCCGCCGCCTGCTCCAGCGCATAGGCGGTAGACAGCAGATCGGCCTCTTCCCATGGGCGGCCGATCAGCTGCAAGCCAAGCGGCAGGCCGGTCTCGCTGGTGCCGGTGGGCAATGCGATACCGGGCAGCCCCGCGAGGTTCACGGTAACCGTGAAGACGTCGTTCAGATACATCGCCACAGGGTCCGTATCCGTCATCTCGCCCAGACCGAAGGCCGCCGTGGGCGTGGTCGGGGTCAGGATGCTGTCGATACCGGCCGCAAAGGCGTCTTCGAAGTCTTTCTTGATCAACGTGCGGACCTTGCGTGCCCGGTTGTAGTAGGCGTCGTAGAAGCCCGCGCTTAGCACATAGGTACCGACCATAACACGGCGCTGCACCTCGGCCCCGAAGCCTTCGGCGCGGGTCTTTTCGTACATCTCGGTGATGCCGTCGCCGTGGTCCAGCTTGGCGCGGTGACCATAGCGTACCCCGTCATAGCGGGCGAGGTTCGACGAGGCTTCCGCCGGTGCGATCACGTAATAGGCAGGCAAGGCGTATTTCGTATGCGGAAGAGAGATATCAACGATCTCGGCCCCGGCGTCGCGCAGCATGGCGATACCGTCCTGCCACAGCTTGTCGATCTCGGCAGGGATACCGTCGATGCGGTATTCCCGCGGGATGCCGATCTTTTTGCCACGGATGTCGCCGGTCAAGGCGGCTTCGAAATCAGGGACCGCCAGCTCGGCGGAGGTGCTGTCCTTGGGGTCATACCCCGCCATGGCACCCAGCATGATCGCCGCATCGCGCACGGTCTTGGTCATCGGGCCCGCCTGATCCAGCGACGAGGCAAAGGCCACGACGCCCCAGCGGGAGCAGCGGCCGTAGGTCGGCTTGATCCCCACGGTGCCGGTAAAGGCCGCAGGCTGGCGGATCGAGCCGCCGGTATCGGTGCCGGTGGCCGCAAGACAAAGATCCGCCGCCACAGCCGCCGCCGACCCGCCCGAAGATCCGCCGGGTGTCAGCGCTGTCTCATCGCCCGAACGCCGCCACGGGTTGACGGCATTGCCATATACGGAGGTTTCATTGGACGATCCCATCGCGAATTCATCCATGTTGAGCTTGCCCAACATGACGGCCCCGCTGTCCAGCAGGTTCTGCGATACGGTGCTTTCATACTCGGGCAAGAAGCCTTCAAGAATGCGCGACGCCGCTTGCGACGGCACCCCTTTGGTGCAGAACAGATCCTTGATGCCGATGGGCAGACCACACATGGCAGGGGCATCGCCGGATTTGATCCGCGCATCGGCTGCCTTGGCCTGATCCATCGCCAGATCACCGGTGTGGTGGACAAAAGCATTCAGCGCGCCCGCGCCCTCGATCGCGCTCAGACATGCCGCCGTCAGCTCGGCCGAGGTCACATCCCCCTTGCGCAGCGCGTCACGTGCATCGGCAAGGCCCAGTTTATTCAGATCAGCCATTATTCAACCACCTTCGGAACCGCAAAAAATCCTTCGCGCGCGTCGGGCGCATTGGCCAGCACCTTGGCCTGCTGGTCGCCATCGCGCACCACGTCCTCGCGCTTTTTCAGCACCTGTGGCGTGACCGATGTCATCGGCTCTACCCCGTCGACATCGACTTCGTTCAACTGCTCGATAAAGCCGAGGATATTGTTGAACTCTTGCGCCAGCGCGGGCAAGGCGTCGGGTTCGACCTTGATGCGGGCCAGTTTCGCCACCCGTGCGGCTGTGGACTCGTCAATGGACATGGGCGCTCCTTCATCTGATTGGGTGCCGTTTATCGCCCCCTGCCCGCCCCCGCAAGTCTGGGGGCTGCCTCTGACCCGCAATCGCGCCGGTTGATCCTTCATTTTGCCAAATAAACTCCCGCCGGAGGCTCCCCAAAGCGGCATCACGCGCTACAGTCCGCTAAAGACACGGAATAAGGGAGACCCAAATGGATATCATCTGGCTAGGCCACGGCAGCTTTCGCATCGAGATCGAGGATCAGATTCTGCTGATCGACCCCTGGCTCACCGGCAATCCGATGCTGGGCGACGCGCAGCACGAGGCCGCACTGGCAGGCGTCACGCAAATCCTGGTGACCCACGGGCATTTCGACCACACCCAAGACCTCAAGATGGTGGCCGAGAAAACCGGCGCGCCGGTTGCAGGCATGGTCGAACTGATGGGCTATTTCAGCGCGCAGGGTGTGGAAAACACCACCGGTTTCAACAAAGGCGGCACCATCCGCTGCGGCAAGGTCGATGTGACCATGGTACCTGCGTCACATTCCTCTTCCGTCGATGGGGACGCGGGGCCTGTCTATATGGGGGCCGAGATCGGCTTTATGATCAAGGGCGAAGGCCGCACGATCTATGTCTCGGGCGATACGGACATTATGGCGGATATGGATTGGATGGGCGACTACCACAAACCCGATATCGGCATCCTCAGCGCGGGCGGCCATTTCACTATGGATATGGCCGGTGCGGCCTATGCGGCGAAACGGTATTTTGACTTCAAGACCGTCATCCCCTGCCACTACCGCACCTTCGACGCGCTTGAACAATCGGCACAGGTACTGATCGACGGCTTGCCCGGCGTCGATGTGATCGAGCCCGAGGTGCTTAAACCGATCAGCCTGTAAAACGGCCTAATTAACAGAACCGGCGCGATCCCCGATGAAACAAAGGGTGTCGTTTGCGCGCAGGGCGATGGTGTCTTGATCAAACGCAGCTTTGCGCGCCTCTGCCGGGTCAAGCGCCAGTGTGGCGCAGACCTCGAACGCGGTATCGCTGAAGCGGTGATAGGCGTAAGGCGCGCCCGTTGCAGGGTCGCCTTGGGTCAGCACATCGCGCAATCCGGGCCGCGTGCCGGGACAATAGCTGTCATCCGCAAGCGCTTGCGGCAATGGTTTGCGCGGGTGACCAAGGCACATCAGATGCCTGTGCAAGGTCCGCAGATCGCTGAGGCGCTGACTGTCCTGCTGGGCGAGCCGTGCGTGCTGCGGGCCACCCACCACGACCAGGCCGCCGATGATGGCACCGCCGACCAGCACAGACATGCACATCAGCAGCAACTTGTTCACGCCGGGGCCTCCTCGCGCAGATCGCGCAGATAATAGGCAAAGATGCCCCCGGCGACGACCAGCACCACCAGCGCCTTGAGCACGAATTGCGCCGTCAGGTCACCGGTCAGCAGCGCATAGATGGTGGCAATCGAATCCCCTAACATCGTCAGCGCCGCCAAAAGCAGGCCGATGTAGATCATCCATTTGCGGATCGCAGAGCGGTAGAGCGCAGGGTCGCGCGCCAGTTTCCGCCGCTCGCGCAAGGTCAGCCACAGATACATCGGTCCGGTCACGATCAACACCGCAACACCCCAGCGGATCGACCGGTCGCTGCCGCCGTCGCCCGTGGCAAAGACCACATCGACCAGCGCCTGTAACACGACAACCAGATTGAACGCGCCAAGGATCAAGACGCAGAACGTCAGCGCATAGGTAAAGAAGTCCCGCGCAGACACCGTCGCCACAGGCCGCGGAATGGGCGGAGAGAACGGCATCTCGTCCCAGCCGTTCAGGGCGTCCTGCACCTCAGCGCTGCGCCAGCCCGCATGGGTCAGCGCGGATGTGATCTCGGCCCGTGACTTGCCCGCGGCCAAGGCGTCGCGCACGAAAATGCTCAGCTCGTCCCGTTGGGCCATATGGGTCTATCCTTTTCGTTTCTCTGCAAAAAACGCCTTTAGCAGATCTTCGCTTTCAGGCGCTGCAATGGCGTCATAGACGTCGGGGGCGTGGTGACATTGCGCGTGGGAAAACACCCGCGCACCCTGCGCCACTCCGCCAGACTTGGGGTCTGACGCGCCGTAGTACAAGCGTGCCACCCGCGCGGCAGAGATCGCGGCGGCACACATGGCGCAGGGTTCCAGCGTCACATAAAGCGCATGCCCGCCAAGCCTTTCGGACCCCGCCGCCGCACAGGCAGCACGGATCGCCAGCACCTCGGCATGGGCGGTGGGATCGTTCAGCTCGCGCGTCCGGTTGCCCGCCTGCGCGACGACCTGTCCGTCGGGTGCCACGATGACCGCGCCCACGGGCACTTCACCACGGGCGGCGGCGGCGCGGGCCTCTTCCAGCGCTTGGGACATATAGGACGTAAAGCTCATACACCTCTCTTGCCCGCAAACGCCGCCCTTTCGCAAGCGCGGGAAACAGGGTAAGCGCTGAAGGATGAGCGCAGATACACCCTCCCAGCCCCCGAAATCCGGCACCCCTCCCGGTGACCGCATTGCCAAAGTCCTGTCCCGTGCCGGCATCGCCAGCCGCCGCGAGGCCGAACGCATGATCGAGGCCGGTCGCGTGCGCGTCAACGGTGCGCAGATCGATTCGCCTGCGTTGAACGTGACGCCTTCGGACGCGATCACCGTCGACGGCAAACCGGTGGGCGAGCCCGAACCGCCCCGCGTCTGGCTGTTCCACAAGCCCACGGGGCTGGTCACCACCAACCGCGACGAAAAGGGCCGCGGCACGATCTTTGACGATCTGCCCGAAGACATGCCCCGCGTCATGAGCATCGGTCGGCTTGACCTCAACTCCGAAGGGTTGCTGCTGCTGACCAATGATGGCGAGGTCAAGCGCCGCCTCGAACTGCCCTCGAACGGCTGGCTGCGCCGTTACCGCGTGCGGGTCAATGGCCGCCCCACCGACGATATGCTTGAACCGCTGCGCAAGGGCATCACCGTGGATGGCGAGGATTTTCAGCCGATGACGGTCACGCTGGACCGGCAACAAGGGGCGAACGCCTGGCTGACCGTCGGGCTGCGCGAAGGCAAGAACCGCGAGATCCGCCGCGCGATGGAGGCGGTGAACCTGTCGGTGAACCGGCTGATCCGCACCAGCTATGGCCCGTTCCAGCTTGGCGAGTTGAAAACCGGCGAGGTCGAGGAACTCAAGCGCAAGGTGGTCCGTGACCAGCTTGGCCTCGAGATTGCCGATACCACCGGCACCGCGATCAAGAAAAAGCCCGCGCGCATCATCAAGCGCAAGCCCCGCAAACCCGGAGAGCCGGGCCCCGGTCGCCCCGGCCTGCCCAAGGAACCGGGTGACAAGACCGCGACGGGCAAGACCATCCCCGGCAAGCCCAAGCCCGGCTATGGCAAGTCCAAGCCCGCACGCCCCGCGTCCGACCCCGCGCCGCGCAAGTTCGGCACCCGCGTAAAATCCACCCGTAAACCCTGATTTCTGTGGGTTTACGGCCCTTTGGCCGCTACTTTTGCGTGCGTGACCCTAGCAGGTGGCGGGCACTGCGACTATATGTCGTGCAAAGGAAGGTCCGATGGGTCGATTGCTTGTCTTTGTCGCCACGCTGGCGCTGATTGTTGCGTTTGTCGCCGTTTTGGTGACAATCATCGCAAGGATTCTGGACGCGGGCCGTCGTGCATCGACACCAGCGCATGGACAGGAGGTTTATCGCCCCATGGCACCGACACCGTTTCAGAAAATCACCTATGCCGCGCTTGTTGTCTTGCTGTTCGGTGTCTCTACCGGCTGGCTCGGGGGGCTTTGATCCATGGCGCAGCGCTTTGGCGGTAAATACAGCAATCATGACACGAACGGCAGCACGCCGCCCCCGCAGGGCACCCGTGCCAAACGGATAGAGGTCGACCCCGCAAGCGGGCGGGCCAAAATTTTGTTCATCCCCGCCATTCCGCTTGTGTTCATGTCGTTGAACGACGGGGCGCAGGGGCTTGCATTGGGGCTGCTGGCGGCGGCGACGCTGACCGGTGCCGCATGGATGCTGCGCGAGGGGCTGAAAGCCGAAGCCGCCTATACCGCGCGCAAGGTTGCCGAACGCCCCGCCCTGCCGCGCAAGATCATCGCCAGCCTTCTGACCGGTGCCGGCGTGGCGCTTGCCACCTATAAGAATGACCCCGGACTGGCGGCCCCTGTGCTTTATGCGCTGGCCGCGATGGGGCTGCATGTGTCGGCCTTTGGCATCGATCCGCTGACATCCAAAGGGATGGAGGGCGTGGACAGCTTCCAGAAAGACCGCGTCGCCCGTGTCGTGGACGAGGCGGAAAAACACCTTTCCGCAATGAACACCGCTATTGCACGCGCGGGCGATCGCAAGGCGCGCGACCGGCTGGCGCAGTTTCAGGACACCGCACGCACGCTGATCCGCACCGTGCAGGATGATCCGCGTGATCTGACCGGTGCGCGCAAATACCTGTCGGTCTATCTGCTGGGCGCGCGTGACGCGACAATCAAGTTTGCGGATATCTACGCCAGCACCGGCGATGCGCAGGCACGCGCCGATTATCTGGCTTTGCTGGATGATCTGGACAAAAACTTTGCCGCGCGCACCCAAAAATCGCTATTGGAAGACAAGACCGATCTGAACATCGAAATCGACGTGCTGCGCGAGCGGCTTTCCCGAGAAGGCGTGCGTCTCGACTGACGCGCCCCGCCCCAAGAGCATAGGAATACTTGAAACATGTCTGATACCGTTCGTGACAAAGCGACCCAATCCGTAGCGCTGGTGGAAGAGGTCAACGCGCAGATCCTGCCCGACCCCGCCCCTGCGGATGCCGTCGTCTCGCTTGAGAAAGCCGATGCGCCACAATCGGCAGAGATCAAAAGCCGCATGGCAGAGATCGACATGGGCGACACGCAGTCGATCATCGGTTTCGGGTCCGGCGCTCAGGCCGAGCTGCAGGAGATCAGTCAGGCGATGTTGCAGGACGTGCGCAACAAGGATGTCGGCCCCGCCGGTGACAGCCTGCGCACGATCGTGACAACCATCCGCGGCTTTTCCGTGTCCGAGCTGGACGTGCGCCGTGAACGCAGCTGGTGGGAACGCCTTTTGGGCCGCGCGGCCCCCTTTGCCAAATTCACCGCCAAGTTCGAGAAGGTACAAGGTCAGATCGACCGCGTCACGGACGAACTGCTGACCCATGAACATACCCTGCTCAAGGATATCAAATCTCTTGATATGCTGTACGAAAAGACGCTGCAGTTCTATGATGAGCTGGCGCTTTATATCGCCGCGGGCGAGGCCAAGCTGGCAGAGCTTGACGCGACCACCATTCCCGCCAAACAGGCGGAGGTCGACGCCGCACCAGAGGCGGATCAGGTCATGGTCGCCCAGGAACTGCGCGACATCCGCGCCGCGCGGGACGATCTGGAGCGCCGTGTGCACGACCTGAAACTGACCCGTCAGGTGACGATGCAATCGCTGCCCTCGATCCGCTTGGTGCAGGAAAACGACAAGTCGCTGGTGACCAAGATCAACTCGACCCTCGTGAACACCGTGCCGCTGTGGGAAACCCAGCTGGCGCAGGCGGTCACCATCCAGCGCAGCGTCGAAGCCGCCGCCGCCGTGCGTGACGCCAATGACCTGACGAACGAGCTGCTGACCTCTAACGCGCAGAACCTGCGCGAAAGCAACAAGGTCATCCGGACCGAGATGGAACGCGGCGTCTTCGACATCGAGGCCGTCAAACAGGCCAATGCCGACCTGATCGGGACCATTCAGGAATCGCTGCAGATCGCCGACGAAGGCAAGGCGCGCCGTGCCTCTGCCGAGAAAGACCTGCAAGAGATGGAGGCCAACCTGCGCGACACGCTGGCCTCTGCCAAAGCGTCCAAGCCCGCGGCCCCAGCCGCATAACCCGTCAAAACCTGGAGCGCGCGATATGGTATGGCAACGGTTGGGGCGAACAGGATGGATCGGCACGGCGGCTGTGGTCGCCGCGCTGGCCGCCTGCACCCCGCAGGCTCCTGTTGAACCAACGCTGAAACCCATTGCGCGCCCCGACGCGCCACCGGCCCCGCCCCCCGTGGTGGCCAAGCCGACGTCGCAAAAAAGCGCCAAGCTGCGCAGCTATTTCAACCAGGTGCAGCAGGCCCAGCTGAGCCAAGGGTTGCTGCGCCGGGATGGTGGCGGGCAGGACACGCCCTTTACCGCCGACATGCTGGTGCGCAACTTTGAACAGATCGCTTTTTACAACGAATATAACGCCACCCTGACCGGACGGGGCGATAAGACCCCCATGCGCCGCTGGGAACGCCCCGTCCGGATGGAGGTCGTCTTTGGCGACAGCGTTCCCCCGTCCGAGCGCGACCGCGATGCGGCCTCGATCCGCGACTATGCCACCCGCCTCGCCGCCACGACGCAGCATTCCATCACCGTGGGCGGCAAGCCGAACTTTATGGTGATCATCGCGGGCGAGGATGACCGCCCCGCCGCCCTTGCCCAAGCCGCCGAACGCATCCCCGGTGTGACCGCCGAAAGCCTTGCCGCGCTCAGCGATCTGCGCCGCGATACCTATTGCATCGTCGCCGCCTATGCCGGTGGCGCGGACCCAAGCACCTATACCGCTGCCGTCGCCGTCATCCGTGCCGAGAACCCCTCGCTCATGCGGCTGTCGTGTATCCATGAAGAACTTGCGCAGGGCCTTGGCCTTGCCAACGACAGCCCCACCGCACGCCCGTCGATCTTCAATGATGACGATGAATTCGCGCTGCTCACCCGTCACGACGAGCTGCTGCTGAAAATGCTCTATGACCCGCGCTTGCACGCCGGCATGACCGCCGAAGAGGCAACCCCCGTGGCCCGCAAGATCGCGTTCGAACTGATCGGCGGGCCCGTTTAACCCGCCACCGACCTCCCCCGAAAGGACCAAGACATGGGTATTCTCGATTTTCTCTCTGGCCAATTCATCGACGTTATCCATTGGACGGACGACACCCGCGACACGATGGTGTCCCGGTTCGAGCGCGAAGGCCACGAGATCAAATACGGGGCCAAGCTGACGGTCCGCGAAGGGCAAGCCGCTGTCTTTGTCCACGAAGGTCAACTGGCGGATGTGTTCACGCCCGGGCTTTATATGCTTGAAACCAATAACATGCCGATCATGACATCGCTGCAGCATTGGGATCACGGCTTCAAAAGCCCCTTCAAATCCGAGATCTATTTCGTCAACACCACCCGTTTCAACGATCTGAAATGGGGCACCAAGAACCCGATCATCGTGCGCGACCCCGAGTTCGGCCCCGTGCGCCTGCGTTCATATGGCACCTACTCTGTCAAAGTGTCGGACCCCGCGCGGTTCCTGACCGAAATCGTCGGCACCGATGGTGAATTCACCATGGACGAGATCAGCTATCAGATCCGCAATATCATCGTGCAGGAATTCTCGCGCAGCATCGCGCTGTCCAATATTCCGGTCATGGATATGGCCGCCAATACCCGTGAGCTGGGCAAACTGGTGAGCACCGAAATCTCGGCCACCATTGCAGAATACGGGCTGACCATCCCCGAACTTTATATCGAAAACATCTCGCTCCCCCCCGCCGTGGAGGAGGTGATGGACAAGCGATCGTCGATGGGGGTGATCGGGGATTTGAACAAGTTCACGCAGTTCCAGGCGGCAGAGGCGTTGGGCCGCGAGGGCGCTGCGGGCGCAGCAATGCAGACCGGTCTGGGCGCCGGATTGGGCATGCAGATGGGCCAGGCCGCCGCCGCGCAGGCAGGCCCGTGGGGCCCGCGCCCCGCGGCTGCGGCCCCCGCAGCACAGACGCCCCCGCCCCCGCCGCAACCTGAAAAGGTCTGGCATCTGGCAGAGAACGGCCAGACCAAGGGCCCGTTTTCAAAGGCCGCATTGGGCCGCATGGCCACGGATGGCGGGTTGACCCGCGAGACCTATGTCTGGACCCCCGGTCAGGATGGCTGGCTCAAAGCAGACGATGTGGCCGAGCTGGCGCAGCTCTTTACCGTGCTGCCGCCCCCGCCGCCTCCTGCGTAAGGCTGTCTGAAACTTGGAACGGGCAACGCGCGTGTCTAGGGTATGACCCCGCGCCGTCGCCCCTTGCTGCCCCACCGTCGGACCCTGATGAAGCTTTTGCATTGGGGCATGGTGCCGCTGTTTATCTGGTTCCTGCTGGTGCAGCCGGCGGATGTGGCGCGGATCGGGCCTGCGGCGGTACGGTTCCATTCGGTCATGGGCTTGGTCTTTGTCAGCGCGGCCCTGCTGTGGTGGGTGTCCTACATGCGGCGCGGCTTGCTGGGGCGCCCCGGCCCCAAGCTTCGGGGCTGGGCCCGTTGGATGCATCCGGTGCTGCATAAGACCCTGATCTGGGGTATCTTTGGCGTCGCCCTGACAGGGCTGCTGATCGGGGTGACCTCGACCGTTCAGCTTTGGGCCGGTGGGATCGTCCCGATTGCCGTGCCCCTTGATATGCCGCGCGCCAACGACCTCGTCGGGCTGATCCACAGCATCGAATTCTACGCTCTTGCAGGCGTCGCGCTGGCCCATGCCGCATTTCACATCTGGCGTCACCTTCGCCTGCACGACAACGCCCTGCGCATAATGGCTCCGAAAGTGTTGCACCGTTTTTTGTGACCCTGCTCTGGCGGCAGGGGGCGCACTGCCCTATGTCTGGGGCAGGCCTGACCAAAGGACAGCTCTATGCCCGCCAGCACCGGCTTTGACGACCCCGACCTGCCCCCCACACCGACCGAGGAACACCGGTTCCCCTGTGACACCTGCGGGTCCGATCTGCGGTTTGATCCCGAAAGATATCTGCTGGTCTGCGACCACTGCGGTAATACCGAAGAGATTTCAGGCACGCGCGGCCTGCATAACCCGATCGCCGAGCTGGATTTCCAGGCCGCACTGGCCAGCGCTCTCCCCCAATCGCAGATGGAGGATACACGGGTCACAACCTGCCCCAACTGCGCCGCACAGGTAGAGTTCGACCCCGGCAAACACGCCACCGAATGTCCGTTCTGCGCCACCCCTGTGGTGATTGATACCGGGGTGAACCGCCATATCAAACCCCGCGCCGTGCTGCCCTTTGGCCTGACCGAGGATACAGCACGCGATGCCATGACCGACTGGCTGGGCAGCCTGTGGTTTGCCCCCAATGGCCTGCAGGAATACGCGCGCAAGGGCCGCAAGATGCAAGGCATCTATGTGCCCTACTGGACCTATGACGCCGACACGCGCTCCAGCTATTCGGGCGAAAGGGGCACGGTCTATTACGTCACCCAGACCGTCATGCGCGACGGCAAACGGGTGCAGCAGCAGGTGCCGAAAATCCGCTGGCGGGCGACCTCGGGTCGGGTGGCGCGGTTCTTTGATGATGTGCTGGTGCTGGCGTCGAAATCGCTTCCCAAAAGGTTCACCGATGCGCTGGCCCCGTGGGATCTGGCGGCCCTTGAACCCTATGCCCCGGAATACCTCGCCGGTTTTCGCGCCGAAGCCTATGCGGTTACGCTTGATGAAGGCTATGCACAGGCACGCGAGGTGATGGACGCGATGATCCAGCGCGATGTGCGTTTTGACATCGGCGGCGACCGTCAGCGCATCCACAATATCCAGACGCAGGTCAGCGATGTGACATTCAAACATATCCTGCTGCCGGTCTGGCTGGCAGCTTACAAGTACCGCGGCAAGACCTATCGTTTTGTGGTCAACGGCCGCACCGGCAGCGTACAGGGCGAACGCCCCTATTCCGCTGTGAAAATCACCTTTGCCGTGATCCTTGGCCTGATTGTCGCCGGGGTCGTTGGCTATTTTATGGCGCTCCAAAAATGACCCAGATCGATACATTCACCGACATCTTGCGCGCGCGTTCTTCGTGCCGCGCCTTTCGCCCCGATCCGGTCGACGACGCGATCATCACCCGTATCGTCGACGCGGCGCGCCACGTGCCGTCGTGGTGCAATGCGCAGCCTTGGCAGCTGACCGTCACCAAAGGGGCCGCGACCGACCGCTTCCGCGACGCTTTGGCGCTAGGAATTGCCAAGGGCACGCCCCCCGCCCCCGATCTGGACTGGCCGACCTCTTACAGCGGCGTCTACGGCGACCGGAGGCGGACCTGCGGGTTCCAGCTGTATGACGCCGTCGGGATCGAGAAATCGGACCATGCGGGCCGCAAGGCGCAGATGATGCGGAACTATGCCTTGTTTGACGCGCCCCATGTGGCGATCGTGACCTCCCCGGCTGAGCTTGGGGCCTACGGGGCGATGGACAGCGGCGGCTTTGTCACGGCATTTACACTGGCGGCAACGGCGCTTGGGGTGGCCACCATCGCCCAGGCCGCCATCGCTGCCTATGCGCCCACCGTGCGACAACATTTCGACCTGCCGCAAGACCGCCTGATCCTTTGCGCGATTTCCTTTGGCTATGCGGATGACACGGCACCGATCAACCGCTTCCGCACGCAGCGGGCCACCCCTGAAGACATAATCGATTGGAAATCTTGATATGCGCGCACTCCTACAACGCGTCAGCAACGCCTCCGTCACTGTCGACGGCCAGATCATCGGGCAAATTGAACACGGGCTGCTGATCTTCGTCTGCGCGATGCCCGACGATACACATGCGACCGCGCAAGGACTGGCACAAAAGATCGCCAAGCTGCGTCTGTTCAAAGATGATGCTGGCAAAATGAACCGGAGCCTGCCGGATACGGGCGGCAGCGCGCTGATTGTCAGCCAGTTCACCCTTGCCGCCGATACCTCCCGCGGGACCCGCCCCGGTTTCTCGCGCGCCGCCAAGCCCGATCACGCCAAAACGCTATACGAAGATTTCGTCACCTGCGTCGACGCCCTTGGCATTCATGTCCAAACCGGTTCTTTCGGAGCCGATATGTCCGTCGCACTCACCAACGACGGCCCCGTCACCCTCTGGCTCGACACAGAAAACCCCTGATCTTCCAAATGGAAAAAATCCTCGGGGGGGTCAGGGGGGCAGACAGCCCCCCTTGCCGCGCCTAAGGCTCCCGAAACGCCTCTTTGGACTTGTAAAGCGGCTTCAACAGATACTGCAAAACCGTCTTTGACCCTGTGTGCAACTCCACGCTCGCCTGCATGCCGGGTCGGATCTGCAAAGACGCCTGCCGCGGGGTGAGGTGTTCTGTGTCCACCTGCAACGTGACCTTATAGTGCGGATCCCCATCCGGCGCGCGGGATCGTTCGTCCTTGAACGTATCGGCCGAGATCAATTTGACCGCGCCCTTCAACGTGCCATAGATCGTATAGTCATAGGCCGACAGCTTGACCGTCGCCTCTTGGCCGGGGCGCACGCCGGCGATGTCTTCGGGCTTGACGCGGGCCTCGACGAAAAGCTCTTCGTCCAACGGGATGATCTGCAAAATCTCCTCGCCCGGGCGCACGACGCCGCCGATGGTGGTCACGCTCAGGTTGTTGACGATGCCGCGCAGGGGGCTGACAAGGACGGTGCGGTTTAACTGGTCCGTGCTCGCCTTGAGGTTCTGTTTCAGCGTCGCCAGTTCCTTGAGCACATCGGAATATTCCTGCGCACGCTCCAGTTCTGTGCCGGTGACGATCTCGTCCAGCTTGATCCGCGCATCCGCATGGGTCTTGCGCGCGCGCGTCACCTCGATCAGCGAAACGATCTTTTTCTTGAGCATATTCTCAAGCAGCTCACGCTCTTTCGTGGCTTCGGTCAGCACCCGCCCCGCCCCTTCGGAGCGCGAGACAAAGTCAGATTGCCGCGCTTTCAGCAATGCCCGTTCAGAGGCGACGATATCGGGCGTGCGCGTGGCATAGGCGTCGGGCACGTCAAAGTCGTACTGTCCGGCAAGCTCTGCCTCCAGGCGCAGACGGCGGATTTCAAAGGCGCTGATCTGGTCGCGCAGGTCGTCCACGGCGGATTGGAACTGGGTGCCATGCAGACGGGCCAACACGTCGCCCTTCTCCACATGATCGCCCTCGCCCACGGCAAGTTCTGCCAGAATACCGCCTTCAAGGTTCTGGATGATCTGGGGGCGCGAGCTGGAAATCATCGACCCTTCGGCGCGCACGATTTCGTCGACCCAAGCAAAGGCAGCCCACAGCAGGAAGACCAGCACGGACGCGCCGCAAAGCCAGATCACAATGGACGGCCCGCGCATCTGCCCCGTCATCTGCGCGCCCAGTGGCGTGGTGCTAAGACTGCTCATGCGACGTGCCCCTTCTGACCCGCCAGATGGGCGAGCACTTTTTCTTTTGGCCCGTCAACGGTCATACGGCCATCTTGCAGCACCAGCGTGCGTTCGGTCAGCGCAAGGATCGGGGCGCGGTGGGTCGCGATGATCGCGGTGCGTCCGGCCATCCAGCTTTGCAACCGCGAGACCAGCGTTGCCTCCAACCTTTGGTCCAGCGCGGCTGTGGGTTCGTCCAGCAGGCAGATCGCCGGATCCTGCAACCACAGGCGCGCCCAACCGATGGATTGACGCTGCCCGATGGACAGGCCCGCGCCCGCGTCCTTGATCTCCAGGTCCAGCCCCTTGTGGTGGTTGCGCACGAACGGCCCCAGCCCTGCGAAATCAAGGGCGGCGTGGAGGCGGTCATCGTCGCGTTCCAGCATGGTGAGGTTCAGGTTGTCGCGCAGCGTGCCCGAGAACAGGCGCACGTCCTGTCCCAGATAGCCGATCAGCCGGCGCAGATCGCGCGGCTCGATCTGGCCCAGCTCTGTGCCGTCCACCAGAATGCGCCCTTCGGTCGGGGCATAAAGCCCGCTGAGCATCTTCAGCAGTGTCGATTTGCCCGATCCATTGGCCCCCAGCACGGCGACATGCTGCCCCGGCTGGATCAACATGGCTTTGATGTCCACCGTCGGTGCGCCGTCATCCTCGTAGCGGAAGATCACGTCGCGCAGTTCGAACTGGCCTTTCAGCTTTTCACGGCGCAGATAGGTGCGCGCCTCTGCGGTGTCCTGCGGCGCGGCGACAATCGCGTCGAGCCCGTCAAGCGCGCCTTTGACATTGCCCCACCGCGCCATGGTACCCGACAGTTGCGTCAGCGGCCCCAGCGTCCGGCCCGTCAGGATACCGACCGCGATAATCGACCCCACGGTAAACTCCCCCGCAAACACCAGATAGGTGCCCACGATGACCGCCGCGACATAGGTGGCCTGCTGGACCCCTTGGCTCCAGAACGTGAGGAAGGACGCGAGCTTGCGTTGTTCTGACGATTTGACGGACGACAGGGTGTTCAGCTCGGTCCACAGGCGCAGCACGCGGTCCTCTGCCCTTTGGGTCTTGACCGTATCAAGCTCGAATATCGCCTCGTGCAGCAGCCGCGAGGATTTGGTCGACGCGCCTTGGGTCTCCTGCGTCAGTTGGATCGCTTTCTTTTGCAGAAAGAACCCCGGCACCAGCATCAGGATACCGCCAAGCACCAGCACCCAGACGACATTCCCCGCAATGCTGGCCACGAGGAAGAGGAACACGAAGATAAAGGGGATATCCGCGATCGTGCCAATGGTCGACGCGGTAAAGAATTCACGCACCGATCCGAATTCGCGCATCGCGGAAAACAGCTGGTTCGGGGCTTGGCCGCGCGTGTCGGAGCGCATCCCCAGCAACCGGCGCATCAGGATGTCCTGCACCGACAGCTCGATCTGCCGCCCTGCCCCATCCATCAGACGCGCCCGCGCCATCTTGAGGAAAGCTTCCATCAGCAACGCGAGCCCCGCACCGGCGGCGAGCACCCAAAGCGTCGCTTCGGATTGATGCGGGATCACGCGGTCATAGACCTGCAAGGAAAACAGCGCCACAGCGACGGCCAGCAGGTTGGCCACGAAAGACCCCGTCGCGACCTCTATCAGCTGGCGGCGAAAGCGCGGGAACTGCCCCCAGAACCAATGCGCAGGCGCGCCATCGGTCTTATGGGTTTCGGCCACGGTTTTCAGGGAGGCTTCGGCCCGCAGGATCAGCCCCGCAAAGAAGGGTTTGAAATCGCTGATCGGCACCATCGCGCGATTGTCGGTGCACGTGGTGTCATACAGGATCAGATCGCCACGCTGCTGCCCCATGACAAGCAAGACCTGCCCCGAGGTCATATAGGCCAGCGCAGGCCACATATCCTTGGAAATCCCCCGCGCCCGGCTGACCTGTGTCACCAGTCCGGCGCTTTCCATCCCGCGGGCCAGTGCTTCGGCTTCTACCTGCGGATCATTGCCCTGCAAGGGGGCCGTGGCGACGATGTCAAAGATGTCGCGTGGCGCGGTGGTGACGCCCAGCAATCCGGCATAGGTCGCGGCCAGTTTGGCCCGCGCCATCAGACGGTCTTCGGGGCGGTTGGCGTTCTCTGCCTTGGGCTGGGGGGCATCCGCCGCCGCCATCCGACCCTGATTGCCGTTGGTGATTGTCAGCGTAAAGGTCGGCTTCTGGGTCAAATCGCGCTCCCGTCCGCCAACACGCCCTGTATCTGCGCCATCTCGATCTTCAGACGCACGGCCTCGTACTTGAGGCTGATCTGCGACTGCTGCTGACGCGAATAGGTTTCGTAGACGCCGACAACATCCATGACCTGACGCTGACCGGCGTCATATTGTTCCTGAAACAGGTCGAGGTTGCGTTTGGCCTGTGCCGCAAGGGTCGCGGCCTCGGTGGCCTGACGGGTCTTGGCGGCAAGCTGTTTTTCCAGACGGCGCAGCGCGCGGTTGGCATCCTCGACCGATTGCCGGACCTTGCGGGTCGCGGTTTCCTCGGCCATGGCCGACGCATCAAGCGAGGCTTTGGTGCCCAGACCCAGAAGCTGATCCGATTCAAGGCTCAGCCCTGCGCCGCCCCCTTCACCGATGGTCGCACCTGCCGACAGCCCCGGCAGCAATCCGGCGCGTTCAACCTTGGCGGCGGCGATGGCGCGGGTCTTTTCGGCCTCGGCACGCACCACGGACAAAGGCGCACCGGCAAAGCTATTCACGGGCACTTCGGGCAAGCCGTGCAGCGTATCCAGTGGGCGGATCGACATGGCGTTCAGCTCGGACATCGACGTGGCTTCGCGTTCGACAGAGGCATCAAGCGTGGCGCGGATCTCAAGGAGCTTCTGGCGCAGGATCGTCAGATCGGACACATCGGACACGCCGCCTTTGACCCGTTCCTGCATCACCCATTCGAAATGCGTCATATCCTTAAGCGCGACACGGTTCAGCGCGGCGGTATCGCGCGCCTCGATCGCATTGGTATAGAGCTTCAGCGCAGTCGCCACGCGGTCGTTCGTATCTTGCGCCAGCGATACGGCAGCGACCTCGACATCGGCCACGGCAAAGGCGCGTTCACCCGCACGGCGGCCATTGTCAAACAGCACCTGATCGACCACCAGATTGGCCGCCAGCGACCCCAAGGATGTCAGGCTGACCTGCGGCCCGATCTTGGGCAACCAGTTCTTGCTTGCGGCTTCCGAGCGGAGGGTGGCGGCGCGCAGCTCTGCCTCGGCGGTGCGGCTGTTGGCGGCCAGCACGGCAGAGGCCACCTGATCCGACACGGTGTCATCGGGCAGAACAGAAGACCGCAGCGCCAGACCCTGAATGATCTGGCTGTCTGCGGTGATTTTTTCGGCGTAGGTGGGTTTGATCGCCTGCGAGGCATCGGGGGTGCGGAACCGGGTAACGATGTCAGATTGCATCAGGTCACCGGGCATCATGCCGCTGCCGAAATCCGACATGCAGCCGGATAGGGCCAGCGCTGCTGCGCACATGCCCCCTGCCCGTTTTACACTCTGCCTCATTATCCTGCCCTTAACGTGCCGGTTTTTTTATTCTGGAAACGCCTGCGGTCGTTGCCGCCTGCGTGTGCCAACCGCGCCCCCTTGAACAGAGGGCGCGGTGCAATCTTTAGACGATGACGTTGATATCGTTGTCGATCATCAGCGTGGCTTCGTCGCCCAGTGTATAGATGTCATAGGTTTGATCCCCACGCACCTCTGAACCGCCACGTACCGCGCCTGTGATCGTCACGGTGTCGTCGTTATGCCCGTCGATGATCAGCTCGTTCGTGTTGCTCGACAGGTTGACCAGCGCGGTTTCCGTGATCGTCAGATGCGCCTCTTCGGCGAACTGCAGATCAACGGTTTCGATGTTGTAGTTTCCCAGGTTCGGGTTGGTCAGGGTCAACTGCGTGTTCGCCGCTTCATCATCCAGCGCCAAATACGTGCCGGAAAAGTTTCCCGCAGCGTCAGTGGCCGTGACAATCAAATCGGACCCGTCTGGCACATTGCTTTCGAACTGGAAGTTACGCTCGCCAATGGCGTCGATGTCAAAGCTGGTCGATTCAACTTCGGAAACGGAGCGGTCTGCGTTCACCTGATGCACGTCCAGTGTATCGGGGCTGATCTCGGTCGAGATGCCACGGATACCGTCGCCATCGCGGGTATAAGACGCGATGACCGGACCTTCGGGCGCATAGGTATCGATTGCGAGCGTGTCGGTGATCGACGCGATGTTGCCCACATGGTCCGTGGCGGTGACAGAGATGTCGGCGTCATAGGTGCCCTGACGGATTTCCGAAGGCGGGATCGTGACCGACCAGTTGCCCGCACCGTCCACAAACGCGGTGTAGTTGGTGCCGTCAAAGTTGACCACAACGCTAGATCCCGCCTCGACCTGACCGTTCAGATCAATGCCGGTCTGGGCTTCGCGTGCGCTGACCACAGCGTCGCTGCCGCCCGCTTGGTTCATGTCGAGCGGATCAACGACCGTGTCGATCAGCACCGCGTGGCTTGCCGTGGCAGAGTTGCCCGCGGCATCCGTTGCCTTGACCGAAACGGTGGTGTTGATCGTGCCCTCGGGCACTTGACCCGGCGCAAAGGTGACGGACCAGTTGCCATTCGCATCCACCGCGCCGTTCACCGATGCCGCGCCAAGCGACACGACCACGGACGAGCCGATTTCAGAGGTGCCGGTGACCAGAACGCCGCCATTCGCCAGACGCTCTGCCCCGCTGATGATGTCATCGCCTTCGACGGTGTTCAGCGACAGGTTGTCGACGCGCGTGTCCACGCGCACGCTGTCAGAGGCGCTGCGGCTGTTGCCCGCCGCGTCGGTCGTGGTTGCGGTGATGTCGGCGGTATAGACGCCTTGGGCAACTTCGCCCGCGGCGTAATAGGCGGTCCACTGACCGTTGCCATTTGCCACAACCGTATGGGTGACACCTGCCAGCGTGACCTGCACAACGGCGCCCGCATCGGCGGTGCCCGAGATGGCCACACCGTCGCTTGCCTCGGCCGCGTTCACCACGTCGTCGCCCTCAACGGGCAGCGGGCTGATGGTCAGCGAACCGGCTTCGGTATCGACTGAAACAGACTGCGATACGCTATCAACGTTGCCTGCCGCGTCGGTGGCGGTGGCGGTCATTGTGCTGGTGTAGGTGCCTGCGGGGATGTCGCTGGGGGCGAAGCTGACGGTCCATGTGCCGTCCGCCGCAACCGTGGCCGCACGCGACACCTGGCCCAGCTGGACCATAACAGTCGAGCCGGGTTCAACCGTGCCGGTCATCACGATGCCCTGCGCCGCCTCTGCCGCGTTCACGACCCCGTCGCTGCCGCCGGTTTGGCCGGTGAAGGCAAGGTTGTTGACCAAAGTATCGACATCGACTTGGCCGGTTGCGGTGGCCGTATTGCCCGCCGCATCGGTCGCGACTGCGGTCACTGTCGCCGTTGTCTCGCCCGTCGGGATTTCGGAGGCCGCGAAATCTGCGGACCAGTTGCCGTTTGCGTCAACCACCGCGTCACGGGTCACCCCCCCAAAGGTGACCTGAACGGTCGACCCGGGCTGCGATGTGCCGGTCAGCGTCACGCCGTCGCCGCGCTCTGCCGCGTTGATCACGCCGTCAACTTCGACAGTATCCGCCGCAATCGCGACTTCAGAGACGGTATCGACGACCAACTGCTCGGTTGAGGTGGAGCTGTTGCCGAAAGCGTCGGTGGTCACGATGGTGACATCGCTGACGTATTCGCCTTCGGGCAAGGTGCCCGCCTGCCATGTCGCGGACCATGTGCCGTTGTCGCCCACAGTTGCGGTGCGGGTGATGCCACCGATGGTCAGCTGCACGGTTGAACCGGGCTCCCCCGTGCCGTTCAGGGTGACACCGTTGCCAAACGATGCGGCATTATAGCTGTCGCCCACGGATTGCGTGCCCGATGTCACAGCGACGGTCGGTGCGATGGTATCAACCACCAGCGTTTCGGTGGTGGTGGAGGTATTGCCGTATTGATCGGTGGTCTTGATCAGCACCTCTGTCTCGTATTCGCCCCCCTGCAGCGTGCCGGGTTCGAATGTGACGGACCATGTGCCGTCTTCGCCGACGGTGGTGCTGCGTGTGACATCCGCGACGGTCACGTCAACGGTCGCGCCTGCTTCACCGTTCCCGGTCAGCGTGACGCCATTCGCAAAGGAGTCACCGTTAAAGAAGTCGCCGACACTCTGCGTGCCTTCGGACATGGTGACCGTGGGCGCTGTGGTGTCGATGACAAAGCTCGGCCCGTCAAGCACGATCTCATTGCCGTCCGTGGTCACGACGACCTCGGCTTCATAGGTGCCGTCGTCGGGGAAGTTATCGCCTTCGAACACGGCTTCGAATGTGCCGTCGTCGCCAACTGTTGTTGTGACTTCTTTATCGCCGATGGTGACCACGACCTCGGACCCGGGCTCGCCGCCGCCGGTTACAACGACCTGCTCTACCGCGCCGTCGCCGCCGACCGTGCCGGTTGCGTCGGGTTCATTCACGAACGGAGGTGCGACAGAAGGGCTGCCGCCATTGCCGCCACCACCGCCGCCACCGATGACAGCTGCACCACCGACAACCGCCGCACCGGCTGCTGCCGCGGCACCACCGCCACCAACGACGCCGCCCAGCAAGGGCGCTGCCAACATCGACACTTCGTCGTCACCCGCGCCCGGCATGACACCGCCCGGCACAGACGCCACATCGCTGCGGCCCAGATAGATCAGATCGTCAGAGGGGCTCCATTTGCCCCACTGCTCGGTCGGGCCGTATTGCGCATAAAGCCCGCCGCCTTCGGCCTCGACGAATGCGACTTCGTTCAGATAACCATCTGACGAAATGAACAGGCGGTTCGCGGCACCGGTTTCGTTAAAGTAATTCTCGATGGTGATGACCGACCCGTCATTTAGCGTGAGCACAAGATCGTTGCCCGACCGCTGATGCGATTGAAAATCGGTCTGACGCAGGTTCAGCGAGATTTCCTGACCTGATGTCGCTTGGATAACATGGAAGTTTGCGTTTTCCGCAACCGTGCCACGCTGCAATGCGCCCGCTTGATCGCGAACGACGAAATCTATCGTCTTCATAATATCTGCTCCACCTCGGTGCGCATTCTGCGCGCGACACCTGAGAAATTTTATGACCGCCAACGCGTTGATCGCATCGTGCAGCCGCCTGATTATGTCCGTCGTAAAAAACGAAACGTATTATTGAGGCAGAAGGTAGCCGCTTAGACACATAAAAGCCAAGGTTAAAGTGGAACGCCACATTCTTGCCTTATTTCAACAGTGCAACACGGCCACAGTTTCTGCCACTGCGGGAAAATGTTAATAATAGTTAACGTTGCCAGATAATTAACCACCTCATTTCACTCAGGAAAAATCCCCATGAGTGCCACACCGCAAGCCCTTGCAAACGGTTGACAATACCGGGCTCCCCCCTGACCTTTGCGGCATGGATACCGCCCAGAACACCCCGCTATCACTGATCGAAGACCCCGACATGGGCATCACCCTCTCGGATGGATGCCGGCTTTCCGCACGAGTCTGGCGGCCTGAAAATTCCGATACCGCCCCCGTGCCCGTGATTCTGGAATACCTCCCCTACCGCAAACGCGACGGCACCACCGCACGGGATGCGCTGACCCACCCTTGGTTTGCCGAACGCGGATATGCCTGCGTGCGGGTCGATATGCGCGGCAATGGCGACAGCTATGGCGTGATGGAGGATGAATACACGCCCCAAGAACAGGCCGACTGCATAGAGGTGATCAACTGGCTTGCCGCGCAACCTTGGTGCAGCGGGACGGTGGGCATGATGGGCATCAGCTGGGGCGGTTTTAACGGGCTGCAGGTCGCGGCTCATGCGCCAGAGCCGCTGAAGGCGGTGATAACGCTATGTTCCACCGTCGACCGCTTTGCCGATGACATCCACTATAAGGGCGGGTGCCTGTTGAACGAGAACCTTGGCTGGGGCGCGACGATGTGGGCCTATTCCAGCCGCGCGCCCGATCCCGCCCTGCGCCCCGACTGGCGCGAAATGTGGCTGGAGCGGCTAGAGGCAGAACCGTTTCTCCCCGCACTTTGGCTGCGCCACCAATCACGCGACGCCTATTGGAAGCAAGGGTCGGTGATCAAGGAGTATAGCGCGCTCAAGGCCAAAGTGCTGGCGATTGGCGGCTGGGGCGATTCCTACAAGAACGCGGTCCCTCAGCTGGTTGAAGCCTTGCCCGGTGCGAAGGGGATCGTTGGGCCTTGGGTGCATAAATACCCGCATTTCGCCATCCCCGAACCCCGTATCGGCTTTCTGCAAGAGGCGCTGCGCTGGTGGGATCGGTGGCTCAAGGGGATCGACACGGGCGTCGAGGACGACCCCGATTATCGCGCGTATCTGATGGACGGCATGCGCCCCGCCACGTGGACACATGAACGCCCCGGCCGCTGGATCACCGAACCCACGGGCGCGACATCGCATCTGCCCGTCAAGACGTTGCATCTGACGGATGAGGGCCTGCACGACACCGCTGGCCCGCTGGACCGCAGCGTCGCCTCCCCCGCGCATTGCGGGGCGGATGGCGGTGAATACTGCGCGATCTGGCTTGGCCCCGAGATGCCGGGGGACCAACGGCAGGACGATGCGCTGTCCGTCTGTTTTGACAGCGGGCCCTTGGCGCAGCAGATGGATATCCTTGGCGCGCCGCGCCTGCGCCTGCGTCTGGCCTGCGACAAACCACAGGGCCAGATCGCGGTGCGGTTGAACCATATCCACCCTGATGGGGCCTCGGCGCGGATCACCTATGGCGTGCTGAACCTGTCCCATCGCGACAGCGCCGAACATCCGCAGGCGATGGCGCCCGGTGCCATGACCGACATCACGCTGGACCTTGACCACATCGCCTATCGCATCCCCAAGGGGCACCGGCTGCGGGTGTCGATCTCTACCGCCTATTGGCCCCTGCTCTGGCCTGCGCCCGAAGCGGCAGAGGTCACGCTGTCGTCCGGCCAGATCGACCTGCCGCAGCGCCCGACCAGCGGCGGGGACGAATACAGCTTTGCCCCGCCCACCTCTGCCGCCCCGTGGGAGACAGAGACACTGCGCCCCGAAAACCACATCCGCCGGCAAGAGATCGACCGCGTCACGGGCATCGTCTCTCTGATCATCGAGGATGACTTCGGCAAGCTGCGCGATGCCGATCACGGGCTGATCGCGGGCTCTGTCGCGCGGGAGGTGTGGCGCATTCACCCCGACGATCCGCTGTCCGCAAAAGGCACCTGTCACTGGACCGAAGAGCTGGAGCGGGACGACATCATCCTGCGCACAGAAACCCGGTCGCAGATGTGGTCGGACGCGACCCATTTTCATCTGACGGCCCGTCTTGAAGCGTACGAAAACGACAAATTGATCTATGAACGCGACGTGACGGAAGACATTAAGCGACACTTTATGTAACAAACTCGTCACATGGCCGCCGGTATTACCACTTGCGACACGGGCTGAAATGCTTAACGTTGTGCCACCAGTCAATAAAAAAACCTGCGCACCAATGCGCGGAAGTATCACCTAAAACAGGGAGTTCTCATCATGGATGATCAACTGAAACATATGACCGGCCAAGTGGCCAAGGGCACTATGACACGCCGCGAATTCGTCGGGCGTGCCGCTGCTTTGGGCGTGACAGCCGCCGTCGCCAACTCGATGCTGGCGAACCACGCGCAGGCCGCAGCCCACGAAGCACCGATTCGCGGTGGCACACTGAAAATCGGGTCGTCGGGCGGTGAATCCACCAATACGCTCGATCCTGCGCTGACCGCCTCCGAAGTGCCGCTGAACAACCTGCGCCACCTGTACGAAAGCCTTGTTGAGGTCGATCCCAACGGGGAAATCGAAAACCGCATGGCCGAAAGCTACGAGGCCTCGGCCGATGCGAAAACCTGGGCGTTCAAGATCCGCAAGGGCATCCAGTTCCACAACGGCAAGGAAATGACACCCGAAGACGTGCTGAAAACCATGCAGCGCCATTCGGATGAAAACAGCCAATCCGGTGCCTTGGGCATCATGCGCGGTATCGAGAATATGAAGGTCGATGGCGACAACTTCATCGTTGAACTGGGCGTCGGCAACGCTGACCTTCCCTACCTGCTGGCCGACTACCACCTGATGATCCAGCCCGATGGCGGCATGGACAACCCCGGCGCGGGCATCGGCACCGGCCCTTACACACTGGAAGTCGACGAGCCCGGCGTGCGCCACGGCTTCAAGCGCAACGAAAACTACTGGGACGCCGACAACCGCGGCCACACCGATTATAACGAAGTGCTGGTGCTGAACGATGCCACCGCACGGACCGCGGCGCTGCAGTCGGGTCAGGTCAACATGATCAACCGCGTTGATCCCAAGGTTGCCGCCCTGCTGGACCGCGCGCCCAACCTGACGGTGAAATCCGTTGCCGGTCGGGGCCACTATGTGTTTATCGCCCATGTCGACACCGCACCGTTCGACAACAATGACCTGCGTCTGGCGCTGAAATACGCGATCAACCGCGAGGAAATGGTCGACAAGATCCTGCGCGGCTACGGCACCATCGGGAACGACATGCCGATCAACGCCTCTTATCCGCTGTTCGATGAATCGATCCCGCAGCGCGAACACTCCATCGAGAAGGCGAAAGAGCATTACGCCGCCTCCGGTCATGATGGCAGCCCGATCGTCCTGCGCGTTGCAGACGGTGCCTTCCCCGGTGCGGTCGATGCGGCATCCCTTTTCCAGGAATCCGCCAAAGCCGCCGGTATCCCGCTTGAGATCAAACGCGAGCCGAACGATGGCTACTGGTCCGAGGTCTGGAACAAACAGCCGTTCTGCGCCTCTTACTGGGGTGGCCGTCCGGTGCAGGACCAGATGTATTCGACCGCCTATCTGTCGACCGCGGACTGGAACGACACCCGCTGGAAGCGCCCCGAGTTCGACGAGATGCTGCTGTCGGCCCGCGCCGAACTGGACGAGGCCAAGCGCAAAGAGACTTACTCCAAGATGGGTCAGATGATCCGCGACGAAGGCGGGTTGATCCTGCCGATGTTCAACGACTTTGTGGATGGTGTCGCCAACAATGTCGGCGGCTGGGTCGAAGATCCAAACGCGGAACTGTCCAACAACAAAGCCGGGATCAAATGCTGGGTCAAAGACGCATAAGGTAAACCCAGCTTATGCATCCCATCGTCAAACTGATCGCCCAACGCTTAGCGTTGGGCCTTCTTCTCCTCTTTGCCGCGTCGATCCTGATCTTCGTAGGCACCTCGATTTTGCCCGGCGACGTGGCACAATCCATCCTAGGTCAATCCGCCACGCCCGAAGCGCTTGCGAACCTGCGCCGAGAGCTTGGCATGAACGATCCCGCCATGACCCGCTATTTCGCCTGGCTGGGCGGCGTGCTTCAAGGAGACTTGGGCACCGCGCTGACCAATGGCCGCGACATCGCAGAAAGCCTTGGCGGGCGTCTGAAGAACACGCTTTTCCTCGCCTTCTGGGCTGCTGCAATCTCTGTGCCGCTGGCGATCTTTCTGGGCCTGCTGGCCGTGCGCTACAAAGACCGCTGGCCCGACAAGCTGATTTCGGCCGTCACGCTGACCACGATCTCTATCCCGGAATTCATGATCGGCTATGTGCTGATCTATTGGGTGGCGATCAAATGGCGGCTGTTTCCGTCGGTGGCGATCATCAACGACAGCATGAGCCTCGGGGCCAAGCTGAACGCGATTGCTATTCCGGTGATGGTGCTGACGCTGGTCGTATTGGCGCATATGATGCGCATGACCCGCGCCGCGATCCTGAATGTGATGCAATCGGCCTATATCGAAACAGCCGAGCTTAAGGGCTTGGGCATGCTGAAGATTATCCGCAAGCACGCCTTCCCCAACGCCATCGCCCCAATCGTCAATGTGGTGATGCTGAACCTCGCCTATCTGGTCGTCGGCGTCGTGGTGGTAGAGGTCGTCTTTGCCTATCCCGGCATGGGGCAATATCTGGTCGATCACGTCAGCAAACGTGACGTGCCCGTGGTGCAAGCCTGCGGTCTGATCTTTGCGGCCGTTTATATCGGGTTGAACCTTGTGGCCGACATCGTGTCGATCCTTGCCAACCCGCGCCTGAGGCATCCCAAATGAGCGCCGCGCATCTCCCCCCGAGGCAATGCGCGACGCACGGGGCCGCAGTTCAGCGTCGCATCAACGCGACCCCCTGCCGCATGCCCGTATCGCCACCTGACGTTGACCCATTCATTTGTTTGGGAGCGAACCCATGAAAAACATTCCTATCTCCGCCATGATCGGCCTGTTCTTTACCAGCGTCTATTTCATCATGGCCGTCTTTGCCCCGTGGCTCGCCCCCTATGGCATGGCTGAAATCGTCGGCGACGTTTGGGAGCCTTCGTCGTCGGAGTTCCTGCTGGGCACCGACAGCATCGGGCGCGATCTGCTGTCGCGTATGATCTATGGTGGGCGCACCACGATCTTTATCGCCACTGCAGCCACCATCCTCAGCTTTACGCTGGGGTCCATTCTGGGCTTCTTCGCAGCCGTGTCCGGCGGTTGGGTCGACCAAGCCATTTCGCGCTTTGTCGATCTGATCATGTCGATCCCGTCGCTGATCTTTGCGCTTGTCGTGCTGTCGGTGATGCCGACCACCGTGCCGATCCTGATTATCCTGATGGGTCTGCTGGACAGCACCCGTGTCTACCGTCTGGCGCGCGCTGTGGCCGTGGACATCACCGTGATGGACTATGTCGAGGCCGCCCGCCTGCGCGGCGAGAAGATCGGCTGGATCATCTTCCGTGAAACCCTGCCGAACGCGCTGTCGCCGCTGATCGCCGAGATGGGTTTGCGGTTTATCTTTGCGGTGCTCTTTGTGTCGACGCTGTCGTTTTTGGGTCTGGGCGTACAGCCCCCTCAAGCTGACTGGGGCGGCATCGTGAAAGAGAACAAGGAAGGCATCAACTATGGTATTCAGGCGGCGCTCTACCCGGCCTATGCCATCGCCACGCTTTGCATCTCTATCAACCTTGTTGCGGACTGGATTTTGAACCGCACCACATCGCTGAAAGGGGGCCGCGGATGACCGAGCCACTTCTCAAGGTACGCGGCCTGAAAATCGGCGCGACCGCCTATCCGCCCGGCGAAAAGCCGATTGATATCAAGATCGTGCACGGCGTCGACTTTGATCTGCAACCCGGCAAGGTGCTGGGGCTGATCGGGGAATCCGGCGCGGGCAAATCCACCATCGGGCTGGCCGCTATGGCCTATGGCCGCGGCGGGGTAGAGATCACCGGCGGCGAGGTTTGGGTCAATGGGCGCGACATCCTCAAGGAGCGTCTGCGCGCCGTGCGCCGCCTGCGCGGCGCCGAGGTGACCTATGTCTCGCAATCCGCCGCGGCGTCTTTCAACCCCGCGAAAAAGATCATGGATCAGGTGACCGAAGCCGCGATCTATCGGAACAAGTTCACCAAGGCCGAGGCCGAGGAACGCGCGGTTGATCTGTTCCGCAAGCTTGGTCTGCCGGACCCTGAAACCATCGGCAACCGCTACCCCCACCAAGTGTCTGGCGGGCAGTTGCAGCGCTGCATGACCGCGCTGGCACTGTGTCCGCAGCCCGATCTGGTGGTCTTTGACGAACCCACCACGGCACTGGATGTGACCACGCAGATCGACGTGCTGGCCGCCATCAAAGAAGCCATCGCCGCCACCGGCGTTGCCGCGCTCTATATCACCCATGACCTCGCGGTTGTGGCACAGGTCAGCGATCATATTATGGTGCTGCAACAAGGGGATATGGTCGAATACGGCACCGTTGATCAGATCATCAACGCGCCCAAGGAAGACTACACCAAGGCGCTTGTGTCAGTCCGGTCGATCCGCCACGAGGAAAAGACGCCGACCGATACCCCTGTTCTACGGGTCGAAAACGTCACCGCCCGCTATGCCGGCACGGATTTTGACGTGCTCAAGAAGATCAACGTCGATATTCACCCGGGCCAGACATTGGCTGTCGTGGGGGAATCCGGCTCGGGCAAATCCACACTGGCCCGCGTGATCACCGGCCTGCTGCCCCCAAGCGACGGGACGATCACCTTTGACGGGCGCGAGCTTGCCCCCGCCCTGGCGCAACGCCCCATCGAAGACCTGCGCGAGATGCAGATGATCTACCAGATGGCCGATACCGCGATGAACCCGCGCCAGACCGTGGGCACCATCATCGGTCGCCCGCTCGAGTTTTATTTCGGGCTGAAAGGCAAGGCAAAGCAGAAGCGTATTCAGGAACTGCTGGACGAGATCGAATTGGGCGACGGGTTTCAGGACCGCTATCCGGCAGAACTGTCGGGCGGGCAGAAACAACGTGTCTGTATCGCCCGTGCGCTGGCCGCCAAGCCCAAGCTGATCATCTGCGACGAGGTGACAAGCGCGCTTGACCCGCTGGTGGCAGATGGCATCCTCAAGCTGCTGTTGAACCTGCAAAAGATCGAGGATGTCGCCTATCTGTTCATCACCCATGACCTCGCGACGGTAAAAGCCATCGCAGACAGTATCGCTGTGATGTATCAGGGCGAAGTTGTGCGGTATGGCACCAAAAGTCAGGTGCTGTCACCGCCCTTTGACGATTATACCGACCTGCTGCTGAGCTCTGTCCCCGAGATGAAGATCGGCTGGCTGGAAGAAACCATCGCACATCGCAAAATGGAAAGTGCTGGCAATTAAACCTGTGGGCAACGAGGCGGATTGTATCGGACAAATACAAGCGCTGTGGCCCGCCGAAGAGGTATCGACATGAAGAACAAGCTGCTTTTGATCATCCTCGACGGTGTGCCCTACCGCAATTTTCGTCGGCTGTTCGGCAATCTGGAAGGCTGGGTCGATAGTGGCGAGGCGCGGGTCTGGACCCACCGTGCGGTGCTGCCGTCGATCTCTGCCTCCTGCTATGCCTCGATCCACACGGGTGTGGCACCGGCTGAACATGGCTGCACCGGCAACGGCAATGTGTTCCGACTAAAGCACAAGGACGTCTTCGCGCAGACCCGTGCGGCGGGCGGTGTGACAGGGGCCGTGGCCCATTCTTTCTGGTCGCAATTCTTCAACCGCCACCCCTTCGACTATGTGCGCGATGTGGAATACGACGAACCCGATAGCGACACGATCAACCACGGCCGGTTTCACACGATGACCGGCTACGGGCTGGTGAACCAGATGACCCCTTCGGATGTGGATCTGTTTGGCTCTCTCACCAATCTGGCGCTGCGGTTCGGGCTGAACTACGGGATGCTGCACACCTGCACGCTGGACAGCATGGGGCATCGCTTTTTCCACGATTGTCAGGAAATGGACCACGCCTGCGCCGTCATGGACGAGATGCTGGCCCCCTTCATCCCGAAATGGCGCGCCCTGGGGTATGAGGTGATCGTCACAGCGGATCACGGGCAGGACGAACGCGGGCACCACGGCGGACGCAGTGCGTTGCAGCAGGAAACCGCGCTGTATTACTTTGGCGATGCCGAAGGGCCGTCCGAAGATACGGTGATCGACCAGCTGCAGCTCGCGCCGACGATCCTTGGCCGGTTGGGTGCGCCTGTGGCCGATACGATGAAGGCGCAGTCTTTCCTGAAATGATGCCGTTTCTTAGCCCGTGCTGATCGCAGGCCACTTCCCTGCCCCCACAGCGCCGATCGCCGCTGTCACTTGATCAAAGAACGCCGCCGCCTTGCGTGACATCACCCGCGCGCGCAGACAGCCGTGGACAAGTCCCGCGGCCTCGTGCCAATGGGCCTGTCCGCCTGCCCCGTTGATCGCGGCGGCATAGGCTTCCCCATCGCTCGACAGCGGGTCACAGGCGACCGTGAGGATCACCGTAGGCGGCAGGTCGGTAAAGTCGGTATCGTGCAGCGGGGCGTAGCGTGGATCGTCCACAGGCGGTGCCCCACCGGATCGCACCTGCTGGTAAAACTCCATATCCGCAACCGTCAGCTGCGGCGCGTTGGCGTGGGTGATATAGCTGCCCTTGCTGCGATCCCCGCCCAGTCCGGGATAGATCAGAACCTGACCCGCTATGCGCCCGTCATGAGATCCTCGCGCGGTATGGGCGACGGCGGCAGCAAGATTGCCGCCCGCACTGTCCCCCGCCAATACAACCCTGCCGTCATATGCGGCTGCAATCGCCTGAAACGCGGCCCATGCGTCGTTGAAGCAAGCGGGAAAGACGGCCTCGGGGGCGAGCGCGTAGTCGACAGAGATCACACGGTAGCCGGTCGCGGCGCAAATTTCGGCGCAGACATCATCGTGACTGTCGAGCCCGCCAACAACAAACCCGCCGCCGTGATAGTAGACGACCGTGATCGCGGATGTCTCGGCCTCGTAAACGCGACATGGGACGCCGCCGAAGGCCACGTCCCATGTGCGGACCCCATCAGGGTGGGGTTGGTGAAAAGCAGCGCACATCCGGTTATAGACAGCGCGCTGCTGGTCGATGGTTAATGACACCGCGTCCGGTGGATAGAAACTGTCCGAGCGGTCCATATAGGCCCAGATTTCCTCATCCAGTAGAACGCGGTAGTCGGGTTGGATCACGCGGCCTCCCAACCGAAGGTAAAGACGTCCAGCGACGCGCCGACATCAGCCTCGCTTGCGCCATTCATGGCGATTTGCGCAACCAGACCGCGTTTCTTGTCATCGGTGACAGAGGCAACACGCGCGGGCAGACCGGCGGCTTCCAACGTGTCGTCATAGACGCGCGTGATCGCGTTTTTGCGCAGGTCAGGCTTGAAGATCTTACCGACGGCGGTTTTTGGCAGCTCGCTCATGATGGTCATATGCTTGGGCTGCGCCGCGCGTTCCTGCACGTGCTCTTTGCAGAACTCCAGCAGTTCGGCTTCGGTGATCGACGCACCTGCGACCAGTTCGACAAAGGCGCAAGGCACTTCGCCCGCGTGGGCATCCGGCTGGCCGATGGCACCGGCAAAGGCGACCGCCTCGTGGCCCAGAAGCGCCTCTTCGATCTCGGCGGGGTCGATGTTGTGACCGCCACGTATGATCAGGTCTTTGGCGCGGCCCGTAATCCAGAGGTATTTGTCGCTGTCGATACGGCCCAGATCCCCTGTCCGCAGGTGCGTGCCCTGATAGTAGAGATCCTTGTTCTTATCGGCTTCGGTATAGGTATTGCCTGCATAGACGCCGGGGTTCGAGATACAGATCTCGCCGATCTCGTCGACCTCTGCCTCGACCAGCCCGTCGCTGGTGCTTTTGACGATCTTCACATCCGTATAGGGGAAGGTGATGCCGATGCTGCCTACTTTGCGCACGCCGTCCGTCGGGTTCGACGACACAAGGCAGGTTGCCTCTGTCAGGCCGTAGCCTTCGATCAGCGTGATGCCGGTGGCCTTTTCAAAGCGGCGGAACAGTTCCAGCGGCAAGGGTGCCGAGCCGGAGAAGGCGGTTTTCACGGTCGAGATATCAGCGTTGATCGGGCGCTGCATCTTGGCGGAAATCGCCGTAGGGACAGTGATGATGAAAGTGATTTTCCAGCGCTCGACCAGTTTCCAGAAATTGTCGAACACCCCGTCCCCGCGATAGCCCTGAGGCGTCGGGAAGACCACATGCGCACCGGATTTCACCGCGGCCATAAGGATCACGTGGCAGGCGAAAACGTGGAACAACGGCAGCGGACACATAATGTTGTCGTTTTCCGTATACAGCAGCGTGTGCCCAAGCCAGCCGTTGTAGACCATGCCGGAGTACTTGTGCTGCGCCACTTTCGGCATGCCCGTTGTCCCGCCGGTGTGGAAGTAGAAGGCGACGCGATCCTCTTGCGGATCGTCGAATGTCAGCTCGGCCGGTTGCTTGGCGATTTCGGAATTGAAGTTCTTGTAGGTCGCCTGATTGGTGACCTTCAACTTCGGACGGATCAGCGGCACGATCCACGACTTTGGTGCGGTCAGATAGCGGCACAGGTCCACTTCGAGCACGGTCGTGACATTCGGTGCCAGCTTGACCGCCTCGGCGGTTTTCTCGGCCACATCCGTCTTGGGGAAAGGCCGCAGGGTCACAACGACCTTGGCATTGGTTTCACGCAGGATCGATCCGATCTGCTCTGCCTCAAGCAGCGGGTTGATGGGGTTTGCGATCCCTGCGACCGCACCGCCCAGAAGCGTGATGACCGTCTCGTTACAGTTTGGCAGGACATAGGCGACCACATCGGTCGGCCCCACACCCAGCGACCGGAACAGATTGGCCGCACGGCCCACCTGCCCCCGCAGCTGCGACCAGCTTAGGGTTTCCGCGTGATCTTTCGGCCCAGAGAAAATCTGGTAGCTGATTGCGTCGTGGCTTGGAAACTTTCCGGCGGTTTCGCTCAACATGCTCCAAAGTGTTTTGGGCACGTCGCGGTCAGCCCACGGCATTTCTGCTTCGATTGCGTTACGGTCTTCTACACCGGCAAATGACATTATTTTCCTCCCTTAGTGGTGCGGTTTGCCCGCATCCCGTTATTCCCTGTTGTCAAAGATGATTGCTAATTCCAGCTTTCGCAAGCATTTGCAGGCGCTCAAACGCTGCGTTCAAGCCCACTGACCCAACGGAAGGCTCGAAAAAGAGCGGCAGACGCCGCCTGCCGCTCTCTTTTATGGGGTAAAAGCGCGTGGCACACCCCCTATGTGTGGTGCGATTACTTGGCAGGAATACGCAGCATCTGACCGGGATAGATTTTATCAGGGTGGGTCAGCATGGGTTTATTCGCTTCAAAGATTTCTTCATAGCGCGCGCCATTGCCAAGGGTCTTGGCCGCGATGGCCCAAAGCGTGTCGCCCTTTTCAACGGTGTGGAAGGTGCCGTCCCCCTCGCCGCCGTCCATGTCTTCTTCGACCTCGGCAACGCCTTCGACGTTCCCCACGGCCAGAATGACCTTTTCTTTCATCTCTTGGCTCGCCGCCTTGCCCGAAACCTTGACCTTGTCGCCTTCGACAGAAATATCGAGCCCTTCGGCATCAAGCCCTAGGTCTTTCAATTCATCCTGAAGCGCGGCTCCGGTGACTTCGGTATCATCACCGCCGCCAAATACTTTTTTGCCGGCGTCTTTTACGAAACTCCACAAACCCATGTTGTTCTCCTTCTGGATCCATTCGGGTGTGATTGTTTCCATTTAACCGTGAAATTCACAAGGTTTTTATACGTCCGCGCGCCCATCGGTGAATTGCAGCCGCGCCAGGCGCGCATAAAGCCCCCCCTTGGTGACCAGCTCGTCATGGGTGCCCATATCGACGATCCGCCCTGCTTCCAGCACGACAATGCGGTCGGCCTTTTTCACCGTCGCCAAACGGTGCGCGACGATCAGGGTGGTGCGATCCGCGCTCAACCGATCCACGGCGGCCTGCACCGCGCGTTCGCTTTCCGCGTCCAAGGCGCTGGTGGCTTCGTCCAGCAGCAGCACCGGCGCGTCGCGCAGGATGGCGCGGGCGATGGCGATACGCTGCTTTTGCCCGCCCGACAGCATCACCCCGCGTTCGCCCAGATAGCTGTCGTAGCCGTCGGGCAATGCGCTGATGAACCCGTGGGCGGCGGCGGCCTCGGCCGCGGCGTCAATCTCGGCGTCTGTGGCGTCGGGGCGGCCAAAGCGGATGTTCTCGCGGGCAGAGGCGGCGAAGATCACCGGGTCTTGCGGCACCAAGGCGACCGACCGGCGGAAGGCCGCACGCGAAACATCGCGCAGATCGACCCCGTCAAGGGTGATCCGCCCGGAGGCAGGATCATAGAACCGCAGAATCAACTGGATGATCGTGGTTTTGCCTGCACCCGAGGGCCCGACGAACGCGACCGTTTCACCGGGGTTAATCGACAGGTTGACCCCGTCCAGTGCCTGCACATCAGGGCGCGCAGGGTATCTGAAATGCACGTCCTCAAAGCCAATCCGACCGGCGACAGGGCTGGGCAAGGCGATGGCCGCAGCGGGGTCTTGCACGGTGTCTTCGGTCCGCAACAGCTCTACCAGACGTTCGGTGGCACCGGCGGCGCGTTGAAGTTCACCCCAGATCTCGGACAGCGCCGCGACCCCGCCTGCCACCATCACGGCATAGATCACGAATTGCACCAAGGCACCGGGGGTCATCTGGTCGGCACGCACATCCCGCGCGCCCATCCACAAAACGCCCACGACGCCGGCAAATACCAGAAAGATCACAATAATCGTCATCAGCGCGCGGGTCTTGATCCGACGCTGCGCCGCATCATAGGACGCTTCGGTCATCTGCGCGAATTGCGACTGGCTGGCGGCCTCGTTGGTAAAGGCCTGAACGGTCTGCACCGCGCCCAAACTCTCGGACGCATTGCCCGAGCTGGCCGCGATCCAGTCCTGATTTTCACGGCTCAGCACCCGCAAGCGCCGCCCCAGAACAAGGATCGGCACAATCACCGCCGGTACGATCAACAACACCATCGCCGTCAGCTTGGCCGAGGTGAACAACATCAGCACCAACCCACCGGTCACGATCAGCATATTGCGCAGCGCGATGGAGACGGACGACCCGATCACCGACAGGATCAGCGTGGTGTCCGTGGTGATCCGGCTCAGCACCTCGCCGGTCATCAGGTTCTCGTAGAACGCCGGGCTCATCGAGATCACGCGATCGAACACTGCCTTGCGGATATCGGCAACGACCCGTTCGCCAAAACGCGTCACCAGCGCATAGCGCAGCCCCGTGCCTACAGCCAGAAGTGCCGCGATGATCAGGGCGGCAACGAAGTACTGGTCCAGCAGTTCGGCCTCGCCGGTGCCGAAGTTATCGATCACGCGGCGCACGGCCAGCGGCAGTGTCAAAGAGATCATCGCCGTGAGCACCAGCGCCAGAATGGCCGCGATCATCAGCCCGCGATAGGGTGCAAGAAACGGCAGCAGCGCGCGCAGGGCCCCCAACTCACGCGATTTTTCGCGTTCTTCTGTGCCGGGGCCGGGCGTCGGGGTACGTGCCATGAGATATCCTTTGGAGTGCTGCCGTGTCATCGCCCGCACATCGCGCGGGGTCAAGGGCTGCACCCCTAAGGCGCTTGCGACAAAAGCGCATTGATCCAGCGCAAATAGCCAAAATCAAAAGGATGTCGGGAAAGGAGTGGAGCGGGCGGCGGGAATCGAACCCGCGTCTTCTGCGTGGAAGGCAGAGGTCTTACCATTACACAACGCCCGCGCTACGGGAGGAGGGGTAAGTCATACGCTGCGGGTCGTCAAGGCCGTCTGCACGCGCGAAATGCAGCAAAGATCAAAATGCGCCATTTCCCGCCCTTTACCTGGCCCTGCCGATGGCGCAAATTCCGCGCTACCAAAGGTCAGAAGGAGACGACGATGCCCAACCCGCTTTACGACGCTTTATTCGGTCGCCACATCGGGCAAAACACGCCGTTCCTGATCCTGCCGGACGGGCGCACCATCACCCATGACCAATTCATCCGCTCTGCCGCGCGCTATGCCAATGCGTTTTCGGACAAGGGGCTGACAGCGGGCGACCGTGTCGCGGTGCAGGTCGGCAAATCGCCGGATGCGCTGGCGCTTTATGCCGCTTGCGTACAGGCAGGGCTGGTGTTCTTGCCGCTCAACCCCGGCTACACCGCGTCCGAGGTGGATTATTTCGTCGGCAACTCGGGCGCGCGTCTGCTGGTTTGCGATCCTGCCGATGTTCCCGAACTCACGCCGGTCGCTGCCGCCGCCGGTGCTGCGGTAGAGACGATGGACAACACCGGCCGCGGCACGCTGCGCGATCTGGCGGCCACCCTGCCCGACACATTCGATACCGTCGACCGAGCGGCCGAGGATCTGGCCGCCTTCCTCTATACCTCGGGCACCACGGGCCGATCAAAAGGCGCGATGCTGAGCCAGCGCAACCTGCTGAGCAACGCCGAAACGCTGGTTGATGTCTGGCAATTCACCAAAGCCGATGTGCTGCTCCATGCGCTGCCGATTTTCCACACACACGGGCTGTTCGTGGCGACCAATATCATGCTGCTCAGCGGTGGCGCGATGGTGTTCCTGCCCAAGCTCGATATCGATCAGCTGATCCGTTTCATGCCGCAGGCCACCGCGTTGATGGGCGTGCCGACCTTCTACACCCGTTTGCTGGGCTCTGATGACTTCACCGCCGGATTGACGGCGCATATGCGTCTGTTCATCTCGGGCTCTGCCCCCTTGCTGGCCGAGACGCACAAGCAGTTCGAGGAACGCACAGGCCACCGTATACTGGAACGCTACGGGATGACGGAAACCAATATGAACACGTCGAACCCCTATGACGGGCCGCGGCGCGGCGGTACTGTCGGCACGCCCCTGCCGGGGGTCGAGCTCAAGATTTGCGACCCCGATACCGGCGAAACCCTACCACAGGGAGAGATCGGCGTCGTCGAGGTCCGCGGGCCGAATGTTTTCCAAGGCTATTGGCAGATGCCCGAAAAAACCGCCGCTGAACTGCGCGCGGACGGATTCTTTATCACCGGCGATCTGGGGCTGATTGACGAAGACGGCTATGTGCAGATCGTCGGGCGCGGCAAGGATCTGATCATATCCGGCGGCTATAACATCTATCCCAAAGAGGTCGAACAGGTGCTGGACGATCAACCCGGCGTGCTGGAAAGCGCCGTGATCGGCGTGGCTCATGGGGATCTGGGCGAGGCACCGGTTGGTGTGCTGGTCGCCGATGGCAGCCGAGATCTGGACCTCGAGGCGTTGTCGCAGACCGTCGCGCAATCGCTGGCGCGGTTCAAATGTCCGCGCAAGCTGGTGGTGGTTGATGCCCTGCCCCGCAATACGATGGGCAAGGTGCAAAAGAACCTGCTGCGCGAAACCTATGCGGATCTGTTCAAGGGCTGACTAGGGGTGCGGATCGCCCGCACAGGGCGTGCCGCCTGCCACCCAGATCGCCAGCGCCTCCTGCATCTCGGGGAGGCTACCGGGGGCCGCCGCGCGCCCTGCGCCGGGGTCAAATCCCCATGCAACAAAGGCCGACGTTCGCAGGTGATCGGACAGGTCTTCGGGCGTAAAGGCCCCGTTGCTGTCGGGGTCGCGCAGTTGCACACATATCTCGGCGCTCGTCTTGCCTTTCCACGCCATCTCAATCGGGGGAAGCCGCCATGCGTCCGCAATCATCGGCGGCGCGTGCGGGACGTTGTTTTCCGACGCGGCGCTGATGTGGCAGGTACGGCAAGGCATCGTCTCGGCCCCGATGCGGCTTTAATCGGCAAGGATGTTCATGCCGTGCACGGGCGCTTGGTCGGCTGCCTCCTCGTGGCCCAACCCCTCCCAGAGCGGCACGCCAGCAGGGCCCACGTGGCAATTGGTACAGCGCGGATGCGAAACGACCGTGTGGATATCATCCCACGCCGCCAGCGCCGCCGCGCGATCAGGTGCTTCTTGCGCAAAAGCACCGCCCGCGCAGACCAGCGCAGTGATCCCGCCGGTGATCCCCCCGCGAAGGGAGATCATACAAAATCGATCGACTTGGACAGCGGCAGTTCGCGGATACGCTGCCCCGTCGCGGCAAAGATCGCATTGGCCAAAGCAGGTGCTGCGGGGGGGACGGCGGGTTCACCGATGCCCCTGATCTTGTCGCCATTCTCAAGCCCGCGCACCATGATCAAAGGCGTCTGGTGCAGGCGCATCCCCTCAAAGGCGTGGTAGTTATCCTGCTCTGCCACGCCGTCGCGGTAGGTCAGCTCGCAGTTCATCGCGTGGCCCAGGCCAAAGATCACACCGCCTTGCAGCTGCGCCTCAAAGTTCACGGGGTCCAGCACGCGGCCCACATCGGCGGCGACGAACACCTTGTCGATACGGATGCCGTCGGGGGTGTTGGTGACCTCGACCACCTCGGCCACGGGCACGCCAAAGGCCAGCGTAAACGCCAGCCCCCGCCCGCGGTTCGGCCCCAGATCGCTGCCCCATTCCGACATCTCGCCCACGGCCTCCAGCACCTTGCGCGATGCGTCGTGCCAACACAGGCGCAGCCGCTCTTGCAACGGGTCGACCCCCGCGGCGTGGCACATCTCGTCCATGAAGCTTTCGTGCATGAACCCGTTGCCCGACGCCCCGACCGACCGCCAAGAGCTGATGGGCACCATCGCTGGCGTGCGGTAGCCGGTGACGCGGTAGTTGGGGATCTGGAACGGCTGGTCCCACGCCCCCGCGACAATCGCCACATCAGGGCCGAAGGCGGGCTGGTTCAACCTTGCGAGCGAGGATTCAGCGACCGAGGGGGCGGCGATCGACAGATCAAACGCTGCGATACCGGCATCCGCCACAGCACCGCGCCCGCGCGCAATGGCCAGCGGGCGGGGGAAATCATGGGTGAAGTCTTCCTCGCGCCGCCAGATCATCTTGATCGGCGTGTCAGGCATCTGCATCGCGATCTCGACCGCTTGGGCGATATAATCATCCTCAAGGCGCCGGCCAAAGCTGCCACCGGACATCAGCACATGCACGTGGATGTCATCACCGTCCAACCCTGTCAGCCGCGCCATATTCGCCTTGACGAAACGGGGGATTTGCGTGCCGGTCCAGATATCCAGCCGCCCCTCGGTCAGCTTGACCACGACGCTCATCGGTTCCATCGGGGCGTGGGCCAGATAGGGGATGCGGTATTCCGCCTCGACGACCGAGGCATCTTGCAACGCCTCTTCTACATCGCCTTCATCCTTGAACCGGCTGTCGCGGTGATCGTCGGTGAAAGAGGCCGCCACAGCGGCAAACTGGTCAGCGCTGTCACCGATATAGGGCGAAGGGCCCCAGTCACATTCAACCGCCTGCGCCGCCTGAAACGCGCGCCATGTGTTATCCGCCACCACAGCGATGCCGCCGGTGATGGGCAAGACCGCGCTGACCCCGCGCATCTGGCGTGCGGCCTCGGCGTCAAACCCGTTCAGCCCGCCGCCAATCGCCGGATTGGTGCGGGTCGTGGCGATCACCATACCGTCCATCTGCATGTCGATGCCGTAGATCTGCCGACCGGTGGATTTCGCCACGATATCGGTCCGCTTCTGCGGCTTGGTCAGATAGCGCCATTCCGACGGATCACGCAGGGTGACATCCTGTACCGGCTCGATCTCGGCGGCGATGCTGGCAAGGTCGATGTATTCGATCTTCAACCCATCGGGCAGCACGATGCAGCCGTTCTCTGTCCCCAGTTGGTCGCGCGGCAGGCCGGTCTGCTTCATCGCGGCCTTGATCAGCGTCTCGCGTGCGACGGCACCGGCCATGCGCAGGCGGTCATACATATCAGGCACGGTGGACGAGCCGCCGGTGATATGCAGCCCCATCAGCTTGCCCATGACATCGACCGCACCGCGCCCGCCGCGTGCCAGCATCGTGTCAGAGGTCGCGGCAATCGGCAGCGCCTCTGCCCCGACAACGCCGTTGTAATAAATCGCATCCGCCGGACCGGGCGACAGCTTGGCGCTGCGTGGGTCAATGTCGAGCTCTTCGGCGATCATATGCGCCTGCATCGACCACGCGCCCTGCCCCACATCCGCGCGCGGCGTGATCAGCGTGATCCCTTGAGCGTCGATCTTGACGTAGGGGGTGATCGCGGTTTCGCCGGGTTTCAACCCGTCGAGCAGCGGGTTCTCCCCCTCGCGTTTGTAAAGATAGGTGCCAAACACGACGCCGCCTGCAACAGCGGCAGAGCCGATCAGGAAGCTGCGGCGGGCAATTGTTTTCACACGTCCCATATCACACCGCCTTGAGCTTGATCGCGGCGGATTTCACCGCCTCGCGGATACGGGGATAGGTGCCGCAACGACACAGGTTCCCGCTCATCGCGGCGTCAATCTGGTCATCCGTAGGGGTCGGGTTCAGCTCAAGAAAAGAGGCCGCCTGCATGATCTGCCCCGATTGGCAGTAGCCGCATTGCGCGACCTGCAGGTCGATCCAGGCCTCCTGCACCGCATGGCGCGCCGCCGGAGAGCCCAACCCTTCGATGGTGGTAATCTCGCCCTCGACATCGCCCGCGGCCAACTGGCACGACCGGACCGCGATCCCGTCCATATGCACGGTGCAGGCCCCGCATTGCGCGATCCCGCAGCCGTATTTCGGGCCGGTGATCCCCAGAACGTCGCGCAAGACCCAGAGCATGGGCATGTCTTCCTCGACGTCCACATCATGGGTCACGCCATTTACTGTAAGTTTCATGCCTTGTCTCCCGACGTTCACTCTATAAATACCAGCGGGATCGGGGTGGTAAACCCAATCTATCCCGCATCCCTTCGTGCCCTCACGTCAAAACATCGTGTCACGAGGGGTTTCAGAAAACATAAAACGCCGCCCCCGTGAGGACGGCGTTTGTCGCAAGTTTTACGAATTCGCGCCTAGAATTCAACGACGGCGCGAATGGATTCACCCTTGTGCATCAGCTCGAACCCTTCGTTGATCTGGTCCAGCGTCAGCTTGTGGGTGATCATCGGGTCGATTTCGATCTTGCCGTTCATGTACCAATCCACGATCATGGGCACATCGGTGCGGCCCTTGGCCCCGCCGAATGCCGTGCCTTTCCAGACGCGGCCCGTGACCAGCTGGAACGGACGGGTCGAGATTTCGGCCCCCGCCGGTGCGACGCCGATAATGATCGACTCCCCCCAGCCTTTATGCGCGGCTTCAAGCGCCTGCCGCATGACCTTGGTATTGCCTGTGGCATCAAAGGTGTAATCCGCGCCGCCTTTGGTCAGCTCGACCAGATGCGCGACCATATCGCCCTCGACCTTGGTGGGATTCACAAAGTCGGTCATGCCGAAGTAGCGGCCTGTCTCTTCCTTGTCGTCGTTCAGATCGACGCCGACGATCTGGTCGGCCCCCGCCATGCGCAGGCCCTGAATGACGTTCAGCCCGATGCCGCCCAGGCCAAAGACCACGCAGCGCGCGCCGATCTCCACCTTGGCGGTGTTGATCACCGCGCCGATGCCCGTGGTCACACCGCAGCCGATATAGCAGATCTTGTCAAAGGGCGCGTCCTTGCGGACCTTGGCAAGGGCGATCTCAGGGATGACCGTGTGATTGGCGAAGGTCGAACAGCCCATGTAGTGGTGGATCGGCGTGCCATCCATCATCGAGAACCGCGTGGTGCCATCGGGCAGCAGCCCCTGGCCTTGGGTCACGCGGATCGCCTGACAGAGGTTGGTTTTACCCGATAGGCAATATTCACACTCGCGGCATTCGGGCGTGTAAAGCGGGATCACGTGATCGCCGACCTCGAGCGTGGTGACGCCCTCGCCGACTTCAAGCACGACGCCTGCGCCCTCGTGGCCCAGAATGGCCGGGAAAATCCCTTCGGGGTCGTCGCCCGAACGGGTGAATTCATCGGTGTGGCACAGGCCGGTGGCCTTGATTTCGATCAGGACTTCACCCCGCTTGGGGCCTTCGAGATTTACGTCCATCACTTCAAGCGGTTGCCCTGCGGCAACGGCGACGGCGGCGCGTGTTTTCATCATAAGAAGCGTCCTTTTGCTGTTTCGGCCAAAAGGACGAAAAAGCGCTGCGATGTCAAGGTCAGGGGGAGGCCGGACAGGCATAAGGGGGCGCTGCCCCCGGCACCGCTTTGCGGCCCCTCCCCCGGGATTTTCATCCATTTGGAAGGGCGGATATGCGTTTGCGCGCCGCGTGTTTTTCCTGTCCAATCGGCAGCGCGACAATGAACACCCACCGTGACCGAGGAGAAGAACATGGCCGACCGAACCGAGATCGGTATGACCACCCGCCGCGCCGTTTTGGGCGATGCCCATGTGGACCGCGCCGAAGCCGCCAAGACCGAGCTGGACGCGCCGTTCCAAAGTCTGATCACCGAAGCGGCCTGGGGCACTGTCTGGGCCAGCGACAAGATCAGCCGCCGCGAACGATCCATGCTAACGCTGGCACTGCTGGCGGCGACCGGCAATTTCGAGGAAATCCCCATGCACATCCGCGCCACCGCCAATACCGGTGCCAGCAAATCCGATGTGATCGAGGCGTTCCAGCATGTTGCCATTTACGCGGGGGTGCCAAAGGCGAACCATGCGCTTAAACTCGCCAAACAGACCTATCAGGAAATGGAAGCCGTCGAATGACCGATCAGAACGGAGCGTTCTTTCACCGTAACCGTAGCTGGCACCCGCCCGCGCTGGCACCGGCCTATAAGACATCGGTGGTGCGGTCGCCGCAAAAGGCGCTGATCTCGATGAATACCACGCTGAGCGAGCAGACCGGCCCGGTCTTTGGCCACAATATGCTGGGGGCGCTAGATAATGACCTGATCCTCAATTACGCCGCCCAAGGCGAGATGGCGATTGGCCAGCGGATCATCGTGCATGGTCGTGTGCTCGACCAGAACGGGCGCGGTGTGCCTGGTGTGTTGCTCGAATTCTGGCAAGCCAATGCGGGCGGGCGCTATCGCCACAAGAAAGAGGGCTATCTTGCCCCGCTCGACCCCAATTTTGGTGGGTGTGGCCGCACGGTGACCGATGAGAACGGCGGCTATAGCCTGCGCACGGTCAAACCGGGTGCCTACCCCTGGCCCAATGGGGTGAATGACTGGCGCCCTGCACATATCCACTTTTCCGTTTTCGGACAGGGCTTTGCGCAGCGCTTGATCACGCAGATGTATTTTGAGGGTGACCCGCTGATCTGGAAATGCCCCATCGTACAGACGATCCCGTCGCGCGCCGCGGTAGAGCAGTTGATCGCGCCGTTGGACATGGACAATACCGTGCCTATGGATGCGCGGGCCTATAAATTCGACATCGTGCTCAGGGGCCGCCGGTCCACCATGTTTGAAAACCGGATGGAGGGGAACTGATGCAAGAGCTGACCCAGTTGAAAGAAAGCCCGTCGCAGACCGCAGGGCCCTATGTGCATATCGGCTGCGTGCCGAATTTTTGCGACATCACCGGCGTCTACCCCGAGGATCTGGGCGCGCATATGGTCAATGCCGAGACCAAAGGCGAACGGATCACGGTGAAGGGCACGATCTATGACGGCACCGGCACGCCGCTGAAAGACGCGCTGGTCGAGATCTGGCAGGCCGATGCGGCGGGGCTCTATCCGGGCAACGACCCCCGTGGTGCCGCCGATCCGAACTTTACCGGATGGGGCCGCCAGGCGGGCGATTATGACACCGGCGAATGGCAGTTCGACACCATCCGCCCCGGTGCCGTGCCCTTTCCCGACGGGCGTATGATGGCCCCGCATATCAGCTTGTGGATCGTCGCGCGCGGGATCAATATCGGCTTGAATACACGTATGTATTTCCCCGATGCCGATAACAGCGCCGACCCGCTGCTGACCCGTATCGAACATCAAAACCGCGTTGCGACCCTGATCGCGGAGAAAGAAGCCGATGGCGTCTATCGGTTTGATATTTATCTTCAGGGCGAGAAAGAAACAGTGTTCCTAGATGTCTGATCCATGCATTCTTTGCGTTGCCATCACCGGCAGCGTACCGACCAAAGCCGCCAACCCCGCCGTGCCCGTCACGATCACGGAGCAGATTGAAAGCACGCACGCAGCCTTTGAAGCCGGGGCGAGCATCTGCCACGCCCATGTGCGCAATGATGACGAGACGCCCTCCTCTGACCCAGAGAAATTCGCGCGGTTGAAAGAGGGGCTAGAGAAACACTGCCCCGGGATGATCATCCAGTTCTCGACCGGCGGGCGGTCAGGTGCGGGCAAGGCGCGCGGCGGCATGCTGTCGCTGCGGCCTGATATGGCCTCGCTGTCGGTGGGGTCGAACAACTTTCCCACACGGGTCTACGAGAACCCGCCGGATCTGGTGGATTGGCTGGCGTCCGAAATGCGCGCCCATGAGGTTGTGCCCGAGATCGAGGCCTTCGATCTGAGCCACATCCTGCAGGCGATCCAGCATCACAAGGACGGCAAGCTGTTCGGGCGGCTGTATGTGCAATTCGTCATGGGGGTGAAAAACGCCATGCCCGCGGATAAAGAGGTTTTTGACTTCTACGTCGCGCAGTTGAAGGCCCGCGCGCCCGAGGCCGCGTGGTGTGCCGCAGGGATTGGGCCGAACCAGATCGTCGTGAACGAATGGGCGATTGCAGCGGGCGGTCACACGCGGGCCGGCCTGGAAGACAACGTGCGTCTGGACCGTAACACGCTCGCCCCATCCAACGCGGCGCTGATCAAACGCGCGGCGGATCTATGCGAGAAATACGAACGCCCCGTGGCGACCTGGCAGCAGGCGCGCGATATTCTGGGGCTGCGCAGCGCCTAAGACATCCGCTGTCGCCCCGGGCTTTCGCCGGGCGACAGCGCTTTCATCGGCTTTGCTGGATTTGCGACTGTAATTGACTGGCGCTGACGGCGGCGTTGATCCGCACGACGGCGACGCCGAGCCTCAGTTCCGCACCACGGCCTTCGTCGATTATGATGGTCGGGGCGGCCGGCCAGTCGGATAGGTCGAGCGTATAGTCGTCCTCCCATCCGGTAAGTGTCGTCACGCCGCCATAGGCCACGTGGAAGGTCGCACGCCCCTTGCCGGGTTCAATCGTGTTATATCCGCTGCCGATATAGATCGTATCATCCCCGCCCGCGGATTTCACGCGATTACGGCCGGGGCCAGTGTGGATTTCGGACCCGCCTTCGCCGTCGGAAATATCATCATTGCCCGGCCCGCCGTAGATCTTGCTGCGCCCTGCCCCGCCACGGATCACGTCGTTGCCCGCGCCCCCGTCGAGGATGTCGCGCCCATTGCCGCCGATCAGCGTGTCATTGCCCGCGCCGCCGTAGAACAGATGCACATCCTTGCCGCGCCCTGATTTGGCGATCAACATATCGTCGCCGGCACCGCCATAGAAGGTCGCGCCCGCGTATTTTGCACCGATCATCACATCGGCCCCGCGGCTTCCTTGGACATTCACCGCGACCCTTTCGGAGGTTTCGAAGTTCATCGGGGTATCGGGATGCGCCACAACCGCAATGGGCTTTCCCTTCGAGGGGTCTTGCTCTTCCCGGGCGACGACGGTGGCGATGCGGATATTCTCGATATAGGCGGGCATATGTAGCACATAGTCATCTGGCCCCGCCATATACCACAACGTGTCATTGCCGCCGTCTTCATCTTCCGAAATCTTTTCGGCATTGGCCCCATAGGCCCAATAATCATTATCCGCCGTGCCCCCCGCCAGCACCACAGAGCCGTCCAGCGCCATCATCGCATTGACCCCGCGCTGCGGGTTCTCGAACCCGCGCAGGTCAAGCCCGAGGTCGAGCGCATTATCCACCATAGTGCGGCGCAACACGTCGAGCGGGGCCGTTTCCACGATATTTGTCGTCTCGCCGGGGTCGGCGACCAGATCATAGATATGCTCTTCGCCGTTGGGGTAGCGGAAGTAGCGGTATTGGCTCAGATCGGGATCGGCGGCGCGCACCGATAGCGTGCCGAAAACGCTCGTCACCGGAGACTTGCTGTCGTCATACGATCCGAAACTGTCATCGATCAGCGGCAGCAGGCTTTGGCCCGACGTCCAGTCGGGTCGGTATGGCAGCCCTGCCAGGTCCATGATCGTCTTGGGCACATTATGCAGCGATACGGGCATCTCGACCACGCTGCCCTGCGTCATACCCGCGTGCCAGACCCCCAGCGGCACATGGGCGGCGCTGTCCCACTGGCTCATCTTGTGAAAACTGTCGTGGGTGCCAAGGTTGAACCCATTGTCTGACAGCAACAGGACGGTGGTATTTTGCGCCAGCTCCGAGCCGCGCAAGGCGTCCATGAAGCGGCCGATTTCCGCATCCACATGGCTGATGGCCGCGAAATAGGCGCGCACAACCTGTCGCCACGCATGATCGCCCGCCTTCTCCGGGGTCCAGGGACCGTTGGCGATATAGGCGGCCTCGTAAACGGCCATGCCCTCCTGCGGGCCAAAGTAATCTTCCGGCGCGGCAGAATTGGGCCAGACAATCTGGTCGGGATCATACTGCTGATAGAAGCGGTCGGGGCATTGCAAGTTGTAATGCGGGTGCTTGAAGCCCAGCTGGATCAGGTGCCGCCGCACAGGGTCGGCCCGATCCAGATAGTCGATTGCGTTCTGCGCCACCCTATTGTCGTAGAAGCGGTCATCCTGGCTGCCATCGTCATCGGGATGGTTCACGCCCGCGATCCCCGGCCCCTTGTCGAGGTATTTCTTGACCTTGGATCGCCGCCCCGCATCCTTTGCCTCAGGCTGTTCATGAAAGAGGATGCGCGCATATTCATGGGGCATGGGTTTGTAGTTGCTGTCGACCTTGCCCGTCGTGAACGTGCGGAACCCGTTGCGGCGCAAATCATATTGCCAGCCCGCCGTTGGCGGCAAGATATCGCGCCAAAACCGGTTGAGATCGACCAGCCCCGTGCGAAACGGTGACAACCCCGTCGCCAGTTCCGCCCGGCACGGCGCACAAAGCGGCACGGTGGCATAGGCATTGGAAAACCGCGTCCCCTCGGACATGAAGCGGTCGATATTGGGCGTGCTGATCTGCAGCCCGAAGGCCGTTCGCCACGTGAAAATATCGATCATGTCATCGATCCAGATGACACAGATATTGCCGCCAGCGGTGTCGGCTCTGGTAAAGCTCATGGGCGTTCCCCTATGTTTCGGGGCGCTTCGGCATAGCGGCAAGCGCGCGCGACCTGTTCAAGGGCGGCGGGCGTGCTGGCGCCATGATCAAGCCAGACCAGCACGTCATGCACCACCGATGTGCCCAGGGTCTTGAGGATTCCCTTGCGGTGGGACCGGCAGCCGATGAACAGATCGGCCACACCGTTCAACTCTGCTGCCAGTTCAGCGCTTGGTCGGGTGCTCTTCTGCGGGATTGGAAACACATCCCCGACCGGTGCGGCGGTCAGGTGCAACTGCCCTTGGTCAAAACCTGCCAGCACCCAATAGTCCTTACCCGGTGCGGGAATAGAGACCTCGACCATACCCGCATCATCCCGCCAGATCAGGCGGCCCTCGCTTTCGCTGAGAAACAGGTAGTTGTCGCTGGCGTCGGGGTTCACCGTCAGGAGGCTACGCGCCTCTGCGTCGGGCGAAGTGACGCGGATGGCAAGGCAGAAGCAGTCCTGCTCGACCAGTGCCGCATCAACGACAAAGCCGCAGTTCACCCCGCGCGTGAATGCCACCCCGCCGCCCTCCAGCAGTGTGCCATTGTCGTCGTTCGGATCGACAGGGCGCGCGGGCGAGCCAAGTCCGTTCTCGGCGGCCCATTGGGCAATCGCCTTTTGCGCAGTGAAGGTCATCGCAGGGGCATGGGCGTGATACCAGATCGCCTGCGCATCATTGGGGTGACAGGCGTCCACGACGCTGGCCTGCGCTGCGTCATCGCGCAACAAGGCACCTTCGGGCAGGTCGATATCGACATAAAGGGGCGTGAAATCTTCCATCAGTGCACCGGCAGCGCGGCTGGCAGCGCCCAACGGTGTAACATCTCTCCGGTTCGGCTGGCATAGCAGAACCCGTCGCGCAGCGCCCCTCGATTGGCGGGCATCCCGTCGTCGCTGGGTGCGGCCCCGATGGCGTAACACAGCGTCAGCCCCTCCCCCGTCGGAGGCTTGTCACAGGTGATCAGCAGATCGTTGGGGTCATTGGCATCAAGCTGCACGCTGGCAATCTTGGCACCGGCGTTATCCCCTTCAAGGCGGAAACCACAGGCATCACCGGCATTCAGCGGGTCGGCGGCATCCAGCACAAAGGGGCCCATCCCCTCCCCACGGCAACGGATCACGCGGGGGTTGTCGGGCTCACGCTCTGCCAGCAGAAGAACGGGGCAGCTCCACGGTTGGTCGCAGTTGCGCGCCTCGATCGCGCAGGCTTCCATCTCGGCCATCTGCAGCCGTGCGATATCTGTGGGCCGGCCAAATTCATCCAGCGCGAACATATAGCCCGGTGCCGCGTAGACGTGATCGTGCCCGCCCTTGTTCCATGCCAAATCCCACTGCGCGCGCAGCACGTCCGAGTCCGATACATCCCGCGTCCCTGCATCAAAGACAGCCGTAAATAGCGGCTTGCGCAGTCCGTGGTCGGCGAAGATATCCGTGATACGGCGCATCAGCGCGTGCATGGCGGCGCACCATTCGGGTCCGGTGCTCAGAACATCTTCGAGCGTGAAATCAAGCCCCACCGACAGGACCTTGGCCGGTTTACCCAATGCGCGCGCGGCGGCACAAAGGTTGGCGACAGTCTGGTGAAAGCTGGTAAAGGCGGCCCCGTCGATCAACGCGGTGATGCTGGCGCTGCTGTCGGTTTCGGTGCGCGCATAAAGCAGTGGCAGGGCCCGGTGCTCCGCGTGCCTGCGACGCAGAATTTCGTCGGCGATCAGGCTGTCGCGGGTCTGTTCGGTCAGGCGCTGCATCAGGTCAGAGGGTGCCAGCGTTTCTGTCCCCGCAGCCCCAGCGGGCCCCAGGTCATCACCGGTGGTCACCACATGGTAGGGGAAGGACAGTGTTTCATCTGCAGTCACCGCCCGCCGCGTGCCCCCGATTGCCAGAACACCAAAGACCGCACCCGACGTGTCGGCAATAATGTCAGGCGCGCTGGCGTCCGGGGCAGCGGTGATCTTGCGGCGGAATTGCCGCGTGCCTTGGGCACCGGGCAGGTTCGCGTCAAACACGTACCATTCCCCCTGCTCTCGAAGGTTCCACGCATCGACATCGCCCAACACAGCCGCATCGACGGGCAGCACCTGCGCTCCGGCAGGCAGGCGGCGGTGGATGTCGGCGATGACGCTGTCCGAGAGGTTCAGGCGCAGGCCCGTTTCGTCAAAGCCGATCACGTCGCCGTTCTTTGCCCGAAGAAGGACACCGCGTTTACTGGGGGCGTGGTCTGGCATTTGATACGTTCCTATTGGCGGGTCGGACGCCGTTTCGCGCCCCCTTCAGCATCGTTTATGTCACCATCCCCGAGGCGGCAAAAGCACCGCAGCCGCCATCCCCTTCGGGAAAGCCGTCTCAGGTCGCATGGGCAGCCTGCTTTGGCTCGATGATAACAAACTCGGGCATGCTTTGGTCCTGGTCGGGCGAAAGGCTCGGGTCTTTGACCTTGCTCCGTTGCGCGTGGAACGCGGCCACGGCAGGCCCGAACAACACGACACGCGTCACAGGGCCAAGCGTCACCCGGCTGAGCAATCTGCCGCCCAGTTCCTCGTATCTGATGCGCAGAACATCCGGCTGATGGTCCGCGATTATCTGGTTCACCCGCGCAAGGGTTTCGGCATCGTTGTCGCAGATCACCGGCGTGTTGATCATGGACAAACGGTCGCCCAGTTCAAGCGCGTTATGGTCCAGCACGTCGCGCATGATCGCCAACCGCGAGCTGTTATCCTCTTGCGCCAAAACCGTCGCACCTGACACCGTTTGCGCGGCATGAATCGACAGAAAACCGATCCCCGCACCAAGGTCGAGCACCTTTTGGCCATCCTCGACCATGCGCCCGGTCATACGCGCCATACGTCTTTGGTATTTGCCGCGCATTACAAGCTCGAGCGTGCTTTGCGCAAAGATACGCACATCCGCAGGCAGGGCGATGTCGTGGTTGGGCACCCAGTCCACCGCCGTTTGAACCGATACGTCAATGTCGCCCGGAACGAACCCGTCGCCGCCCTCTGCGACATCCGCGAACGCGGCTTCCGGCACGCTACGGCGTTCCTCGGCGGGGCGGTCGGCGACGTTTTTCTCGACCTGAGACATCAGCTTGGCGATCTCTTCGGGGTCGCGGGCCTTGGGCGGCTTGGCCACGATCTGCGTGATCGGCACCTCGGATGCCTCAAGCAGCGATTGCTTCAGCTCTGCATAGGCGTCGGTCGCGCGGTATTCTTCAAGCCGTGCCTCGACCTTTTCGATGGCGGCATTATGGAGACGCGACAGAACCGGATCAGTCAGCAGCTCGTCCATGATCTGCTTGCGCCGTTCAGTATAGCGCAGGATCTTGTCGTCATAGACCTCGTTGCGGTCCTGCAGCGACCAGTAGTCGGCGTTATACTTGTCTTTCTTGTTGTTCACATTGCCGCGGAACTTGCGGATCGCATAGCTGTCGACCGATTTGACCGCATAGTGGTTCATCTGCGCCCATTGATAGCCCACGGTGCGCCGGATCGACCGCCAGCCGCGAAACTTGAAGTAATCCTCCATCGGCTGGCCGGATCCGTTGAGCCATTTCACAGTGTCGGGAAAGCCGGTCTCCAGATGCTTGTTCTTGATCGACGGGCGATGGATGCCGATCTTCCACTTGTCAGGGTCAAACTTGAACAGCGTCTTGACGCCCCAGCCCTTGTTCCACGTTGGCGGTGCCGCATAGAGGTATTGTTCGGTCACCGGATCGCGCGACCAGTCGACCACATTGCCAGAGCCGAAGATGCGCCAGGTGATCACGATGCCGTTGGCATCCCCTGCCGCGTCCAGCATCGGGTCCAGCGTGCCGTCACCATAGTTGATGCAGAGAAATTCATCGGCATCGAACATCAAGATCCAGTCGGCCTCGGCGACTTTGGGTTCGGCCTGCGCGTATTTCATCGCAGATGGCTGCGGCTTCACCCCTTCGGGGATGTCGTTGCGCCGGTGGTAGCCCAGACCCAGTTCTTCAAGCCGGATCAGCATGTCATCGGTGCCATCGGAACAATCGTTTGTGTAAACGAGTATCTTGGTGAACCCCACGGCAAGGTGATGGGCATACCACTCCAGCAGGAATGGTGCCTCGTCCTTCATCATAGAGATGGCCAGCAGCTTGCCGTGCCGGCTGGTGTGCGGTTTCAGATTAATGGCAAAGGCCCTCTGTAACGCGGCTTAGCGCAGCGCTTTGGACGGGTCGATCCCGATCTTCTCGCACATCCGCGCGGCATAGGAACCGGGCAGAGGTTCGTTCTTTTCCCACCACGGTTTCGTGCCATTGGTATAAAGGTGCACAGACAGGGTTTTGTCGGTGAAATGCCCTTCAACGCGGCCATGCGGGTCATAGAAGATGTCGTTCAACTGGAACGGCACCGGATACAGCACCTCGCGTTCGCTGGCTTTTTCATACTGGCCGGTCTGCTTGGCGAAATAGGTGAACGCCTGCGGGCCAAAGGCCGTACGCTCGGCGTTATAGATGCGGTGCGCGTGAGTCAGTTTGGGGTCTTGGCGGTCGTATTTCTTGCGCTGGTTCTTGTTCCACCATGCGGGATAGTCCGGCAGGTTATCGTAGTAATCCAGCAGTTGATCCATCAACTCGCATTCCTGCGGCAGTCCCACCACACCACAGTTGAGCGCGCCAGACATGCCGTGGCGGCCAAAGATATATTCCTGATCCTCGGGGAAAGGCTGGTGGCAGAAAGCGTCGCAGTCGATCCAGATCGCGCCGGTCTTCTGGATCATCTTGTAGCGAAACACATTCGACAGAAACGAGGCGCTGGTCGCGGCGACCAGCTCGCGGTCAATATCCATGATCTCGGACGCGGGGCGCACCTCGACCCCTTCGGGGGCGTTGTCCACTTTGTCGGCGCAATAAAGGATCGTTTTATGACCCGCAACGACATGGGACTTGAGGCAAAGCTGGTTCAGATAATGAAGCTTTTCGCCAATCCAAAGGGAGGCGACAGGGCGACGGGTGTTCATGATATAAGGGGCCTCTCTGGTGGCGCGAAACGCGGGGCTGAAATGCACCGTGGTGTTTTCAAATACATTGGCAGAACGATAGCTTAGCCGACCCCAGCTTGTAAACAATCCTAAGCTGACGCGGCACCGCCTGTGGCAAAGATTGACTTGCCCTGACCCGCATGAGAGTCATTTGCCCAACCTTTGATATCCTGACCCAAGGGACCGCCCGCCCGTGACACGTATCCTTGCCGTAACCTGCATGCGCAACGAAGGGCCCTATTGCCTTGAATGGATCGCGCATCACCGCGCGGCGGGGGTGACGGATTTTCTGATCTTTATCCATGATTGCACCGATGGCACGCCGGCCCTGCTGGACCTGCTGGATGATGTGACCCATGTGCCCTTTACCCCCGAGGGCGACACATCGGTGCAATGGCAGGCCATGCGTCTGGCCGACCGCCATGAGCTGATGAAACAGGCCGATTGGGCGCTGTTTTTCGACGCAGACGAGTTTCTAACCCTCGCAGCACCGATGCGTGGGCTGCCCGATCTGATCGCCTCTGTCCCCGCGGATACCGACGCGATTGCCCTGCCGTGGCGGTTTTTCGGCGCGGACGGGCAAGAGGCGTTGCAAGATACGCTCACCCCGCTGCGGTTTCGCCATGCGGCCCCTGATCCGTTCTTTCTGCCTGCGGGAAGCTTCTTCAAGACCCTGCACCGGCCCGCTGCCTTTCAGAAGCTCGGCGTGCATCGGCCCAAGAAAAAGCGCGGTGTCAGCCCGCTGTGGAATCTCGGCGGTGTTCAGGCCGCCCCCGGGGGCTTTGCCGAAAATGACAACCGGATCAACTTGTTCGGCGTGATGCAGACCCAAGCGCGGGCGCGGCTGAACCACTATTCCCTGCGCTCGGCTGGCGAGTTTATGGTCAAACGCGGGCGCGGCCTTCCCAACCGAACGACAAAGCGGCTGGATCTGCATTACTGGGCGGAGCGTAATTTCAACACCGTCGCTGACACGATGATCGACCCGATGCTGGACGCCACACTGGCAGAGTTTGCCCGCCTGCGCGCCCTGCCCGGTGTGGCCGACGTGCACGTACGGGCGGTGCAATGGCACCATGACAGCTTTGCCGCATTGATGACCGATCCGGCAGAAGTGCAATTCTACTGGCATCTGCTGTTGCTGGGCAGCAGCACCCCGCCCACGGCAAAGCAGGCACAGGCCCACCTGCTGCGCCACGCGGGCAGCTAAGCCCTGTTTCATCTGACACCACGACACAAAAAAAGGGCGCGACCGAATACCGGCCGCGCCCTTGGCACTCGTTACCTACCCTTAGGCGAGGTCAAAACGGTCGAGGTTCATCACCTTCGTCCAGGCGGCGATGAAATCGGTCACGAATTTGTCTTTCGCGACATCCCCTGCATAGACCTCTGCAATCGCGCGCAGTTGCGAGTTCGACCCGAAAAGCAGATCAACAGCGGTCCCGGTGTGCTTCAGCTCACCCGTGGCGCGGTCGCGGCCTTCATAGATGTCGTCCGTCGCCGTCTCTTCCGCCTTCGACCACACGGTGCCCATATCCAGCAGCGTGGTGAAGAAGTCGTTGTTCAGCGTGCCGGGCGCATCGGTGAACACGCCGTGTTTGGCGCGACCCACGTTCACGTCCAGTGCACGCATCCCCCCGACCAGAACCGTCATCTCTGGCGCGGTCAGCGTCAGAAGCTGGGCGCGGTCGACCAGCAGCTCTGCCGTCGTGACCGAATAGCGGGTCTTGGCAAAGTTGCGGAAACCGTCGGTGACGGGTTCAAGATAGGCGACGGAGTCAACCTCGGTCTGTTCAAGCGAGGCATCGCCGCGGCCCGGTGCGAAGGGCACGGTCACGTCGTGGCCCGCGTCCTTGGCGGCTTTCTCGATCCCGGCGGCACCGGCCAGTACGATCAGGTCAGCGACAGAGATTTCTTTGTCCCCCGACTGTGCGTTGTTGAAGTCTGCGCGGATCGTTTCCAGCACACCCAGCACTTTGGGCAATTGGTCAGGCTCGTTCACCGGCCAGTCTTTTTGCGGCGCCAGACGGATGCGCGCGCCATTTGCACCGCCACGCTTGTCAGACCCACGGAAGGTCGCGGCAGAGCCCCAAGCGGTGGCCACCAGTTCCTGAACGCTCAGCCCCGACTCCAGCACTTTGGCTTTCAGCGATGCCACATCTGCGTCATCGACCAGCGTATGCGTCACGGCGGGGATCGGGTCCTGCCAGATCAGCTCTTCGCTGGGAACGTCCTTGCCCAGATAGCGGGCAATCGGCCCCATGTCGCGGTGGGTCAGCTTGAACCAAGCACGGGCAAATGCGTCGGCAAATTCCTCGGGATTCTCATGAAAGCGCGTCGAGATTTTGAAATACTCGGGGTCTTCGCGCAGCGCGAGGTCAGAGGTGAACATGATAGGCGCGTGACGCTTGGACGGGTCATGCGCATCCGGCACGGTGCCTGCGGCGTCGCCGTTCTTTGGGGTCCACTGCACGGCACCGGCAGGGCTTTTGGTCATTTCCCACTCGAGCCCCAGCAGGTTGTCGAAATAGGTCATGTCCCAGCTTGTCGGAGTTTGCGACCATGCGCCTTCAAGCCCGCTGGTCAGGGCGTGGATGCCGTGGCCGGTCTCGTGCTTGTTGGTCCAGCCAAAGCCCTGTGCTTCCAATGGCGAGGCTTCGGGATCGGGGCCGGCATTCTCGCCACCCACGGCACCATGCGCTTTACCAAATGTGTGACCACCCGCGATCAGCGCCACGGTTTCATAGTCATTCATCGCCATCCGGCCAAAGGTGTCGCGGATGTCATTGGCCGACCCTTGCAGGTCGGGTTGGCCGTCCGGCCCTTCGGGGTTCACATAGATCAAGCCCATCTGCACGGCGGCCAGCGGGTCTTCCAACGCGCGCTCTTCGCTATAACGCTTGTTGCCCAGCCATTCATCCTCGGGGCCCCAGTAGACGTCTTCTTCGGGTTCCCAACGGTCCACGCGGCCGCCGGCGAAGCCGAATGTTTTCAGCCCCATCGATTCCAGCGCGATATTGCCGCACAGGATGATCAGGTCGCCCCAGGAAATCTGGTTGCCGTATTTCTGCTTGATCGGCCACAGCAGGCGGCGCGCCTTGTCGAGGTTGGCGTTATCGGGCCAGCTGTTGAGCGGCGCGAAACGCTGCGTGCCCGTGCTGGACCCGCCCCGGCCATCCGCCGTCCGGTAGGTGCCTGCCGCGTGCCATGCCATACGGATGAAGAACGGGCCATAGTGACCATAGTCCGCGGGCCACCAGTCTTGCGAATCCGTCATCAGCGCATGCAGGTCAGCCTTGACCGCGTCAACGTCGAGCTTCTTGAACTCTTCGGCATAGTCAAAGTCTGGCCCAAGCGGGTTCGAATCGATGGTGTTCTGGTGCAGCAGCTTGAGGTTCAGCTGGTTCGGCCACCATTCGTTCAACGACCGCGCACCGCGCTTTGAGTTGCGGCCGTGGCTGCCGACGACCGGGCATTTGCTGATGTTTTCGACGTCATTTCCGTCCATGGTGGTCTCCGATGTTATCTGTCTGGTGCGCGGTTTTGCACCGCGTCACGGGGGATGGATGTCGGGGGCGCGATACAGTCTGCCCCGTCTTTCTGGAATTGTTCTAACAGCAGTAATTGATTAGTTTAAGTTGGCATTTCCTATCAGTTTGATAAAAATAAACTATGACCAACATCACCCTTAAACAGCTTCGCTACTTCGAGGCCGTTGCCCATCACCGTCACTTTGGCCACGCCGCCGAGGCCTGCGCGATCTCGCAGCCCGCCTTATCCGTGCAAATCAAGGAGTTGGAGCAGAACTTGCAAACGCCCCTCTTTGATCGCGGCGGGCGGAATATCACGTTGACCAGCTTTGGCGTCGATTTCGCGCCGCGTGCGCGGGCGATCCTGCAGGGGGTGGACGAGCTTCAGGATATGGCGCGCGCCTCCAAGGACGGGCTGATGGGCCGGCTGAGAATCGGCATCATCCCCACCATCGGCCCCTATCTGCTGCCCTCGATCATCACCAAGCTGACCCGGATGAACCCCGCGCTGGATATCCACGTGCGCGAAACCATGACCCCGCGGCTGATCACCGAGCTGACTGAGGGGCGCATCGACACCGCCATCGTCGCCCTGCCCGTGTCAGAACCCTCCCTGACCGAAGTCACCCTGTTTGACGAGAAATTCATGCTGGTCCGCCCCGAGGCTGATCGCGGCAAGCCGATCCCCAGCAGCGCACATTTGAACGAGATGAAGTTACTGCTGCTTGAGGAAGGGCATTGCTTTCGCGATCAGGCACTGTCGTTTTGCGATATGCAGTCGAAAACCGCGCGCGAGGGGCTGGATGCGAGCTCCCTGTCCACGCTGGTGCAGATGGTCGGCGCGGGCATCGGCGTGACGCTGATCCCCGAGATGGCCGTCGCCGTGGAAACGCGGTCGGCGCAGGTGGCGGTCAACGCCTTTCCCGCGCCCGAACCGACGCGCCGTGTGGGGATGATCTGGCGCAAGACCAGCCCGCTGGCCAGCAAACTGTCCGAAATCGCCGATCTGATCCGCCCGACCTAAGCGGGCGGATCATCGTTTCATCGCGGTATCAGCCCAACCGCGCCAGCAGCTCGCGCGACGGGTCACCGGTTGCGGGCAGCCCTTGGCTTTGCTGATAGGCGGTGATCGCCTTGCGGCTGTTCGGGCCGATCACACCATCGGTGCCGTCTGTGTCAAAACCGCGGGCGGTCAGCCGTTCCTGCAACGCCTTGCGGTCGTCAATGGTCAGCCCGTATTTATCCGGGCCAAAGCTGGCCTGAATAGGCCCGCCCCCTGCGATACGATCCGACAGATGCCCGACGCCAATCGCGTAATTGTCGGAGTTGTTATAGCGCTTGATCGCCTTGAAGTTGTTAAAGATCGCAAAGCGCGGCCCGCCCGCATCCGGCTGGAGGATCTGCACCGGCGTGGCAGAGCTTGCCGCCGCGGTGCCCATTTCTGCGCCCCATTTCTGGCCGGACTTCCAGCCCGACTTCGCCAGATAGGCGGCGGTGGAGGCCAGCGAATCCGACGGGTCGTCAGACCAGATGTCGCGTTTGCCGTCGCCGGTGAAATCTACCGCGAAGGATTGATAGGATGTGGGGATGAACTGCGTGTGGCCCATGGCACCGGCCCAGCTTCCGGTCAGACCGGCAGCCGAGACATCGCCGCGCTCAAGGATACGCAGTGCCGCGATCAGTTGTTTCTCGAAAAAGGCCCCGCGACGCCCGTCATAGGCCAGCGTCGATGTCGCCGACACGACCGGCACATTCCCGCGCCGTTCCCCGTAAAAGCTTTCCAGCCCCCACACGGCGGTGACGACTTCGGCAGGCACGCCGTAGCGCGCCTCTATCTGGCGCAACACGCCTTGGTGGCGCGCGAATGCTGCGCGTCCTTTGGTGACACGCTCGTCCGATGCTGAAATGGCAAGGTAATCTTCAAGCGAGCGGCTGAATTCCGTCTGGTTTCGGTCCCGTTTGACGACCCCCGGCAGATAGCCCGCCCCCGCAAAGCCGCGACGCAGCGTGCTGTCTGAAATGCCCTGCGCCGCAGCGCGTGACTTGAACGACGAAACCCACGCGTCATAGCCCGCGTTCGGTTGGGGTTGCAGGTCCGGTGCCAGCCCCGCATCGCTGCGCGGCGCAAAGCTGCCTGCCCTGTTGCCGGTGCTACAGGCCGCAAGGCCCAATGCTGCCAATCCGACGGTGAAACTTCTTCGAGAAATGCTCATACTGCCCGCGCCCTTGTTTGTTATGACTTCGGCATAGAATAGCCGAAGCATGGGGGCGGGCAAAGCGGATGATACGCCTTGGCAAAGCTTTGCCTATTTGGTCGGCACGTAGAGCGGCACGGTCGACATCGACATTTTGGCAGATCCGTTCTGCACATCGCGCGCGTGGCTGATATAGACCAAGGTGTTGTTTTCCTCGTCGAAAATCCGTTTGACCTTCAGCGTCTTGAAGATCACGGACCGGCGTTCGCTGAACACCGTCTCGCCCTCGTCGTCGCGCGAGATGTCCCCAATCTCGATCGGGCCGGTCTGGCGGCAAGAGATGGAAGAATTCGACGGATCCTCGAACCAATTGCCCTTTTGCAGCCGGTCGATCAGACCCCGTTCAAAATAGGCCAGATGGCAGGTGACCCCCTTGACCTCGGGGTCTTGGACCGCCTCTACCACGATGTCATTGCCCAGCCAGTCCACATCGACATTGCCCACCACATCAGCGGCAGCTGCAAGAGGAAGGGCAAAGCCAAGGGCGGCAATGGGGGCGAAGGCGGCGCGTTTGAAAATACTCATGCATCCATACGCGCGGCGTGCCTGTTGGTTCCCGCGTCGCGGCAAGAAAAGACCCAGCACGCGCAGATCAGGTGACCCGCGTCCAGAACCCCGCCTTATGAGCATAGCGTTTGCGCAGACGCCGGACAAAGACGTCGTGGCTCTCGAAAGCTCCGTAATCCTCTATCTCAAGATCCGCGGCGGCGCAGTCCATCAGATGATCTGCCGCCTGCGCGTAGCGCGACTTGGCGCTTTCCCACAGCGCGGCTTCGATCATGGCGCGCCAACACAGCGCTGCCGCCAGAGGATGGCGCGCCCGAAGCGCATCGGCGGCGTCAGAGAGTGGGGCAACATGGGTGCCGTTCAACGTCTCGGCGCGCGCCTCGATCATCGCTGCAAGCCCGCGCAGGTCGGGCCACGCGAGGAAAAAGGCGATTGCCGCGTTGAGATCCTTGAACGTGGCCGCATGGGCCTTGGCGGCCTCCTCTACCTCAAGATCATCGAAATCCGCGAGCTGTTTGAGGTGCGCGCGCAGCATCTCGGGGTCGAGCGTTTCGGTAAAACAGCGCCAGCGGTGGGCTTGGGCTTCATCCTCGCGCCCCGATGCGATCAGCGCGTGGAGATAGGCCGCGTCCCACGCCTGCCGCCCCGCCTCTTTCCCCTTGGGGCGCGCGCCCTCAAGCACCTCACGCGCGGCATCGTGATTGCCAGCAGCCGACCAGAGCGCCGCCACCTCTACCGCAACGGTGGGCCGCGCCAAATCGGTGGGTGAAAACAGCGAGATGTAGGTCTCCGTATCCCCCTGCGCCAAGGCCACCTCGCGCAGGTGCATCTGGACAAAGCGTTTCTTGCGTTGCGCGGCGTAGTTTGCATTGCGCCCGCGCAGCTCGCGCAGGAATTGCAAGGCGGGGTGATCCTCTGTCGCGTCCAGCGGCGCCGCGTCAAAGCTTTGGATCAGCCCCTTCAGATGTGCGAGCCCGCTGTCGCCCAAGGACGGGGCCATGCGCGTGATAATCCCGTCAAAAGCGCCATCCGTATTCCCCTGCACCGCCTCCCACGTGCGTTCCGCCAGCGCGATCGGGTCCAGCGGGGCGCGGGCGGCAATCTGGCTGATCTCAGCAAGCGCGTCAGCAAAGACGGCCCCCACGTCCCCCTTGCTGTCGTCCACCCGATCCATGACCGAAGGGGCAAGCGCTAGAAACTCCCACAGCAGGTCGAAGGCGTCGGCGGGAGCGTCTGGCGCGATCTTGTCGATGATCATAGCGGATTGGGTGCGCAGGTCTTTGATCAGCGCAGTCCGCTTGCGCCACCCGACATAGCTTTTGGCCCGCCGGATCGTGACCAGCCGTTTGCGCACATCGCGCGCCAGTTCAGCGGGGCCGAGGTTGTGGCTCAACTCAAGCCGCAGGCGCCGTTTCATATCGGCACTGCCGGTGCTGACCTCGATCAACAGTTCGGCCAGCCGCTCCGCCCCGAGGGCGGCAAGATTTGCGGTGTTCAGAGTCTTTTTCGACATGGGCCCTTGCTACATCGGATTTGCGGCCGGTCAAAGGGCACGCGCGGCTTGAAGGTGTCAGGCAAAGAGATAGACGGTGACGCCCCAGCCCGCCAGTTCGGCCAGTTTCTGCATCGCGCCGATCACGTCGCCGGTCTGCCCGCCGATTTGCCGCAGCGCCAGCGCGGCCACCAGCGCGGTCGCCACGACGACCCCCGCAAAGATCACCGCCGCCGCGCCAAAGCCCAAGGGCAGCAGCCCAATCAAGCCAAAGGCGACCGCGATATAGACGCAAGTCGCCGGCACCTGCGCCGCGCCGTGCCCCAGCCCGTCGGCCCGCGCGGCAGGCATCCGCGCCAGCCAGAACGGCAGCATCGCGCGGCTGGCCATCGACAGTCCAAGCGCGGCAGGCACGACCAGTGCAGGATGATCCAGCCGTGCGATCAGCGCCACCTGCAGCGCCACCGTCAGGATCAGGGCCATCACCCCGTAGCTGCCAATGCGGCTGTCGCGCATAATCTCGAGCTTGCGCGCGCGGGTCTGCCCGCCGCCGAACCCGTCGGCCATATCGGCCAGCCCGTCTTCGTGCATCGCGCCGGTCAGCAGTGTCGTGGCAAAGATCAGACCAAGGGCCGCAACCGTCGGGCCAAAGCCCGCCGCGTGCAGCGCCCAGTAGATCAGACCGGCAGGCAGCATCGCCACCGCCCCTGCCAAAGGCCAGCCCCAGGCCGAGGCTCCTGTCGCGGGGATCGGATCGCGCAGATATCCCACGGGGATACGGGTCAGCAGCAGCATCGCCAGCCGCGCCTCTGCCACCCGGGCGCGCAGCATCAGCCGTCCGCCACGCCGGCTTCGGCAAAGGTCGCCATGCCGCTATGGCACGCCAGCGCCGAGCGCAGGATACCAAGCGCCAGCGCGGCGCCCGATCCTTCGCCCAACCGCATGTCGAAATCGAGCACGGCCGTCTTGCCGATCGCATCCAGCAGACGTTTATGCCCGGGCTCGACGCTCAGGTGCCCGATCAGACAATGGTCCAGCGCCGCAGGGGCCAGGGCGAAGAGCGGTGCGACAGAGGCGGTGCAGATGAACCCGTCAAGGATCACCGGAATACGCCGTTGCCGTGCGGCCAGCACCGCGCCGCAGATCGCCGCCTGCTCGCGCCCGCCCAAGGTCATCAGGATAGACGCCCCATCCTGCGGGATGGCGGCGTGGCGGGCAAGTCCGCGGGTGATGGCGTCGACCTTGCGGCGCAGACCTTCGTCGTCCGAACCGGTGCCGCGTCCGACCCAATCTTGCACAGCCCCTCCAAAGACCGCCGCCGTCAGCGCTGCGGCGACGGTGGAATTACCGATCCCCATTTCGCCCAGGATCAAGACACTGGCCGCCGGATGCAGCGTCGCCGCCCCCGCGTTAAGGGCCGCGACACAGTCCGCCTCGGTCATCGCGGGGCCTTGCGTGAAATCGGCAGTGGGGCGGTCAAGGTCCAGATCAATCACCGACAGCTGCGCGTCATTGGTGCGGCACAGCTGGTTGATCGCAGCGCCCCCCGCCTTGAAGTTCTGCACCATCTGGGCCGTCACCTCTTGCGGGAAAGGGTTCACCCCCTGCGCGCAGATCCCGTGGTTACCGGCAAAGACGAGGGCCTGCGCCATGTCGATCTGCGGCACCGCCTGTTGCTGCCAACCCGCCATGAACACCGCCAGCTCCTCCAGCCGGCCCAGTGATCCGGGCGGTTTGGTCAGCGCATTCTGCCGGTCGCGCGCGGCGTCTTGAGCGACGGCATCAACCTGAGGCAAATCGCGGGTCAGCGCGTCAAGGTCGGACAGGGAAGTCAGGGGAAAAGTCACATGCGCCATGCAAAGGGGTCTCTTTCGTTTGGAAATCTATCGTATGTCGGGATCATGGGTCAGGCAAGCGAGGCCGGAGCCTGCGCACTGCCCTTCAGCGTCAGGGGCAGACCACAGCTGACCAACACGACATGCCCCGCCACCGCTGCAATGCGCTGGTTCATCAGGCCCGAGGCATCGCGGTAGCGCCGCGCCAACGCGGACATCGGCACGATGCCCCCGCCCACCTCATTCGTGACCAGCACCACCGGAGAGGACTGTGTGCGCAAGCTGTCCAGCACTTTTTCAAGCTCCGCCTGCCAGTCGCGTTCGGCGTGCATCACGTTGGACAGCCACAGCGTCATGCAATCGACCAGCCGCGCGCCCGTCCCATCGGTGCGCATCAGCGCGCCGCGTAGATCAAGCGGCTCCTCTACCGTGTCCCAACCGTCACCGCGTTGCACTTTATGTGCGGCGATGCGGTGCTCCATCTCGGGGTCGAAGGCCTGGCTGGTGGCAATATAGACCAGCGGCAGCCCGTAGGCGCGCAGGTGGTTTTCGGCAAAAAGGCTCTTGCCCGATTTTGCACCGCCGGTGACCAGCGTGATCTTATCCATGATATCCGCCCTTTGCCAAGCGGAGCGCGGGCGAATGCCCTGCCCCGGTGGCGATCAGAATTCCACACCGGCCTGTGCGGCGATACCCTGTTTGCGGAAAGGATGTTTGATTTCCTTCATCTCGGTCACCAGATCCGCAATCTCGATCAAGGCGTCGGGCGCGTTGCGGCCGGTGATCACCACATGGGTCATATGCGGCTTCTCGGCCTGCAGGAAATCGACCACATCCTGCACGTCGATATAGCCATAGCGCAGCGCGATGTTGAGCTCGTCGAGCAGCACCATGCGGTTGTTGGGGTCGCGGATCAGCTCTTTGGCTTTTTCCCATGCGCGTCCGGCGGCGGCGATGTCGCGTTCGCGGTCTTGCGTGTCCCAGGTAAAGCCCTCGCCCATCACATAGACCTGACAGATATCGCTAAAGCGGTCCTCAAGCAGTTGACGGTCCGCCGACACCCGTGCGCCCTTGATGAACTGCACCAGCGCGCAGGGGAACCCATGCCCGATGCAGCGCATGATCATCCCGAAGGCAGAGCTGCTTTTACCCTTGCCGGTCCCGGTGTGGACGATGATCAACCCCTTGGTCACGGTCTTTTCCGCCATCATCTTGGCGCGGGCCGTCTGGACCTTCGCCATCTTTTCGGCGTGGCGCTTGTTCTGGTCTGGGGTGCTGTCGGTCATCTGTTATCTCTCCTCGTGGCGTATCTGGTTGCCTGCCCTGCGTACGTCTTGCACCGCCCGCAACGCCAGCGGCGTGCCGCAGACCCAATCGGGCGAGCTATACACCATCCGGCCGGTCTTGGCGTATTGTGCGAGCGCAGGATGTAGCATGATCTCTTCGGATCGGGAACCTCCGGGATAGGGTGTTGTGGTGACCAGCACATCGGGGGCGTTCATCACCAGTTCTTCCAGGGCCAGACGCCCGCTGTTCCGGCGTCCGAGTTTCTGCGAGAGGTTGCGCAGTCCGCCGGTGGTCACGATGTCGTGGCCCAAAGTATCCACCCCCAGCGAATAGCCGTTCGGGTAATAGAACGCCGCAACAGGGGCATCGGAGGCCAACGCGGGCTGCGCGGCCAATGTCTGTTCGACGTCGCGGGCCATCGCCTCTGCCCGCGCGGGCTGTTGCAAGAGGTCGCCCACCCATCGGATCTGCGCGGGAACATCGTCAAGCGCCTTGGTGATCGGCATCTGCTCTACCCGGAGGCCAAGGTGGCGCAGCATCGCAAGGGTCGCTTTGTCGGAATATTGCCCCGCCAACACCAGATCCGGCGCGGAGAGATATATTTCTTCTGCACCACCCGCGTTCTGCGGATGACCCGAGGCTTCCTGCGCCAGGGACGATGATCGCGGATCGCGCGCCAATCGGCTAAGAGACGTGATTTGATCAGGATCCGCCAGCAGCAGTACCATCTGGTCCGTGCATAGGTTCATCGACACCACACGGGGCAGGTCTGCGGCGCTGGCTGGAGTGACGGCTATCAGGGCGGCTATCAGCCCCAGCAGCACCCGCCGCCCTCTCATTGTGATGCGCTGGATCACGCGCCGTCTTTCAAGGCGGTTTCGAGCCGGGCCCAATCACCGGCCGGTCCGGGCAGGCCCAGACGGATCCAGCTGTCGGAATAGGGGAAGATCCGCGACCAGATGTGATGTGCGGCCAAGGCGTTTTGCGCAGCCGTGGCATCCGACGTCGCGTAGGTGCGAAACAGCGGGGTGCCGCCTACCAGCCCCCACCCTGCCCGTGTCGCCATCGCATCCAATTGCGCCGCCTCGCCTTGCAGGCGCGCGGTGGTCTGCGCCGCCCAATTCGTGTCGTTCAGCGCGCGCAAGGCGATCTCTATCGCCATGCCGGAAACGGGCCATGGCCCCGTCATCGCGCGCAGCCTTTCGGCCAAAGGCTCTGCCGCCAGCACAAAACCCAAGCGCAGCCCCGCCAGCCCGTAGAACTTGCCAAAGGACCGCATCACAAGGATATTTTTCGGCAGTTCGGCCCCGCCGCGGACCAGCGACACCTCTGGATCAGGGTCGGCAAAGCTTTCATCCACGATCAACAGTTCGACCGTTTCGGCAAGCGCGCGCAAGGCGTCAGGGGCGTGGCGCTGCCCGTCGGGGTTGTTGGGGTTGACCACCACGGCAAGGGCATACCCTTCAAGCGCGGCAAGATCCGTGGCCTCGGTGACCTGCCAGCCTTCAGCCCGTAATGCGGCGGCATGTTCGTTATAGGTGGGCGACAGGATCGCGGCTTGCCCGGGCGCGATCAGGCGCGGCACCAGCTGGATCGCCGCCTGCGCCCCTGACACAGGCACAACAGCACAGCTTGCGTCATAGGCCCGCCGCGCGGCGTCTTCCAGCGCGCCAAGGGCACTGCGTTCGGGCAGACGGGTCCATGCCTCTGGCGAGATCGGCCCCACCGGATAGGGCACCGTGTTGATCCCCGTGGACAGGTCGATCCAATCGGCGCGGTCGCCGCCGAACGCCTTGATCGCCCCATCCAGATTGCCGCCGTGATCCCGCATCGCTTGCCCCTGTCAGATCAGCGCCACCAGCGCCAGCACGACTGCTAATACGAACATGGCGCGAAGGTAAAGCGTCAGCGCCCGTCGCAGGCTGGTCGCATCGGCCTCGGAGCCTTCCGCATTGAGCCACGGTTCATCCGCGATCTCTTCGCCGTACACACGCGGGCCGGACAGGCGCACGTTCAGCGCACCGGCCATCGCTCCTTCGGGCCAACCGGCATTGGGGGACCGGTGGTAGCGCGCATCGCGCAGCATCACGGCGGCGGCGCGACGTGGCTGGCCCGACACGATCACGAACAGCAGCCCCGTGGCCCGCGCCGGGATCAGATTGACCAGATCGTCGAGCCGCGCAGCCACCATCCCGTAGTGACGGTAGCGTGTCGACCGGTGCCCGATCATCGAATCCATCGTGTTGATCGCCTTATAGGCCACCAGCCCCGGCAGCCCCAGCAGCACGCCCCAAAACACCGGAGCCACCACCCCGTCCGAGGCATTCTCGGCCAGGCTTTCGATAGAAGCACGGGCAATCGCGGCAGCGTCCAGCTGATCAGGATCGCGCCCGATGATCATCGAGACGGCATAGCGTGCCCCTGCAATGTCGCCCTGTATCAAAGGCGTCGCCACGGCCTGAACGTGGTCGAACAGCGACCGCGGTGCCAGAAAGGGCCACGCCAGCAGCCCGCCGATAGCGTAGCCCGCCCAGCCAGACGGCAGCAATGCGGCAACCACAATCGCAGGCAAGACCGCAGGCGCAAGCACGAGGCAGACGCCGACACCGCCCAACAGGCGCAACCGTGCGGGCGATGTATCAGCGCTATTCAACCGCGCCTCGATCGTGCGAATGACGCGGCCGATCCAGGACACCGGATGGCCGATTTTCACATAAAGCGGCGCAGGCCAGGACAAGGCCGTCTCGATCACAAACCCCAGCAGAATGCCCGCCGCGCCGATCATGCGTCCCCTCCGGTTGTAAATCGCATCGCACCGGTCAGCCCGTGGTCAGCCAACAGCTGTTCAGCATCATCGGGGGCCGTGCCCGGTGCAAAGATGAACGCGCGCGCGGACCCTGTGTGTGCGCGCGCGTAGCCCAAAGCACCGAGCCGCTGCGCCAGTATCGTGCTTGGGTCGTTCAGAGGGCCGCGCAACGCGGTGGTGCGGTCTGCGCTGATGCGCGCCAACCGCGCCACCTGAGGCAAATCACCCCGCGCCACGGCGCTTTCCCAGGCTGGCAACAGGTCGGCAATATCCGCAAAACCGCTGTCCGCCGCATCGGTCCGGATCGGTTCGCCAAAGTAGCCGCCGATGATGTCAGCCCGTGGCGGCGCGCCCAGCGCGCCTTTACTTTGTGCCAACCGCGAGGCCCAGATCACGCGGTCCGGATGCGGTAACATTAACGGATCGGTGGCCCCTTCCACCGCCAGACACAGCGACGGCAAACGGTCTTCAGCAATACCCGCAGCCCGCGCCAAAGCCACCAGCGCCGCAGTGGATGCACCTGCCCCAACCCCGACAGGAAGGTTACCAGACAAGGTAAAACTGCCCCCATTTTCCCCTGCGGCCTCTAGCAGGTGTCGCAGCTGCGCGAGGCTCACCGCTGCGGGTTCACCCTGCGTCAGGTCCAATGCCCCCCCGCGGGTAAACCGCGCCCGCACCCCATGTGCACGGCACAGCATCGTGACCAGAACCACAGGGCCCTCCGGCCCCAACCGCCCCTGCACCCATTCACCGAAGTGACCGAAAACAGGTGGAGTTTCTGCAGACGCCCCTGATTTGTCGAAAATTGTCTGCAAAATACTGGCTTTCGTGCGGCGCGAGAGAATTGGTGCCGACATATTCACCATCCGCGGGCAAACGGCAACAGAGCAAGGGACTATGGATTAAAGGCTTTTTCGCATCGCGCCGCCTACCGATTCTGGGTGGGACGCTCTCGAAAGTATAGGGCGCTATTCTGGAAGGCAGGGGGATTGTACCTGCGCATTGTCGCTCGCGTTAACCTTGTATGAGAACTTTAGACATATCCCGGGGGGCAGGAAAGACGGCGAGGTCGTCTCCGGCCAATGTACAAGGTGTTTGGGACACCGCAACAAGAGGTCCGTCTGATGTCGATTTCAAAGTTAACCTTTACAAAACTGAATTGTGCCGCCGCTTTGGCGGCTCTGGTCGTTACAGGCGCTGGCCAAGCTGATGCCGGCGAGTTCGAACTCGATTGGGGCACCTACGACTGGCCCGGCGGCAATCTTGGCCCGCTGACACGCACCCTGCGGGACCAATACGGGTTCGAGGTTGACCTGACCTTTGAACATACAGGCAACTACACCGCCTTCAGCGGGGAAGGGACACCCAACGATTCTGCTATCTTTGGGGGCAATGTGGAATCGCTCGTGGTCATTTCGGACGCGCCGCGAAACCGCGGGCGTTTCGGGGATGCGCGGACGACTTCCTCTATTTCCACCAGCTCGGGCGGGGTCGCCTTTCCGATCGACAATCTGCAGATCGACATTTTGGATATTGACGCCAGCGATAGCAACGCCGGGTCTGACCGTTGCGATTTTGTAACCGCCTTTGGTGACAACGGCAATCCGACGCTGGCACCTGTAAGCGCCGCACCCGCGGTGCTTGTCGGTCCCGGTCCCGGATCTGGCTTCACCGGCACCATCGGCGCGAACCAGGCGCAATGTATCTATGTCGAAGGGTTCGGGGCCTCGCCTACATCGAACAATGATGACACTGGCACCGTGCGGGCGACCTTCCCTGACAGCACCTCGACGGTCACCTTCTGGTATGATGAAACGATCGGCAACGTGCGCAATTATAGCCAGTTCACCAATTATGACCCCGCCCCGCGGGGTATCGGGATGTTTGGTGCGGCAACGTTCAATGTGGATCAAAGCATTTCATTGACACGTACCGCCAGCCCCAGCACAGGGACGCAGGGTGAGACTGTGACCTATACCTACACGGTCACAAACACCGGCGCGCTGCCGTTCAACACCGGGCAGGACATTGTGATCGACGACGATCTGCTGGGGCCTGTGCTCTGCCCCGCGATCACCACGCCTGTCGCCCCGGGTGGAACGGTCGTCTGTCAGGAGGACTACACCATTCAGGCGGCCGATGTGCTGACGGGGTCTGTGGACAGCAACGCGGTTGCGGGCATTGGCCGTATCGGCCAGCCTTTTGTTTCACGGTTGCAGTCGAATTCTGAATCCCTGTCCATCGTCAGCAGCGTGCTGTCAGGCGAGACCGGTTCGCAAAGCTGCACGCCTCAGTCCGTCTTCCGCCAGCCATCGACCCAATTGGCAGGGTCCGGCAGCCGGACGAATGTAACCCCGTCAGACATCTTCCTGTTCGACGACGTGACAACCGATATCAACGGCAACCCGATCGATGTCGTCATGCAGGTCACGAGCATCAACAATGCAACCGCGCTTGAGCTGGACACCTCGCTTGAGGCGCGCATGACGCCAGAGGACGACGCATACATCACCTACCGTCTGCGACTGGTCCAGGATGGCACGGCCACGGCGGCCAACCCGCAAGGTCTGGCCATTGACCAAAGCCGCATCAACGGGGTCATTGTACAGCAAACGGATGTCGACAGCCGCGGCGAGGGCGATGACTCTTCGGATGTGGTGGGCTCGCTCACCAATCCGACGGTGACCTCCTTCTTCAACACCGCGCCCTTGTCCTCCTTTCCCGCCGGACCGAACGCGATCGCGATGGATCCTGCAAAGGTGGGCGACCCGTTTGATTGGGAAGACGAGCCGAATGAATCGAGCTTTGACAACTACGCCACCTATGAATTCAACACCTTCGTCGAAGCTGAATTCATCCACGGCTACACGGGGACATCCGACCGTAGCGCGACGCGCGGGTCCGGCATCCAGCTTTGCGCAATCTCGAACACCTCGCCCGATATTGTTGCGCAAGACGACGACTATACCGCGTCGCCCGTGAACACCTTGCTGGGCGGCACCGCAGGCGAAGTCATGTCGAATGACACAATCAACGGCTTGCCCGCCGCCTTCCCGACCGCGACACTGACTGTATTGACCGAAGCCGTGCCGCAGAACACGGGCGATCCTGTGCCGATTCTGGAAACAGCCGGTGCCGAAGCCGGTCGCGTTATTGTGCCCGCGGGCGTTCCCGCTGGCGTCTACACCATCGAATACCAGCTCTGCGATGCGCTGGACCCCGCAGATTGTGATCGCGCGTTGGTCACGGTGGCGGTCTTTGCCGGGCTGGGTGTGGACTTTGGCGATGCACCGCTTAGCTACCTCACACCGACCCACGGCGTAGATGGGTCTCCGGGTGTGTATCTGGGCCTGATCGAGCCGGATATCGAACTGGTTGCACAATCGGATGCCACGGCAACGGCGGATGACCTGATCGGCACCGACGACGAAGACGGGATCACCTTTCCCGTCCTGACCCAAGGCACGATCAGCACGCTCGACGTAACCGTAACAGGCAATGGTAACCTGCAGGCCTGGATCGATTTCAACGGCGACGGTCTGTTCGAAGAGACACTTGGCGAGCGTATCGCGCTTGACCTCAAGGATGACGGCACGCAATTCGACAATGTCGCGGGCGATGGCGTGATCCAGATCGACGTGACCGTGCCGTCGGATGCGACCACATCGACCACCTACGCGCGCTTCCGCTACGGCTCCGAGACGGGGTTGAGCACATCGGATTTTGCCGTGGATGGCGAGGTAGAGGATTATTCGCTGGTCATTGCGGCTGCTGATCTGTCCGACCGCGGCGATGCGCCCGCGACCTATGGCGATCCGCGTCACATCGTGGTCCAGGACATCTATCTGGGTGCCGGCGAACCCGACACGGAACAGACCCCTCAGCATAGCCCCGATTCCGATGCGGATGACCTGTCGGGCTTTGACGACGAGGATTCCATCGCGGTCTTTCCCATCCTGGAGGCCGGCACAACCGTGCCCCTGACCATCGTGACCCATGAAACCCTGAGCGCTCAACTTGCCCTGGGCATCCCGGTAACCGCGGGGATCACAAACCTGCAGCTTTGGGTCGATTTTGACCAAAGCGGCACCTTCGATCCTTCCGAACACATCGCGGTCGACTACCGTGATGGGGGCGCGGGCGATACAGATGGGGTGTTCAACAACCAGATCACCCTGAACATTCCTGTCCCTGCGAATATCACCAGTGGCTTTACCCATGCACGTATCCGCTGGTCGACCTCCAGCGCCGTCGCGGCAGACCCTTTTGATGGTCTGAATTTCGACGGCGAGGTCGAGGACTACAAAGTGATCCTCTCGGCAGGGGCGGTGCCCTTTACCTGCGATGGCTCGCTCTATCGTGTGACGCAGACGGATACGCAGCTGCAGCGGCTCAGCTTCGCGGAAAGCGCTAGCGTGTACAGCATCACCGCGACCGACATCGGTACCCCTGCGGGCGTGCAGTATGACGGCGGCTGGGGCTATAATGCGCTCGATGGGTTGTTCTACGGGGTGCGCGCCGCCACGCGCGAGCTGATCCGCCTGGACTCCACCGGCAACTACGAGGTCGTCTCGACCCTCCCCGCGTCGGCGGCGGTGGGCTCCACCGCGGGCGACATTCTGCCCAACGGGGTGATGGTCTATCGTGTGAACGGGGCCAACGCGTTGCAGTTGCTGGATCTTTCCGATCCGTCCGCCCCCGTTGATCTGGGCCTGATCACGCTGTCGGCTGCGGTTGAACCGTCGGACATCGCCTATAATCCGAACGACGGCATGTTGTACGGTGTCAACGAGGCCTCTGACCGTCTGTTCTATATCGACCCTGCGGATGGTACGTCGGGCACCCGCGCGCCGGTTGAATTCGGCCCGACCGCCTGGACAGGGTCCTATGGCGCCGTGTGGTTCGATTTCTACGGACGCATGTACATCAACCAGAACGCCACAAACGAGGTCTATGAGGCCGACGTGGGACTTCAGGGCTCCGGCTCGGGCGGGGGTCAGTTGATCGATACGGTGCCTGTCGGCGAGGGTGGCCTGAACGACGGTGCCGCCTGCCCTTCGCGCTTTGGCCCGCTGCCGCCCGAAGGTGACCTGTCCGGCGTCGTCTACCGCGACACCAACTACTCGGACAGCTACCAGCCCGGTGAAACCGTGCTCAGCGCCGTGACCGTGTCCCTGTACGACGACAATGGCACAGCCGACACCGCGGATGACACGTTCCTGACCAGCGTAGAGACAGCCAGCAACGGCACCTATCTCTTCTCTGACCTGTCTGCCACAGCGACCTACCGCGTAGAGGTCGACGCAGCCGATCCCGACATGCCCCCCGGGCTTGTGGCCGGTACCGTGAACCCGCAGACGGGCGTATCAATCACCGCCGGCAGCGTGCGCACCCTTGATTTCGGGTTTGTGAACGGCGGGGCGACGGCGGACCTGTCCCTGACCAAGGGCGTGTTCGACACCAGCGGCCAGCCGGTGACCCAAGCGGGCCCGGGCACAGAGCTTGATTTCGTGCTCACCGTGACAAACGACGGCCCTGACGGCACCACCGGTGTGCGGGTCCGTGACCTGATCCCCGACGGGTTCACCTTTGTCTCTGCCACACCGGCGGATAGCACCGATACCTATGACGCCAACACCGGTACATGGGACGTCGGCGAGGTGGCCAATGGCGCGAGCGAGACCCTGACCGTGCGCGTCACGATGAACGCAACAGGCGAGCATACCAACGTGGCCGAGATCATCGCCTCTGACCTGCCGGATCCCGATAGTGATCCGCTGGTGGGCCCGCTGACGGACGATCTGGGCGACGGGGTTGCCGATGACGACGAAGCCGCCGTGAGCGTGAGTTTTGCCGGATCCGGCCCAAGCTTGTCTGGTAAGGTCTTTATCGACAATGGTGCAGGTTCCGACACAGCCTATGACGCGCTGCAAGGGGCCTCGGAAGCCGACACTGGTGCGGCCGAAGTCCGGATCACCGATAGCAGCGGCACGTTGATCGGGTCGCCGCAGGTTGCCAGCGATGGCAGCTGGAGCCTGACCCTGCCCGAAGGCTTTGCCGATGACGTCACCATCACCGTGGTCCCGGACAACGGCTTGCTCACCGTGTCGGAAAACCCCGGTGCCCTGCCCGGCCTGGTCAACCCGGCCAGCGGCGATGGCACTTTTACCTTCACGCCTGCGGCGGGGACATCCTATCCTGATCTGGATGTCGGCCTGATCGAGGACGCTCGGCTGAGCGAAAGCCAGCAAAGCGCGATCCGTCCGGCACAGGTGGTGACCCTGCGGCATGAGTATCTTGCCGATGCAGAAGGCTCTGTGGTGTTTGACACCGATATCCAGTCGATCACCGCGCCGGGGCTCTTTTCCGTCGCCCTGTTCGAGGATGCCGCCTGCGACGGGACGGCCACCAGCCCCATCACCACCGCCCTGCCCGTGACCCCTGACACGCGTATCTGTCTGGTGGCTCGTGTCGCCGCCTCGGGTGCGGCGGCACCGGGATCGACCATCGCCTTTGATGTGGTCGCCGACACGACCTATGGCGCGACCGGCGCGACCGAGCAGGACCGCAACACCGATCTGGTGCGGGTAGAATCCTCCGAAGGGGTGCTGAAACTGCGCAAGACGGTCCGCAACGTCACCCAAGGCACGCCCGAAGGCGTCAGCAACGGTGCCGCTGCGGGGGATGTGCTTGAATATCGCATCTTCCTCGACAACCCTGGCGAACTGCCCGCGACCAACATTGTGATCCACGACCGCACGCCGCCCTACACAGAACTGGCATCCGCCATCCCAAGCCCCGTCTCCATCGGCGGCAATGTGGTCTGCACGATGACCACGCCCGGGGCGGATACGGCGGGCTATGCGGGGGCGCTGCAATGGGATTGCACCGGATCACATGAACCGGGTGCAACGGGGTCTGTGTCCTTTGAGGTGCGGATCGCCCCCTAAGGCGGCGCTTGTCAGGCACGGAAGGGGGTGCTTCCCTCTCCCCATACGAACGAAAATCCCCCCGTACCGCGGATGCGGCGCGGGGGGATTTGCAATAGGAATAGGCACTAAGCCCGCTGAGCAGGTGCCAAAAGATCACCCGAAGAGCCGTACCAGCATCCAAAGCCCCATGCCCAGCATCATCACGTTCTCGGTCAGCGACACAAAGCCAAGCGGCACATTGCTACTGACGCCCACGCAGGCGCATTTCAGCTCGCGTTTGTCGATATAGACCGCCTTGATCACCGAGATCGCCCCGATACCACCGATCACGATCGCGATCGGTGCCGCCAGCCACAGCAGCGCCCCTGCGGTCATGGCGATGCCTGCAAAGGCCTCTCCGAACGGGTAGATCTTACCGTAGGGTACCCAGCGTTTTGCCAGCAGGTCATAGTTCAGGAACATGGTCGAGAAACTCTCGATATCCTGCAACTTTTGCACGGCGAGGAAACACATGGAGATCGAGATAAACCATTGGAACGCCCGCACCGTAAAGATGCTTTCGAACGCAAACCACGACAGGCCAAGCGCCATCAGAAAGGCGACCGAGAAGATGGCGATCACCGGCTGGTACGACGTGTCAGATTGCTGATCCTTGGGTTGGTCCAAACCGAAATAGACCCGCAGATCGTCATAGCCGCCGATGCGTTCCCCGCCGATAAAGCTCTGCGGCGTCGTTTCGACATCATGCTTCGCCTTGAACGCGTCTGTCTCTTTGCGCGTTGTCAGGTGGTGATCCTCGACCTCGAAGCCCTGACGCTCCAGCAGGTCTTTCGATTTCAGACCGTAGGGACAGGTGTGGTCGGGCATCACCATACGGTAGAGTTTTGCCGGTTGTGTCTGCTGTTGCGTCATTGTGTCCTCACTTCCCGTCGATTTCCGGTGTTGCGGCTGGCCCGCCTTCAAGATCCGCGATCAGGGCCTTCATCTCGTCGATCTCAAGCCGTTGCGCTTCGATGATATCATCCGCCAGCTTGCGCACCCGCGGGTCCGAGATATTGGCGCGCTCGCTCGTCAGGATCGCAATGGAATGGTGCGGGATCATCGCACGCATCCACGCCGTATCATCGACCGTGGACTGGCTGCGCACCAGAAACAGCGACACCGCAAAAACCAGCGCACTGCCTGCAAAAATCGCGATATTCACGCCACGGTTGCTATACATCCCCAGCATAAACGCCAGCATGATGACCGCCATCACCGCGCCCATATACAGCGCCATATAGCTGCGGGTTTCGCTAAAGAACACGTGATCGATTGCGTAGGTGTTCAGATACATTAAGCCGAACATCACCACGGTAGAGGTGATGATCATTGCAAAGAAGCGCCAGTATGACATGGGATAGACCTTTCGTGATGTTGCTATGACAACAAAACCGCCTTCCCTCGCAGGAGGGTTCCCGCCGACCTGCATTATTTGACATATCTTGCGCTAATGACTGCGGGCGAAAGCCCTGCCCTCGCCCGCAGAACAGACTTGGGATTAGCTATAGGCACCGGCGGAATAGGTCAGCTCGTAGCTGTGGCTGTACAGCTCGAACACGATGCCAAAGGGGTCTTCGACATAGACCATGCGATAGGGTTTATCATCGGGGAAGTATTCGCGCACCGGCATCCGCTGCTTGCCCCCTGCCGCGACAATCTTGGCCAGCAGGTCTTCGAGGTTGGGATCCTGAATGGCGAAATGGAATGTGCCGTGCTGGCGGAAATTCAGCGGGTCTGCGGGGGCGTGGTTGCCGTCAAATTCAAACAATTCGATCCCGATACGGTCTGCCGTGGCAAGATGCGCGATACGCAGGCGGCCCCAGCCTTCGCCAAAGACATCGGTACACATCTGCCCGATATCGCTGCCGTCTTCGACAACCTCTGTCGGTTGCATGATGACGTAGAACCCCAGCACGTCGGCGTAGAATTTTACGGCTTGGTCCAGATCGGGCACGGAAAGCCCGATGTGAGAGAAACTGCGTGGTGTCGGTGTCATGGTCTATCCTTTGTTCTGTGATACCCCGTGATTTAGGTGGACCGCGCGCAAACATAAAATTATCATATGGAATTAAATTGATAACTTTATGGAATGGTCCGCGTGTTAAACGCCTCCTGGCTCGAAACCTTCACGACCCTGTGTGACATCGGGCATTTCACCCGCACCGCAGACCGGTTGGCGATGACCCAGCCGGGGGTATCGCAGCATATCCGCAAGCTGGAACAACAGGTCGGCCAGCCGTTGATCCTGCGCGAGGGAAAGTCGTTCACCCTCACCCCCGCCGGAGAAGAGCTGCTGTCGATCGGCCGTGCCCGCCGGACAGAGGAGCGCGCCTTGCGCGAAAGGATGCAGCGCGATGATCCTTTATCCGGCACGGTCCGGATCGGTTGTTCGGGCAGCTTTGCGTTACGGCTGTATCCGCATCTGATCGCGCGGATGCAGCAGGCCCCGAAGCTCAGGATGCATCTCAGCGCCGCCCCGCAGGCGCGTATACTGGCGGATATACTGGCAGGGACGCTTGATCTGGGCGTGGTGACCGCGGTGCCCGATATGCCCCGCGTTCAGGCCACGCCCCTGTCGCAAGAGGAACTTTGCCTCGTGCTGCCCGCCACCTTTAACGCGGCGGATCTGACGCTGCAGAAGCTTGATGACTTGGGGTTCATCGCGCATCCCGATGGCAATGCCTATGCCGATGATCTTCTCGGGCGCAACTTTGATGACTACCGCGGGGCAGAGCATTTGCGGCTGCGCAGTTTTATCAACCAGATCGGGCAAATCCCCCTGCCCGTGGCCCAAGGACTGGGGTATACCATCCTGCCGCGATCAGGGGTGGAGGGGTTTGCGCACCGCGACGCACTGGCGGTGCATACCCTGCCCCAACGGCGGTTTCACGACCTCTGGCTGATCGCACGTAAAGACCGCGCCGCATTCGCCCGCGTTGCCGCCACCGCCGACGGCATACTCGGGCTGCAATAGCGCGTTGGCGGTGCCCCGACCTATCTGACCACATGCACCGCGCATTTGGCGTGACGCACCACATATTGCGCGACCGACCCCAGCAGGATGTCAGACAACGCGGGCTGATGCGACGCGATCACGATACAGTCGGTCCCGTTTTCCTCGGCCCAGCGTGTCGCCCGTGGCCCGGCGCGCCCGTCCGCAATCGCTGTCGCGGCCCCCGGCACGCTGAGCGCCAGCGCATCCAGCCGCGCCTGTACCGCCTCGCGCGTGGAGGTCACGATGTCGGTGGGGATGTATTCGGCGACATAGACCGGCACTGCCTCTATCACGTGCAGCAGGGTCAATCTGGCGTCCGGTGCCGCCAGCGCCTGCGCCGCATCAAAAGCGGTCTGGGTGATCTCGGGGGTCTCGAAAACAACGGGGATCAGGATATTCTTGTACATGCTGCACTCTCCTATGAAGGTGCAGACAAGGAACGCCTTGGGGTGCCCTGCGGCATTGATACAGATCAAATCAAAGGGAATATTTCCCTAGTCGCAATCATCGCCCGAGGCCGCGTGCAGCGCGTCCACATCGGCCACGCGGAAACGGCGACGGTCGACGAAGCTCAGGATACCCTCTTTCTTCATCGCGCCAAGCTGGCGGCTGACCGTTTCAAGCGTGAGCCCCAGATAGTTGGCGATCTCGTGCCGTGTGAGAGGCAAGACCAGCTCTTGCCCAGGGGTATCCGCATTGGCCAATTGCTGCCGCCGCGCCAGCATTTCAATGAAGGTCGCGATCTTTTCGCGCGCGGTTTTGCGCCCGAGCAAGAGCATCCAGTCACGCGCCGCGTCCAGTTCATCGAGGGCCATCTCCATCAGCCTTTGGGCGATATGCGGCGTGGTCTCGATCAGCGCCTCGAAGGGTTTGCGCTGGAAGCAGCACAGCGTCACATCGGTAACGGCGACCACGTCAAAATCAATCGCCGCGCGGCCCGGACGGCCGATGAAATCCGACGGGAAAAGCAGCCCCACCATCTGGGTGCGCCCGTCCTCCATCGTTTTGCCAAGGCTCGCGACGCCCGACACGACCGACGCGACATAGGTCAGCCCGTCGCCACGCCAAAGCATCGGATCACCCGCCTTGAACGACCGATAGGTCTTGATCTGCTCCAGCATCAGCAGTTCATCATCATCGCACCGCGCACAAACGGCGCGGTGGCGGATTGGGCATTCACTGCATTTCGGGCGCGACTGAAGATCAAGCATGGCGCGATCATAGCGTTCATTCGCGCGGACCACCATCACCAAGACGCACCGCCATTGCGCTGCGTCCCGATGTCGCTTGGCCCTTCAGGTCACGTTGCGCTTCTGGTGATATTCGGGCCGGTCCCAACTGCGGGTCGCAAGGATGTCGGCAAGGATGTCGACCGCGCCACGTACGTCACCTTCGTCGATGTACAAGGGCGTGAAGCCAAAGCGCATGATGTCAGGCGCGCGGAAATCGCCGATCACGTCCCGTGCGATCAACGCCTGCATCACCGCATACCCATTCTTTGACGCGAAAGACACCTGACTGCCGCGCTGGTTTGCATCCCGTGGGCTGGCGAGCACAAGCTCGGGGCATTTTTCTTCGACCAGCGCGATGAACAGCTCGCTTAACGCGACAGACTTTGCACGCAGCTCGGCCATATCCACCGCGTCCCAAAGCCCAAGCGCATGTTCCAGCGCGGTCATCTGGATCACAGGGGGCGTGCCGACGCGCATGCGTTCGATGCCCGCAGCGGGGCGGTATCCGGTCTCGAAGGCAAAGGGCGCATCATGCCCCAGCCATCCGGCCAAAGCGGGCTGGACGTCCGCGACGATATCAGGGCGCGCATAGATGAACGCAGGGGCCCCCGGCCCGCCGTTGAGGTATTTATAGGTGCAGCCGACGGCGAATTCCGCGTCGCAGGCCGCCACATCGACGGGCACCGCGCCTGCGCTATGGGCCAGATCCCACAGCATCACCGCCCCTGCCGCATGGGCCGCCGCGGTCACTTGCGCCATGTCATGCATGCGGCCCGTGCGGTAGTCGACTTGGGTGATCATCGCGACAGCCACGTCATCGGTCATGGCGCTGGCGACATCCTCGGGGGCGACGATGCGCAGCTCGTAGCCTTGCCCCAACTGCTGGATCAGCCCCTCGGCCATATACAGGTCCGACGGGAAGTTGCCGCTGTCCGACAGGATCACCCGCCGGTCGGGGCGCATCTTGAGAGCGGCAGACAGGGCCTGAAACACTTTCACCGACAGCGTGTCGCCCATGGTGACCGACCCCTCGGGCGCGCCGATCAGGCGGGCAATGCGGTTGCCGACCCGTGCGGGCTGCGCCATCCAGCCGTCAAGGTTCCAGCCCTTGATCAGATGCGCACCCCATTGCGCCTGCACCACATCCTGCACCCTTTCGGCCGTCCCCACAGGCAGAGGCCCAAGCGAGTTTCCATCAAGGTAGATCATGCCCTCGGGCAGGGAAAAGCGGTCTTTCATCGGCAATCGGGTCACAGGGCACCTCGTACGTTCCAGAGTTCGGGAAAAAGTTCGACCTCGAGCATCCGGCGCAGGTATTTCACCCCCGACGTGCCGCCCGTGCCGCGTTTGAAGCCGATGATGCGTTCCACCGTGGTCACATGGTTGAAACGCCAGCGGCGGAAATAATCTTCGAGATCGACGAGCTTTTCGGCCAGTTCATACAGTTGCCAATGGGCGCGCGGGTCTTGGTAGACGCGCACCCATGCCTGCATCACCGCGTCATCCGCCGCATGAGGCGTGTCCATCGCATAGGCTTGCGGGTCAAAACTTTGCCCCGTTGCCTCTGCCAGCAGATCAAGCGTCACATGGTACAGGGATTTTGTCCCCAGTTCCTGCGTCAGCATGCGGTGCAGTTCGGGGCGATGTTCATGCACTTTCATCATCGCGCGGTTGCGGTTGCCGAGGATGAACTCGATCAGCCGGTATTGATGCGACTGAAACCCCGAGGACGCGCCGAGGTCGTCGCGAAAATCGCTGTATTCACTGGGGGTCATGGTGCGCAGCACATCCCACGCGCTGTTGAGCTGTTCAAAAATGCGCGCCACACGGGTCAACATCTTCATCGCAGGCGCGAAATCACCCGCCGCGAGATGGGTGCGCGCCGACGACAGCTCGTGCAGGCACAGGCGCATCCATAGCTCTGAGGTCTGATGCTGGATGATGAACAGCATCTCGTCATGGGCGTCGGATTTGCAATTCTGCGCCCCGAGGATCGGGTCGAGCGACAGGTAGTCGGTATAGGACATATCCTTGGCAAAGGACATTTGCGCCCCTTCGTCAGCGGGGTTGTAGCCGGTCATGCGGGGTGCTCCGATTGGGGGCCGAGGGTTCTTGCAAAGGGTGAATGCGCCGGCATCAGCGTCGAAAGCTCCTCGAAGGCGGCGATGCTCAGGCCGGTGTGATGGCGAAAGGCCGCAAGTGCCGCCGCCGGATCATGATCAACTGCTGCCTGATAGAGCGCGCGATGCGGCTCTAGCGCCATACCGGCAGAGAATACCTCTGCCGCTTTGGCCGCCAGCGGGGGCGCGCTTTGGGTCAGATCGCGCAGGCCTGCCTGAATAAAACGGTGGTAGCGCCCCAACTGGTCCTGCAACTGCCCCGCAAACCGCGCCATCCATTCTGACCGCGCCCCCGCCACCAATGCCTGATGAAAGGCCAGATGCCGCCGCGTCCATTGGGCCAGTGCCTCGTCATTATGGATCACCGAAGGCACGGGCGTTTGCGACAGGTGGTGATAGGCGCCGATCACCCCTGCCTCCCACGCGTCATCGGCGTGGCTGACGGAATGGGCCAGCATCGCGCCTTCGATGGCATCGCGGCTGCGTTCCAGGTCCAGAAGATCGGCACGGGTCAGCGGGGTGACGCAAAAGCCCTTGTTATGCTCGGGCACGACAAGCTGTTCAGCCGCCAGCCGGTTCAGACATTCGCGCAGCGGCGTCAGGCCGATGCCATAGCGTTCCGACAGGGCCGGTAGGCGCAGCGCCATGCCCGGTGGCAGATCCAGTGACAGGATATCATGGCGAAGCCGGTCAAATAGAATGTCCGATTTCGATTGCCGAAGTGTCATGATGCGCCCCTTTCGAAACACACCATGACAAATAAATACGATCATGTAAATCGTATACGATTTTTTTCAGCGTAGGTCCGCATTGAGTTCTTCGGACCGTTTCTAGACTACAGCGCGTTCGGCGGGGACTCTCCACGGAAGAACGCGTCAAGATTATCCAGCGCCTTGAACCCCATCGCATCGCGTGTCTGCACCGTGGCGCTGCCCACATGGGGCATCATCATCACGTTGTCATAAGACGCGAAGGCCGGATTGCCCCCCGGTTCGGTGACAAAGCAATCCAGCCCCGCCGCCCCGATATGCCCCGCATCCAGAGCGTCGACCAAAGCGGCCTCGTCGATCAGATTGCCGCGGGCCGTGTTGACCAGAACCGCCCCTTTGGGCAGCTGCGCCAAACGGTCGGCGTTCATGAGCCCGACCGTCTCGGGCGTTGCGGGGCAATGGAGCGACAGGAAGTCGGACACGGCCAGCAGGCTTTCCAATGTCTCGTGATAGATCGCGCCGGCTTCATCCTCGGGCGAAAGACGGCTGCGGTTGTGATAGTGGATCTCCATATCAAAGCCGCGCGCCTTGCGGGCAAAGGCACGGCCCACACCGCCCATCCCCACGATCCCCAGCCGCGCACCGGTCATCTGTTTGCCCACCAGAAAGGCCGGCGACCAGAAATCCCATGTGCCGGACCGCACAGTCCGGTCCCCCGCGACCGCATTGCGCGCAGCCCCCAGCATCAGCATCATCGCCAGCTCTGCCGTGGCATCCGACAGCACATCGGGCGTATTGGTCACGACGATCCCCTTGCCGCGCAGCGCGTCCAGATCGCAATGGTCCACCCCGACCGAATGGTTCGCGACGATTTTCAGCCGCGGGTCGAGCTGCGTCACGACATCTGCGCTGAAATGTTCGGAGTGGCATGGGATGATCCCGTCGACGGATGCGCTCATCCTGATGATATCCTCTGCGCTGCCGGGGGTGTCGGCGGCATCCCAGATCACCTCGTAGTCGCGGCGGGCGCGTTCCAGCGTGGCATTCGACAGGGTGCGGGTGATCCAGATCACGGGCTTGGACATCGGCTAGTCTTTCTTGTTGCGACTGGAGGTGAACAGATCAAAGGCGATGAACGCCAGCGTGATCGCCACGATGATCACCAGATCGGGGCTGGGCACCTTGACCGCCAGGATCAGCAGAAAGGTGGTGATGGTCGCAAACGCCACAAATGCGAGAAGTCGGTTCATATCAGATATCCTTTATGCAGAGGCACCGGCGGCCCAGTCGTTCAGCCATTGTGCCGTGCGCAGCAACCGCGCGTCATTGTGGCGAGCGCCGACCAGTTGGACGCCCATGGGCAGCCCTTCGGTCGAGGTGAAAAGCGGCAGGTTGATGCAGGGCGTGCCGCAGAAGGTCCACAGCCCGTTGAACACCGGATCGCCCGTGGTTTCCAACCCTTTGGGTGCCGGACCGGGGGCCGAGGGGCACAGGATCACATCGCAGCGGGTGAACATCTCGTCCAGCGCGGCGTTCAGCACCTTGGGCATGTCGCGGGCCGACAGGTAGTCGCGGGCGGGCACGGCGTTGCCTTGCTCTATCGCGTCGCGGGTGATCGGCCCCAGCTTGTCCGCGCCCCGGTGCCAATAGGGGTAGTAGTGATAGGACATCTCGGCCAGATTGATCAGCTTGCGCTGGTCTGCTGCCGTGTCGAACACCGCTGGCAACGGAAGCTCGAACGCCTGATCGCCAAGCGCGTCCAGCAGCTCGGCAAAGGCGTCATGCAGTTGCGGCTCCGCATCCTCCCATCCCGGCGGGCGGATAAAGCCGAACACGGGCGGCAGCGGCGGGGCCGAGGTCGCCGCCGCATGTAAGGCGGGTGCGGCGCAAAGCGTGGTCGCGCTGTCTTCGTCATCCTGCCCGAAAAGCACCTCGGCAAGCAGTGCTGCCCCTGCGGGATCGCTGGCAAAGACCCCGATCGTATCAAGCGAGGGCGATTGCGTCAGAACCCCCCGCCGCGGAATCGCGCCGAAGGTGGGTTTATATCCGGTCACCCCGCAGAAGGACGCCGGACGGATCACCGAACCGCCGGTCTGGGTGCCGATGGCAAGCGGGACCATTCCGTCCGCCACCGCCGCGGCAGAGCCTTGCGACGATCCGCCGGGCGTATGCGCCAGATTATGCGGGTTCGCGGTCTTGCCGGGCTGCATGAAGGCAAGCTCGGTCGTGACCGTCTTGCCCATCAGGATCGCCCCTTCCTTGCGCAGCCGCTCTACCACAAAAGCGTCGCGCAGGGGCACGCGCCCCGCATCCTGAACGCAGCCGTTTTCCGTGGGGATGCGTTGGGTGTCGATCACGTCCTTCAGCGCGACCGGCAACCCGTGGAGCCGCCCCAAGGGACGCCCTGCCCGGCGATGCGCATCCAGCGTGCGGGCCTGTGCGCGCGCGAATTCGGGATCGAACCACGCCCATGCACCGACCTGCGGCTCGCGCGCCTCGATCCGCTTGATATAGCTGTCGACCAGCGCCAGCGCATCCAGCGCACCGGACGCCAGCCTGTCGCGCAGCAGCGTCACGCTGGGGGTGCCGTCCACCCCGTGACCTGTCATCCCATTACCGTCCATAGAACAGCTCCGGCAAATAGAAGACGATCTGCGGGAAGACATACATCAGCACCATCGACAGGATCACGCAGAAAAGGAACGGCATGACCCCCTTGAAGATCTGCGTCAACAGGAGCGACGGCGGCGCGATGCCTTTGAGGTAATAGGCCGACATCGCCATCGGCGGGGTCAGGAAACTGGTCTGCAGGTTCAGCGCCACGAGGATACCGAAGAACAGCGGATCAATCTCGAAAACCGCGAGCAGCGGCAGGAAGATCGGCACGAAGATGATGATGATCTCGGACCATTCCAGCGGCCAGCCCAGCAGGAAGATGATGAGCTGCGCCATGATCAGGAACTGGATCGGCGACAGGTTCATGGATTGCACGAACTCCGAGATCACATGCTCCCCCCCGAGGTAGGAGAACACGGCAGAGAAGGTGTAGGAGCCGACGAACAGCCAGCAGACCATCGCCGTTGTGCGCACGGTAAGATAGACGCTTTCACGCAAACGCTGCCATGTCATCGCGCGGTAGATAAAGGCGAGGAAGATACCGCCCAATGCACCGATGGACGCCGCCTCTGTCGGGGTGGCGAGACCGAAAAGGATCGACCCGAGCACAGCAAAGATCAGGAAAGCCAGCGGCACGAAAGAGGTGATGATCATCATCACCAGCTTGCCCATCGGCATATCCGGCACCTCATCCGCCGTAGGCTTTGGTGCCGACGATGGCTGCAGCAAAGACCGCCCGACGATATAGACCAGATACAGCCCCACCAGCGTCAGCCCCGGCAGCAGCGCCGCCGCATAGAGACGCACGATCGACACGTTGGTCGCCGCCGCATAGACGATCAGCATGATCGACGGTGGGATCAGGATGCCCAGGGTGCCGCCCGCACAGATGATGCCCGCCGCAAAGGACGGGTCATAGCGCGCTTTCAACATCGCCGGCAGCGCCAGCAGGCCCATCAAGGTCACAACCGCGCCCACGATCCCTGTCGCCGTCGCAAACAGCGCGCAGGTGATCAGCGCCGCCACCCCCATCGATCCGGGGACATTCTTGGACGCGATGTTCAGCGTGGTGAACAAACGGTCCACGATGTTGGAGCGTTCGACGATATAGCCCATGAACAGGAACAAGGGCACAGCCGTCAGCACCTCGTTCGACATCACGGTAAAGGTCTGGTTCACGAAGAGGTCAAATATTCGGTTGTTATAGAATCCCTCTATCCAACTCGACCATTGTTCCCATTGTCCGGCGGTTTCATCCAGCCGGTCAAAACCGCGCCACATGCGGCGCGCATCGAAATAGGCGTAGTAGCCAAAGCCGATGCCCATGGCCATCAGGGTAAAGGCGATCGGGAAGCCCAGGAAGACAAAGATGATGAACAGCCCAAGCATCATCAGGGCGATTTGCGGATCAGTCATGTGATATGGTCTTTCTCGGCCATGTTGGCCTGCTGGATCAGAAGGTCTTCGGTCTCGAAAACGTCTTCGTCCGCTTCAAGCCAGTAATTGTCCCGGATCGCGATGATGCAGCGGCATACCTGCGCGATCCCCTGGATAAACAGCAATATGCCCGCCGCCACGATCACCGCTTTGAACTGGTAGATCGGCACACCCGCGGGACTGTTGACGGAGACCTCTCCGTATTGCCAGGACCGCGCGGCGTATTTCCAGCCGGACAGGATCAGGGCCAGCACACCGGGGAAAAAGAAGACGATATACAGGACGATATCGATCTTGCCTTGGGTCTTGGGTTGCAGCAGCCGGTACAGGAAATCGCCCCGCACATGCCCGCCACGCGACAGCGTATAGGCCCCGCCCATCATGAACAGCGTACCGTACATGATAAAGGAAACGTCCAGCGCCCAGGCCGTCGGGCTATTGAGCACATAGCGTACGAAAACCTCGTAGCCCGTGCCGATGGACATCAGCAGGATAAGCCACGCGAATGACTTGCCAAACCATGCCGACAGGCTGTCGGCGAACCGTATAAATGAAATCATGATGTCCCCATGCCTCGTCTGAAACCCCGGCACACAAAGGTGCCGGGGTTATGTACATTACCTGTCAGCGGGATCAGAGCTTGATCTTGCCAGGGAAGTAATGCTCGTAGGCCAGACCGTAGTCGGGCGAGTTCATCAGCTCGTAATACGACACACGGCTGACCCACTCGCGCTGGCTGTCGAGGGTCTTTTTCATGAACGGATCGGCTTCCAGCTCGGGGATCAGTTCGTCCCATGCCTTCAGCTGTGCGTCTAGAATCTCTTTCGAGGTGCGGCGCACGGTGACCCCTGCTTCATCCTGCAAGAACTGAAGATCCGCAGAATAGCGGTTCATCGCCTTGGCTGTGTTCGCGGTAGAGGCCGCTTCGACAGCATATTTCAGGATCGCCTGCAGATCCGGGTCCAGATCTTCAAGGAAGGTCCGCGAGAACAGGAACTCAAAGCTTTCGGACGCTTGGTGATAGGACGACAGATAGTAGTTCTTTGCCACGTCCTGCGCGCCAAAGTCCTTGTCCGACGAGGGGTTGTTGAATTCAAAGGCGTCGATCACGCCACGCTCCATCGCGGGCACGATTTCGCCGCCCGGCAACTGAGCGACGGACATGCCCAGCTTGGCCATCAGATCGGCCGCCAGACCCACGGTGCGATATTTGAACCCTTGAAGATCCTCGACCGAATTTACCTCTTCCTTGAACCAGCCAAAGGGCTGCGCAAACATCGGGAAACCCATATAGCCAACCACGTCGAGGCCCATGATGTCCTGTGTCAGCTCGTTATACAGCTCTTGGCCGCCGCCTTCGTAGAACCACGACAGCATGGTCGTTGCCGAGCCGCCGAAAACCGGACCTGTGCCGAACAGCGACGCGGCCTTGTTTTTGCCGTACCAATAGACAGGCACCGAATGCGCGGCATCGATCAAGCCGTCATTCACAGCGTCCAGCACCTGGAACGCCGCAACAACCGCGCCCGCAGGCAGCACATCGACCTTGACGCGCCCGCCCGACATTTCTTCGACGCGGGTGGCATAGTCGCGTGCGAAGTCCTGCCAGATGTTGGCGTCATTCCATGACGTTTGCATTTTGATAACCAATGGCGCTTGCGCCAGAACCGCCGGAGCCGCCAGCATGCTGCCAGCCGCAGCCCCACCAGCGACGGCCGATTTGGTCAAAAACGAACGTCGATTAATACTATTATTAGTCTTCATTTTGTTCTCCTCCCAGAGCGACTGCGCGGTCCTTTTTCAAGTTCCCTACCGGCAATCGTGTCCCGACCTTACTGCCTTGACTGATTTAATCAAGAATTCTGATCATTGTTTTCCGCGCAGATTGCCTTTAGGGAAATGGTTACGTTATAACATAACGAATCATTTCCCTACCGACCTGAATGGAGCCCATGATGACCCGCATCCACACCGCATTTCTTTCCGCTCTGGCCGCGACCTCTCTTGCCGCCACAGCCCTGCCCGCCCTTGCGGATCACGCCAAAGACAAGGCGCATGACCACGAAGCCCATGATCACAGCCACGACCATGACCACAAACACGACCACGGCGACGACGACATCTACAAAGGCTATTTCGACGATGCGCAGATCAAACCGCGCCCGCTGGCCGATTGGGAGGGCGACTGGCAGTCCGTCTACCCGCTGTTGCAAAGCGGTGATCTGGACGCGGTGATGGCGCATAAGGAGGCCAAGGGTGACAAAACCGCCGCGGAATACAAAGCCTATTACGCCACCGGCTATGCCACCGATGTCGACCGGATCGTATTCTCGGGCGATACCGCAACCTTCTACACGGGCGAGACATCGGTGCAGGGGCGGTATGAAAGCGATGGCTTCGAGGTGTTGACCTATGAAAAGGGTAATCGCGGTGTGCGCTATATCTTTGAAAAGGTCAGCGGCGACGCCGAGGCCCCGATGTTCTTCCAGTTCAGCGACCACAAGATCGCGCCCGCCAAGGCAGATCACTATCACCTATATTGGGGGGATGATCGCGCGGCCCTGCTGAAAGAGGTCACCAACTGGCCGACATATTACCCCGCGGCCCTCAGCCCCGCTGACATCTCTGCCGAGATGCAGGCGCACTGACATCCTGCGCCGCTGCCTGCCTTGACGGTGGCGGCGCACCCCTTGCTTCCAGCGACAAAAGTACCATGCCGAAAACCACCCTCCGCCAGCCCAACTGCCGCAGCAGCCTTGCCGCACGCCGTCGCACACAAGACCCGATGGCCGCCTATGACCGCTTGCCGCCGGAACTGCGCGGCTGGCTGGCCCAAGCGGCATTGCCTTGGTCCGCACGCTCTGCCCTGCGGGCGTGGCAGCGCGCCTTGCAGCGGTTCAGTGGCGATACGGATGCCGCAAAACAACACCTATCCCGCTGTGAGCGCAACACGCTGACCCGCGACCGTCTGCATATGCCGGACGCCCCTGCCACATGCGCAGGTGTCCGCCCCCTCTGATCCGCTGATCTGGCCTTTGACCCGCGCCGCCCTACCTGAGCTGACAGAATGATACGAGATGCCGCCGCTTGGTGGTGCCCGTGATCGACCCTTGATGTGATAGGAAAGCTATGTGCCGCGTTCTCGCCTATATCGGGCCTGAAATCCCGCTTGAAAGCCTGCTGATCAAGCCGGAAAACAGTCTGATCAACCAAAGCCTTGACCCCGAGCTGCACCCGAACCTGCAGCTGGCCGGATGGGGCTTCGGATTATGGAGCGCGCATCTGCTGAAGCCCGAGGAACCGCTGCTGTATCACCGCCCCATGGCCGCGTTCCACGATGACAACGCCCCCGGCATCATCCCCAGCCTACAGGCAAGCACCATGCTCGCCCATGTCCGCGCCGCGGCCTATGACGCCCGCAATGTGCTGGCGGACGAGAACTGCCACCCGTTCTCGTTCAAGGGCACCCCGTGGATCATCGCGCAAAACGGAGCCCTGCCCCATTGGCGGCTGCTGCAGCGCGAATTGCTGCCCCTGTGCAAAGACGATTTCCTGCGGCAGATGAAAGGCACGACGGACACGGAATTCTTCTACGTGCTGCTGCTGTCCCTGCTGGAAGGCGATAGCGATGACGACGTGCAGTCGGCGTTCGAGAAGCTGCTTGATGCCGTATTGCAGGCGATGCGCAAGCTGGACCTGATCGCCCTGACCAAGTTGAAGATCGCGCTGGTGTCCACCGATCGGATCATCGGCGTGAACTATGGGGCCGGGCACAAGGGCGAAACCGCGCCCGAAGGCGACTGGAAAGAGCTGCGCAAAGCCGGCCCCGGCACCGATGACTACGCCCTGTCGATGCTGCTTGAACCGATGTACCTGTTGATGGGCGAGAATTTCGAGGACTACGCCGACAGCTACAAGGTCGATGCCAGCCCCGAAGGGGAAGCGACCTCGGCCATTTTCGCGTCGGAGCCGTTGACCGAGGATGGGTCAGACTGGCTGCACATCCGCTTCGGAGAGATGGTGAGTCTGCGTCGCGGCGGCGGCAAGATCAGCAAGACGATCACCAAGCTGGACGTATAGACTATGGCCGACCGCTACCCCGATTTCGCCACGCTCGCCGCGGCGCATGAGCAGGACAGGGACTACCGTATCACCGTGCAGGATCGCGGCACGCGCGTTGTGGTCCTCGCGCCCCACGGAGGGAGCATTGAGCCCGAAACGGCAAGCATCGCGCGGGCTGTCGCCGGGGATGATCTGTCGTTCTATCTGTTCGAGGCGCTGCACGCCGGGGCGCATGGTGATTTCCACATCACCTCGCATCGGTTCGATGAACCTCGGGCGCTGGCGCTGGTGGCAGGGGCGGACACGTCGGTTGCTATTCACGGGCGCAAGGATGATGGCACCGACACGGTCTGGCTGGGTGGGCGCGACGAAACCCTGCGGGATGCTGTTGGCGACGCATTGCGCGCGGCGGGGTTCGGGGCCGCGCTGAATACGGCGCTGCCCGGCGTGCACCCCGGCAACATCTGCAACCGCACCCGCAGCGGCGCGGGCGTGCAGTTGGAACTGCCCCGATCCCTGCGCCGCAGCTTGGCAGAGGATGGCAGGATGATGGCGCGCTTTAGCACAGCGCTTCGGGCAGCAATTTCAGTGGCGGGCCTGGACGGCGACGGGACTACCCGCCGAGCTTGATGCTCACCGGTCCGACCGACAGGGATTGCGGAGCCAGCGCATCGGCATCTCGCAACCCCTTTATCAGCGCAATGGCAGAGGCCGAGGTGCCCGGCAGGAAGTGATTGCTGCCCGTGTCGGCGATGCCCGTCATATCCACCACGAAGACGCCAAGCCCTTCAAGCTGGTCCAGATCCTCTACCGATCCCAGACGCGCAGCCCCCCCTGACAAGCCCGACGACAGGCGCAGCAGCCGGTCGTTCTGCGCAATCGCCACGGTAAAGGGCTGTGGCAAATGGCCAAACGCATGGGCCTGCGCGTGGAACAGATCCATATCGATATCGGGCGAGATCAGCGTCGTCGCAGACAAACGATCCAGCAGGGTGCGGTCCCCGCTCAGCGCGATCTGGCGCAACGTCTCCATAATCAGCAGCCCGCCCATCGAATGCCCCACCAGCGACACGCGCACCCCGTCCTCGCGCAGCAGGCGCCGCAGCAAAGTCGCCAGCGCATCGCGGGCGATCAGCACGCTGTCGCGGTCATAGGTATATTCGAACGGGTTCGCTGCTGAGGACCACGAAAAGTGGATCTGCGGCCCCTTGAGTTCATAGTCCCACGCCACCTGCGCATGACGGTATGCGGCTTTGGCAAAGCCGTTGTTATAGCCATGCACAAAGACCACCGCCTCTTGCCCCGGTGTCGACGCGGCGCGGGCGGCGGTGACCAGCGCCTCCAGATCCGGCAAGGTCTCTGCCCCGGTGAGGGCGAAATGGCGGGCGGGGTCGGCCCGCGATCCGCGGCTGCGTTCGATCTGCCCGACCGCGTGGTTCGGCGGGATCGAGATGGCAAGCCGCGCGAAATCCAGCGTTTTGGCCCGCCCCGCCCCATAGGCGATCGGCGCAGGATCGGCGGTGCGTGTGGTCGCAACGAGCAGCTGTTGCACGCCTGCGCCCACATCCTCCCCTACACCTGCGCTGGCGTGGTCCGGATCAACGACAGAGAACCCGCCCTGCCCGCCACATCCGGCGACGGCACCGGCACTGGCAAGAGCGATAAAGTGGCGGCGTGTCGGTGTGCGCATCAGGGGGCCTTCCGGTCGTATCGGGCGTATATACGCGCCGCCGCACCCTGCCCGTCAAGCCGGATGTCACGTCATGGCGGCTTTGGCCCCATGCGCCGACGGTCAGCAGGCTTGACAGCGACGGGCGCTTCTGGTCCGCCTGCGGCAGTTTTTGCAGGGCTCCGGACGGGGCATATTGGGCGGCAATCAACACAAAGGGCGCAGCATGGCGACACTCTTGATCCACACGGGCGGCACGATCGGCATGGCCCAGACCCCCGACGGTTTCGCCCCTCGCGACGGGGTGGTCGAAGATGCGGTCGCAGCGCTGGTGGCCAGCGGCAAGATCACCGGAGAGGTCGACGTGCTGCGCCTTGATCCGCTGATCGATTCCGCGCTCGCCACGGCGCAGGATTGGGCGCGCATCGCGCAGACCATCCATCAGCATCGGGGCCGCTTTGACGGCTTCGTCGTGACCCACGGGACGGATACGCTGGCCTATACCGCCGCCGCCCTGTGCCTTGCGCTGCCCGGTCTGGCGCAGCCTGTGATCGTGACCGGCGCGATGCGACCGCTGACTGTGGCTGACACGGACGGCACGGCCAATCTGATCGATGCGCTTGCCGCAGCGCGTACCGCACCGGCGGGGGTCTGGGTGCAATTTGGCGGCAAACGGCTGCATGGCGGGCGGGTGCGCAAGGCCCATTCGCAAGCGCTGGACGCCTTCACCGCCGCGCCAACCGACAGGGAACCGCGTGTCACCGCCCCCGACCCGCAGCTCAGCCCCCTGCGCCCCCACGATGTTGCCCTTCTGACCGTCACCCCCGGTTTCAGCGCCGCCCTGCTGGATCATGCGGCGACCACCTGCGACGGGATCGTTCTGCGCTGCTTTGGCGCGGGCACGGTCCCCGACAGCCCCGCCCTGCGTGCCGCCTTGGGCAAGGCGCAAGGCAAGGGCGTTCCCGTGGTGGCCGTCAGCCAATGCGCCGAGGGCGGCATGCAGATCGGCACCTACGCCGCGGGCAAGGCGCTGCGCGACAGCGGGGTGGTCGACGGCGGCCAGATGACAGCCGAGGCGGCCTTCGTCAAAATCCACCTCGCGCTAAGCTGCTTTGCGGAGTTTGACGCGCAACACGCCTATCTGGCTGCGGATCAATGCGGAGAAATGGCCGATTAACGCGCGAAGGGCCAACCCGCTAGAGTTGAATTGCGAAATAACCTGTATAAGGATCAACGCACTAGACGTCGCACAGGGGCTGCGTGCTTCGCGCTGCGTCATTCGGCTTTACGCTTTGGCCAAGAACACCGTAAAACGCGGCAAAACAAAGGGACATGTATATGGAATTTCTACAAACGCTCTTCGGCTGGATCGGAGACTTCACCTGGGGATGGTCGCTGATCCCGATCCTCGTCATTTTCGGTATCTTCATCACCATTGCCACCGGTTTTGTGCAGATCGAATACTTTGGCCGCATGTTCCGCGTGCTGTCGAACAAGAACAACGCGGATGATTCCAACCAGATTTCAGCGCGCGAAGCCTTGCTGGTGTCGGTCGGTGGACGTGTCGGTGGCGGCAACATCGCGGGCGTCGCGGTTGCGATCACCCTTGGCGGCCCGGGTGCGGTCTTCTGGATGTGGGCCATCGCGTTGGTCGGTATGGCCACCAGCCTTGTCGAATGTTCGCTGGCACAGCTCTTCAAGCGCAAAGTCGGAGAGCACAGCTACCGCGGCGGCCCTGCAGCGGCCATCATCCACGGGTTGGGCAAGGAATACCGCTGGCTGGCAGTGATCTACGCGATCTGCCTGATTGCGGCCTTCGGTCTGGGCTTCAACGCGTTCCAGGGCAATACGGTTGCGGGGTCGATGCAGGACAGCTTTGGCATTGACCGTCTGTGGACCGGTATCGCGCTGGCGGTCATCTCGGGCTTTATCATCTTTGGCGGCATCCACCGCATTGCCAAAGTGTCGGACGTTGTCGTGCCGATCATGGCCATCGGCTATCTGGCAATGGCGCTGATCGTGATCCTGCTCAACATTACCAGCCTGCCCGGCGTGATCTATGACATCGTGACCAATGCCTTCGGCCTGCAAGAAGCCGTTGGTGGCGGTATGGGTGCTGCGGTTGCGCAAGGCCTGCGGCGCGGTCTGTTCTCGAACGAGGCGGGTCTGGGTTCTGCCCCGAACGTCGCGGCCACCGCCGAGGTGCGTCACCCCATCAGCCAGGGCATCACGCAGTCGTTTTCGGTCTTTATCGACACGATCATCATCTGCTCGTGCACGGCTTTCGTGATCCTGCTGGGCGATGTCTATGTCCCCGGTGCCGAAGGCATCGACGGCGTGGCGCTGACTCAGCAAAGCATGGTGTCGCATCTTGGCACATGGGTGCAGTATTTCCTGAGCGGCGCGATCCTGCTCTTCTCGTTCTCGTCGATCATCTACAACTACTATCTGGGTGAAAACGCGATGACGGTACTGACCAAGAGCCCCTTGGGCATTCTGGGTCTGCGGATCGCGATCATCGCGATTGTCTTCCTGGGTGCGACAGCACCCGCGGCGACTGCGGTGTTCTTCTTCTCGGATCCGATGATGGGTATCCTGGCGCTGGTCAACTTGCTGGCGATCATGATGCTCTTCCCCGTGGCCATGCGCCTGCTGCGCGACTTCCGTCGTCAGCTGAAGGCAGGCGTCGAACGCCCCGTGCTGAACCCGGACGATTATGCCGATCTGGATATCGACCGCGAAGCATGGAAGCTCCCGGCGGAGTGATCCGGACGCATCTTACCTGAATTCGAGACGGGCCGTAGCATCTGCTGCGGCCCGTTTCTTTTGCCCCCCGACGCAGCGTTCTGAAACTCGGCAATGGTCAATACCGTCTGCGCTGTCCCATAGTTGGCGCAAGGACATGCAACCAATCGGGGAGGAACGGCACATGGCTGAATTCGATATCATCATCTACGGCGCGACTGGGTTTACGGGGCGGCTGGTCGCGGAATACATCCACGCGACCTATCCGGACCGACCCTGGGCGATGGCAGGGCGCAGCGCGTCCAAGCTGGCGCAGGTGCGCGACGAGATGGGCCTGCCCGCCGACACCCCCCTGATCGAGGCCGATGCCTCTGACCCGGCCTCGCTTGACGCGATGGTCGCGCGGGCGCGGGTGATCATCACCACGGTCGGCCCCTATTTGCTGTATGGCGAGCCGCTGGTCGCAGCCTGTGTCAAGGCAGGCACCGATTACGTCGACCTGTCGGGCGAGCCGCCCTTCATGTGGGACATGATCGAAAAGTACAACGATGCCGCCAAGGCCAGCGGGGCCCGGATCGTACACTCCTGCGGCTTTGACAGCATCCCCTTCGATATGGGCGTCTATTTCCTGCAGCAAGAGGCACAAAAACGCTTTGGCGCGCCGCTGAAAGACGTCAAAGGACGCGTGCGCGGAATGAAGGGTACGTTTTCTGGCGGGACGGCGGCGTCGGGTAAAGAGACGATGAAGCTGGCCATGGGGGATCCCGATGTGATGAAGCGTCTGGTCTCGTCCTTCGCGCTGACACCGGGGTTTGAGGGGCCGACACAGCCTTACGGCAACAAGCCCTACGAAGACCCCGATTTCGGCATCTGGGTCGCCCCTTTCGTGATGGCGTCGATCAATACCAAGAACGTGCACCGGTCCAATATGCTGATGGGCCACCCCTACGGCACGGATTTCACCTATGAAGAAATGATGTTCACCGGCAAGGGCGAAAAAGGCGAGGCGATCGCCAAGAGCATCGCCAAGTCCAACCCTATGAGCGACGATGATATCAAACCCGGCGAAGGCCCGTCGAAAGAAGAACGCGACAACGGCAGCTATGACCTGATGTTCACCGGCACCTCCGCTGACAAAGAGCGGCTGACCGTTGGCGTCAAAGGCGACCGCGATCCGGGCTATGGCTCCACCTCCAAAATGCTGACCGAAGCGGCGCTTTGTCTGATCGAGGAAGCCGCCGACACCCCCGGCGGCGTGCTGACGGCGGCCCCTGCCTTTGGTGGTGCGATCATCGACCGGCTCACAGCCAATGCGGGGCTGACGTTCGAGGTAGAGAGCTAAGCAAAACCCCCTCGCGATCACCGCTATTGCGAGGGGGTACACGACCGCGCACGGGCCACGGCGGCTGACAGAAATCGCGCGGCGTAGCCTCTTGCACCTGCCAGAGGGATCAGCAACCCTACGCTGTGCGCCACTACTTTGGCGCGAGCTCTGGGGAGGAGATTACCGATGAAAAAACTATTTACACTACTGGGCATCGCCCTGCTGGCCTTGCTTGCCTATCTCGCGTTCTGGCCCGTATCCGTCGCCCCCGTCGCGTGGGAGGCCCCGCCGGATCAGGGCTACACCGGTGATTTCGCGGCCAACGACCGTTTGACCGCATTGAAGATCGTCGAGCTTGAGGGCCGCAGCGGGCCGGAGGATGCCGATATCGGCCCGGACGGGCTGGTACATGTCGCCACCCACGATGGTGAGATCCTGCGGATCGAAGAGAACGGGGCCATCACCGTTTTTGCGCAGACCGGGGGCCGCCCCCTTGGGATCGAATTTGACGACAGCGGCACGCTTTACGTCGCCGACGCCTATCGTGGCCTGCTGTCGGTGGACCGCGGCGGCAAGGTGACCCTGCTGGCCGAGACGACCAAGGACGGCAGCCCGATCCTTTACGCCGATGATGTGGATATCGCCGCCGATGGGAGCGTCTATTTCTCGGATGCCTCGACCCGCTTTGGTGCGCAGGAGAACGGCGGCACGCTGGCGGCGTCGGTGTTGGATCTGGTGGAGCATTCGTCGAACGGCCGCATTCTGAAATACGACCCCGCATCGGGCGAAACGACTGTCTTTGCCGACGGTCTGAACTTTGCCAACGGGGTGGCGGTGGATGACGCGAACAGCGCGGTATTTGTGGTCGAAACCGGCAGCTACCGCGTTTGGCGCTTCCCCATGGACGGCAGCGCAGGAACGGTGGTGCTGGAGAACCTGCCGGGATTTCCCGACAATATCAACAACGCCCCCGATGGCACATTCTGGGTCGGTCTGGTCAGCCCGCGCAACCCCGTCATGGATCAACTGGCAAACAGCCCCTTCCTGCGCCGCGTGATCATGCGCCTGCCCGACGCGATGAAACCCGCGCCGCTGCGCTATGGCTTTGTCCTGCGGATGGATGCCTCGGGCAAGGTGCTGGAAACGCTTCAGGATCCGTCAGGTGACTATGCGTTGACCACGGGTGCCGTGACCCTGCCCGACGGGCGCATTGCCGTGACCTCGCTGACAGAGCCGCGTCTGGGGATGCTCGACGCCGCTCCGCGCTAAGACCTACATACGCTGGCCCAAGGGACGGGCCAGTGTCACCCCTGTGACACATCCCGAAGCGCCGCCGCGACCTGTTCGATCTGCGTGCTGCGCAGACCGGCGATATTGATCCGACCGGTGGCCGTGCCATAGATCGCGTGGTCATGGCGCAAGCTCTCCATCTGGCCGGGCGCGAGGGGCAGCAGGGAAAACATCCCCTGATGGTGCCGCAGCGCCTGAAATGCGGGGGCCGCATCAATCGCGGCCAGCGCATCCGCCAACTGCTGCCGCAGCGATTGGACACGGGCGCGCATGCTGTTGAGCTCTTCCTCCCAGATGGTGTGGGTGTCAAAGACATGGCAGGCGACAGCGGCACCATGTTCGGGGGGCATCGAATAATTCGCGCGGGTCAATGTCTCTAGGTGGCGGCCCACATGGGCGATGGACGCCGCATCTGGCCCCAGCACCATCGCCGCCCCGATACGTTCGCAATATAGCCCCATGTTCTTGGACCCGCTTGCCGCAACCATCGCCACGGGCACCGCATCGACCATCACCCGCAGCCCCGCCGCATCTGCGTCAAGCCCGCGGCCAAAGCCCTGATAGGCAATGTCGATCAACGGGATCAGCCCCCGCGCCGCGCAAAATCGGGCCAGCGCATGCCACATATCCGCATCGGGATCGATGCCCGTGGGGTTGTGGCAGCAGCCGTGCAGCAGCACCACATCCCCCGGCTTCGCCGCTGCCAGATCCGCGAGCACGCGGTCAAGATCCAGCGCGTCGCCCTTGGCCTGCCAGCGATACAGCTGCAACGTCAGCCCGGCCCCCTCGAATATCGGACGGTGGTTCACATAGCCGGGGTCCGTGCTCCAGACCGTGGTGTCGGGGCGCAAGCTGGCCAGCATATCCCCCAGCACACGCAAGGCCCCTGTCCCGCCGACCGTCTGGATCACGTGGCTGCGCGCGATCCGCGCGGGCGCATCGCCCAAGACCAGCCGCGCCATGCCCGCGTTGAACACCGCATTGCCCGCCAAAGCGCGGTAGGTTTTCGGCGCACTGTCCTGCGCCAAGGCGCGCTCGGCCATGCGCACCGCCTTCATATTCGGCGTGGCCCCTTTGTCATCGCGGTAGACGCCGATGACCATGTCGATCTTGTGGCTGCGCGGATCGGCGCGAAAGGCAGAGGTCAGACCCCAGATCGGGTCTTCGGGAAGGGCGGCAAGCGCGTCGAGCATCGGGGTTACTCCTTGGGGCGGCTGGCCAGCATGACGCCGGCGCAAATGATGAGAACGGCCAAAATCGTGCCAAGCGTCAGGGCTTCGTGCAGCAGCGGCACAGCAAGCACCGCCGCAATCGCAGGGGCGAGCGACCCGATCGCGGCACATTTCGCGACACCAAGGCGGGCGATGGCGATGGCATAGGTCAGGCTCGAGACAAGGCCGACACCGACCCCTTGGGCAAGGATGAACGGCATCGCCTCGGCCAGTCGCACCTGCGTCAGGTTGCTGGGCAGAACCCCCGTGGCGAGCAGCGGCAGCAACACCAGCGTGGACGGCAGCGCCAGCACCAGCGCGCAACCAATCGGGTCCAACCCGCTGCCCCGCAGCCCCAGCGTATAGCACCCCCAGAGCAGGCTGGCCGATAGCAGCAGCGCCACGCCGGTCAAACTGCCTGCCGCCAAATTGCCCGAGGCCCCGATCAGCGCCGCCACCCCCACAAGGATGATCCCGAGCGGCAGCAGCACCGCGGGGCGTTGGCGGTAGACCACCCACGTCAGAACAGCCACCGACACCGGTGTCGTTCCGGCAATCAACGCCCCCACATGCGTGGCCGAGGTCTGCGCACCGCCCATAGCCGCGAGCCAAAAGAACGGTAGCCCCGCCCCCGCCGCGATCATCAACCAGCGCCGCGCGGGCAACTGCCTTAACACGGCGATACGTTTTGGCAGGAAGGGCAAAAAGAACAGCGCCGGAATACCCGACCGGATCAGCGCCACATCGCCAAACGTCAACTGCGCCCCGCTGGCAGCACGGGTGGACAGCGCGAACCCCGCCCAGACGAGCACGGTCACCGCAATCGCGAGATAGCCAACCAGGGGCCGAAGGGGGATCTGCCGCGGACCAAGTCCATGCGCGGCGGGCAGTGAGGGGGAGCTGAGCATATTCGTCCTGCGCGTTGTATCTGCGCTGTTTTACGCTGTATCCACGGGCAGATGCTTGCTAATGATTGCGCAATAGTATCAATTTTGGGCATATCCTGCCCTTAGAGGGCCAAGATGGACAGTAAAGATCGCGAGATCATCAAAGCGCTGCAGCGTAACGGGCGGCTGACCAATCAAGATCTGGCAGCTCAGGTGAATCTGTCGCCCTCACCCTGTTTGCGGCGCACCCGCGCGCTTGAGGAAAAGGGCGTGATCAAGGGCTATACCGCGATTGTGGATGAACGCGCGTACGGGCTGCCCGTGACCGCGCTGGTGCGCATCCGGCTGAGCAGCCACACGGGCGACGTGGTAAAACTGTTTGAGAAGAAGGTGCACGAGACCGAACAGATCCTCGATTGCTATGTCATCACCGGCAGCGAGGATTATCTGTTGCGCGTGCTGGTCGAGGATCTGAAAAGCTACGAAGAATTCGTGCGCCACAAGCTGCACAATATCCCCGGCATCGCGTCGATTGATTCCAGCTTTGCCTATGGCGTGCTGAAGCAGTCGAACGTCTTTCCCGTGGTGACCTAAACCACCCTACGGATCGTCGAACCGGTCGTGTACCCCTTCAAGCAGCGTATCCAGCGCGGATAGGAAATGCGCCGCCGCTTGGGGGTCGAGCTTGTCCAGAAACCGCGCCTGATGCGCGTCGACCAGCACCCGCGCCCGCGCGAGTAGGTCTTGCCCCGCCTCGGTCAGCGTGATCGCACGGGCGCGCCCGTCGCCTTCTGTCAGGTTCTGCACCAGCCAACCTTTGTCGCGCATCTGCTTGAACGTCCGCGACGCCGTGGGGCGGGTGATGCCGATATTCTCGGCGATACCGGAGGGCGCGGTGATGCCTTCCAGCGCGATACTGGCCAAAACGCACCATTCCAACCGTGTCAGCCCTAGCTGCGAAAGCTCTGCGTCCAGACTGGCACGCATGACCGCGGCCAGCCGCGACACGCGAAAGCCCAGCCTGTCGTGCAGACGATAGGAGGCAGGGGCAGAGGTGTTCTCGGGTCCGGTCATAAAGCATGAATACTTCATTTTTGCCGCACCGCTACTGTTTGCTTGCAAAATAGTTGATCTAAGACAACTATAGCACCGAATTAAGAGGCAATACCCATGACCCCACGGCTGCGTTCCCGCAAAAACCGCCCCATCCATATGGGTGCCTATCCGACTGAAAAGCTACGGCGGGCAGAGGATGTTGCAGGTCGCGTGCCGGCCTTCACCCCCTTGGGGGTGACGGGGGACGCGCGTCCGCTGGCACACGCCACACGGGATCACCGCGCCATGCTGGATGCGATCCGCGAGGGTCTGGTAAACAATGCCTTGGCCGAGATCCCCGCCGATCTGACCGAGCGGGCGCAGCACCTCAAGGCGTTTGCCCATTTCAACGATGCGACGATGGTGGGGATTTGCAAACTTGCCCCCGACCACCATCTGGCACAGCCCCTGCGCAACGCGGATGTCGCGCGGCTGGCGCAGGATTTGCAGACGCGTCAGGTCAAAACGCTCGCCTCTGGTGTGGATGCGATCATGGCCGACCTGCGCGACTCCGTCACCGCACCCGAGACGGATATCGCAGGCCATACCCATGCGCTGGTGCTGCTTGTCGCGCATCCCCGCGCGGTCGAGCAGGATGAACCCGGTGCGACATGGATCGCAGGGATGGAGGATCACCGGTCGTCCCTACTGGCCGCGGAATCGGCGGCGGTATTGTCGAATTACATCCGCCTGCTGGGGCGTCCGGCGCGCGGGCACACGATGACGGCAAGCGATGTGGACCTGAACCAGCTGGCGGTCGCGGCGGGTCTGGCGCTGCCTCAAGACGGTCAGCTGACCGCTCCTTTTGTTGGCACGCGCTTTTCGCTGGCCGCCGTCACCATGGCGATGGATCTGGCCTGTGATCGCCCTCTAGCCGCCGCTGCCCTGCCCCGCACAGCGCCCGCCTATGCAACGCGACGCTTTGTCGATGGCGCGCAGCCTTTCGAAAAGCTTAAACGCGTGGACAGCCCCACGACCTATATGGACGAACCGCGCATCCCGCGCCTACCCAAACGCACCGATATGTTCAGCCGAGCGCTGTTCGGGGACATGGGCAAAAAGCTGCAAGACGGGGCCACCGGCGGGCGCTATATCCGCAAGACGCCAACCTCTATGGCGCAGCGGCGCGCGCTTGGGGCCTTTGGCCTGCTGCAAGACGGACAAGCTGCCGAAACGCAAACCGCCCTGGCCCCGCAACAGGCGGCAGAGATGGTCAAGGCGGTTGCCTATTTCCTGGGGGCCGATGCCGTGGGGGTCAGCCGTTGTCCCGATTGGGCATGGTACAGCCATGACGCCACCGGCACCGCGATCGACCCGCCCCATGATCAGGCGATCAGCCTCGTTATCGATCAGGGTTTCGACACGATGGAGGGGGCCTCGGGCGATGACTGGATCAGCGTGGCGCAATCCATGCGCGCCTATCTGCGGTTCAGCCTTGTGGGCGGCGTGCTGGCGCAGTTGATCCGCGATCTGGGGTATCCGGCCAAGGCGCATACGGTGATGGATGGCGATGTGCTGCAACCCCCGCTGCTGCTGCTGTCGGGCTTGGGTGAGGTCAGCCGCATCGGCGAAGTGATCCTGAACCCCTATCTTGGCCCACGTCTGAAATCGGGCGCGGTGACGACCACCCTGCCGATGACCCATGACAAGCCGATCGACTTCGGCCTGCAGAAATTCTGCGAAAGCTGCCAGAAATGCGCGCGGGAATGTCCCTCGGGGGCGATCACGGCGGGGCCGAAGCTGATGTTCAACGGCTACGAGATCTGGAAATCCGACAGCCAGAAATGCGCCACCTACCGGATCACGACCGAGGGCGGCGCCATGTGCGGGCGCTGCATGAAGACCTGCCCCTGGAACCTTGAGGGGATCTTGGCCGACAGCGTGTGGCGCTGGACCGCGATGAAACTGCCCGCCACCGCGCCAGCGCTGGCCAAGCTCGACGATCTGCTGGACCGTGGCGACATCAACCCCGTCAAGAAATGGTGGTGGGATCTGGAGGTGCAGGACGACGGCGGCTACCGCCCCACGGACAAGCCGGTGAACACCCGCGGCTTACAAAAAGACCTGAAGCTGCGCGCGACGGACCAGACGCTGGCCGTCTACCCTGCGCCGCTTGCCCCGCATCCCTACCCCTACCCCGACCCGATGGACCGCGAGGCCGGCATTCGCGCCTATGGCGCGATGATCCCCGCCGACACACACCGCGCGCGTGTCGCAAGCGGAGACACGCAAGGGCTGGTCCCTGCGCTCAAGCCCTTGGCGGATAGTCCGGTATTGCCGCTGACCGTCACCCGCGCGGATGTGCTGAGCGACGGCATCACGCGCTATGAACTGCGCGATCCCGACGGGGCCGATCTGCCCCTGTGGCAGGCAGGGGCGCATCTGGATGTGGTGATCGCGCCCGAATACCTGCGCCAGTATTCCATGTGCGGCGATCCCTCGGACCGGTCGCGCTATGTCATTGCCGTCCAGCGCGAGGATCAGGGCCGCGGCGGCAGCGCCCTGATGCACCGTATCTTCACGCAGGGGCGCAAGATTTTCGCCGCCCGCCCGATCAACCATTTCCCCCTGACCGAAGACGCCCCCTTCAGCGTGTTGATGGGCGGTGGCATCGGTATCACCCCGATGATCGCCATGGCGCACCGCCTGCATCAGTTGGGCCGCGACTTCGCGCTGCATTATTCAGCCCGCACCGCCGCTGATCTGGCTTTTGCGGCCGAGATCGCTGCCGCCCCCTGGGCCGCCCACGCCGTGCTGCACGTCAGCGATCAGGGCAGTCGGGCAGAGTTTGACACGATCCTGTCAGGCCATCCTGCGGGCAGTCACGCCTACGCCTGCGGCACCCCCGCCTATATGGAGGCCGCAATGACCGCCGCCGCCCGCGCGGGCTTGGCCGAGGATCAGTGTCACATCGAATATTTCGCCGTCCCCGAAGCCCCCCCGCGCGAGAACCACAGCTTTACGGTCCATCTGGCCAAGACCGGCAAAGACATCCACGTCCCCGCCGACCGCAGCCTGTCGGATATGCTGACAGAGGCAGGCGTGCCCGTGGATGTGAAATGCGCCGACGGGATCTGCGGGGTTTGCGCTTGCGGGCTGGTCGAGGGTGACGCCGATCACCGCGATTATGTGCTGTCACAGGCGCAGCGTGAAACCACGTTGATCACCTGCCAGTCGCGCGCGGCGGCAGCGGGTGGGCATCTGGTGCTGGACCTGTGAAAACCTAGCGTTCAGCACATCGGTAAAGTCAGGGCGGGTATGCGAAAACTGCGCTTGCAATACCCCCTGCCTTTCTGTCTACGGGCGCCACCGCAACCGACCGCAGGCTGGACCGATCATGACAGAACCCAACGGCGCTTCGATCACGTTCGAGAACGTGGGCAAAGCCTATTCCAAATCCGGCGGCACGACTGTCACGGCGCTTGAAGGCGTTTCTTTGGCGATGGAGCCGGGATCAATCACCGGCATCATCGGACGGTCGGGGGCTGGCAAATCGACGCTGCTGCGCATGGTCAACGGGATTGAGCGACCGACGGCGGGCTCGGTTCTGGTGGGCGGGCAGAATGTGGGGGCTGCAAAAGGGTCCAAGCTGCGTGCGATCCGCCGCGATGTGGGGATGATTTTTCAGCACTTTAACCTGCTGGCCTCGCGCAGCGTGGCGGGCAACATCGCCCTACCGCTGGAAATCGCCGGTGTGCCGTCCTCGCAAATCAAACCCCGTGTGGCCGACCTGATCGAACGGGTCGGACTAAGCGCGCACGCCACACGCTATCCGGCAGAGCTGTCGGGCGGGCAAAAGCAACGCGTCGGCATCGCGCGGGCACTGGCCACCGGCCCCAAAGTGCTGCTGTCGGACGAGGCGACATCCGCGCTGGACCCTGAAACGACGCAAACGGTGCTGTCGCTGCTCAAGGACATCAACCGCGACCTGGGGCTGACCATCCTGCTGATCACCCACGAGATGGCCGTGGTCCGTGACATCGCGAGCCACGTCGCCGTGATCGACGCGGGCCGCATCGTCGAACATGGCGAAACCTACGATATTTTCACCGCGCCTCAGCATGCGACCACACGGTCTTTCCTGTCGGGGGTGACCGGCGTCACCCTGCCCGCTTTTGTCAAGGACCGTCTGCTCCCAAACGCCCCCGCGCAGGGCGGCGAAGAGGTGATCCGCGTGACCTTTGCGGGCCAGCACGCCACCGACCCGATGCTGGCGCGGCTGACGCAGGACATGGGCATTCCGGTCAATATCCTTGCCGGTGCGGTCGAGGAAATCGGCACCCGCCCCTTCGGCAACCTGCTGGTATCGCTGCCTGTGACCAAGGCCGCAGAGGCGCGTTCATTTTTGGAAAGCCACGGGCTTATGACGGAGGTGCTTGGCTATGTCGGCTAACCTTATCAACCTACTGATCGAGGCCACGGGCCAGACGCTTTATATGGTCGCCATCTCGGCGCTGCTCGGGACGCTGCTTGGCCTGCCCTTGGGGCTGTTTCTGGCGACCTCGCAGCGCGGTGAGCTGCTGTCGGCACCGTGGATCAACAAGGTGCTCGGGCTGGTGGTCAATGCCACGCGGTCGGTGCCGTTCATCATTCTGGTGGTCGCGATCATCCCCTTCACGCGGATGGTTGCGGGCACGTCGATCGGCACGACAGCCGCGATTGTGCCATTGACGATTGCCACCGTGCCCTTCATCGCGCGCCTGGTGGAAAACGCCATCCGCGAGGTTGATTCCGGCCTGATCGAGGCGGCGCGCGCCATGGGCGCGACCCCGTTGCAGATCATCCGCAAGGTGCTGCTGCCCGAAGCGCTGCCCGGCATCACGCTTGGCCTCACCCTCGCCATCGTGAGCCTGATCGGCTATTCCGCCATGGTCGGCGCCGTGGGCGGCGAAGGCCTTGGCGATCTGGGCATTCGCTATGGGTATCAACGGTTTATGCCCGACGTTATGGCTGTTGTCGTGATCATCCTCATCGTCTTGGTGCAGCTTGTGCAATCGATCGGCGAACGCATCGCAGCCGCTGTCGACAAACGCGCCACCAAAAGCGGCGGGCAATAGCGCCCGTCTCCTCCTCCTCCCAATTTCGTTTCCCAGTTAAAGGAGCATATACATGCTACGCATTGCGACCCTGACCTCTACCCTCGCGCTTATGGCGACATCGCTGATGGCCGAGCAGATCAAAGTCGGCGTTTCCCCCGGCGAGCACGCCGAGATCATGGAAGAGGTCGCCCGTGTGGCCGAACCGATGGGCCTTGAGATCGACGTTGTCGAATTCTCTGACTATGTGGTGCCGAACCAGGCGCTGGCCGATGGCGACATCGAGGCGAACTCCTTCCAGCACGTGCCTTACCTTGAGGCACAGATGAAAGACCGTGGCTTTGCGCTGGCGGTTGTGGGCAACACGATCACCACGCCGATGGGCATCTATTCGGACAAGATCACCGAAATCGCCGAACTTGAAGAAGGCGCGACCTTTGGCATCCCGAACGACCCCACCAACGGCGGGCGCGCGTTGCTGGTGCTGCAACAGCTTGGCATGATCAAGGTCGACCCTGCTGCAGGTCTGGTGCCCACCGTTCTGGACATCACCGAGAACCCCAAAGACCTGTCGTTCAAAGAACTTGACGCGGCGCAGCTGCCCCGTTCGCTGGCCGATCTGGATGCGGCGCTGATCAACACCAACTACGCCATCGCCTCGGGTCTTAGCCCCAAGGAAGATTCCATCGCGATGGAAAGCGCCGACAACCCCTATGTGAACGTGATTGTTGTGCAAGAGGGCAAGGAAGACGCGCCTTGGGTCAAGACCCTGCTAGAGGCGTATCACTCGGACGAAATCAAAGCTTTCATCGACGAAAGCTACCACGGGACAGTCATTACATCGTGGTAAAATGACGCGCCGGATACCGCCAATGATAGGGCGGTATCCGGTATCTTGGGGTGCGCCCCCCGTGGTCAGACCGGCACACGCAGAACACCTGCGGCAGGCAGTTCGACACCGTGGCAGGCCACTTTTGTATCTGAATAATTGAACCAGAACCGTTCGCCCCCCGTCGTGCGGGTACGTACCCCTTCGGGCATCGGCAGCAGGTCAATCCCTGCCTCGCCGCACAGACCGCTGATGAATTGGTCGAGCGTGTCCTCATCCAGCCAGCCCCCCAGATAGATCTGCTGCCCGTCGCGCATGGCAACCGGCTCTGCGTCAGTGGTCTGCAAGATCACCTCTGCCGTGCCGTCCAGCACATCACGGTAGCGGATCACTTTCCCACCGCCCTCCAGCGGTACGGAGATGTCATGGCGCAGGCTTTCGACCTGCGTGACCGTCACGTCCAACCCGTCGATTGCGGGGGGCAGCGGCACGGGGATCGCCATCTCGGACGTGCGCGCGCCGCTGCGGGGGCCATAGACGACCGTCGCCGCGCTGCGCGCCAGCGCCTGTTTCAGAGCGTCCGGCATGTGCATCACCCCCGGTGCCATCACCAGCCCGTAGCCGTCAAAATCGCGGCAGGTGGCGGGCAGGATATCGACCGACAACCCCTGACGCCGCAGCGCCTTGTAGGTGTGAAAGACCAACCCGAAATAGCTTAGATCCGCACCATGGGGCTGGGTCGCCCATGCGAAATCCGCGTCATAGTCGAACAGCAGCGCGACCGGTGCCTGCGCGGGCTGCACATCCGGAGCCTTGGCCATCTCTGCGCCGACCTGCCGGACCTCCGCCATCGCGAAGGCGTCGGCACTGTCGGGGCGCAGCAAGCCGGCGTGCAGTTGCTCTTGGGCGAAAGGGGCCTGTCGCCAGCGGAAATAGCACACCGCTTCGGCCCCGTGGGCGAAGGCTTCCCATGTCCACAGACGCACCATACCGGCCAGTGGCACAGGGTTGTGCGGGGCCCAGTTCACCGGCCCCGGCTGCTGTTCCATCACCCACCAGCGTCCCTTGCCCACGGCGCGGTAAAGATCGTGGTGGAACGCCTGAAAGTCGGGGTCGCCCTGCCGCGCATAGCGGTGCTGCTGCGCCGCATCCGCGCCCACCCGATCCTCGAGAAAGCCCAGCGGGTAGCTGTCCCATGTGGCGATATCAAGATTTTCACCCACTGCGAAATGGTCAAAGTCGGTGATCCGGCCCATGTAGTTATGGCTCACGGGGGCGGCGCTGTGCTGGCGGATCACGTCAAGCTGAAGCCGGTTGAATGCCACCACCTGATCCGAGCTGAACCGCCGGAACGCCAGACGATGCGCAGGGTTGGCTTCGGTCACGGTCAGATTGGGCGGGTCGATGTCGTCGAAACTGTCGTAGTCCATCGACCAGAACGTATTCCCCCACGCGGCATTCAGCGCGGCGGGGGTACCGTAGCGTTTTGCCAGCCAGCCCCGAAAAGCATGGGCTGCCGCATCACCATAAGAGATCACCGTGTCGTGGCAGCCGTATTCATTGTCGATCTGCCACGCCGCCACATGGGGGTTCGCGCCATAGCGTTTGGCCATCAACGTGGCAATCGTGACGCATTCCTTCTGATAGCCTTCGTGGCTGAAACAGTAGTGCCTGCGCGACCCGAACTTGCGCGGACGCCCTTCAATATCCACGGCAAGCATGTCGGGGTGGCGTTTCAGCATCCAGCGGGGCGGGGTGGCGGTGGGGGTGCCCAGCACAACCCGCAGACCGGCGGCCCCTAAAACCTCGATCGCGCGGTCCAGCCACGCCCAGTCATACTGGCCGGGTTGCGGCTCTAGTTTGCTCCATGAAAACTCGCCGATGCGCACCCATGTCAGGCCCGCTTCGACCATGCGGCGGGCGTCGGTTTGCCACATCTCTTCGGGCCATTGTTCAGGGTAATAGCAGGTCCCTAGGGTTCGTTTCATCACGCCTCACAAAATTATCCGGTGTTCCCGCTGGCCTCGCACGTCCGATGCAAGCTGGAAGGTCTGGCCATCCTCCGCCCCGTCGCGGCCCTGCGCGGCTGAGGTGACAAAGAGCGTCCGCAGATCCGCACCGCCAAAGGCCGGACAGGTGGCCTGCGCTGCAGGTATATCAACGGTCTGCAACAAGGTGCCATCGGGGCTGTAGCGGGCGACCTGCGCGGCCCCCCATTGCGCGTTCCACAGGCAGCCGTCGCTATCGACAACCGCGCCGTCGGGGTTACGCTTGTCTTTCTTGAGATCGACAAACACCTCTGGCGAGGCCGAGGGCCAGCCCTCTGCTGCATCAAGGGGCACGCGCATGATCTGGCGCGTGGGCGTGTCGGTGTAATAGGCAAAACGTCGATCGGGCGAAAAGCAGATCGCGTTCGAAATGGTAATCTCCGCGAAAAGCTGTCGCAGCGCGCCCTTGTAGTAGCGGTAGATCGCCCCCGCCCCCCGCTCTGCGTTGAAGCCCATTGTCCCGATCCAGAAACCGCCCCACGGGTCGGCGCGCCCGTCGTTGGATCGGGTCAGCGGCTGATCCGCCTCAAGCGGCACGACGAGGGAACGCTCCGCTCCGTTTAGGTCGAACCGCCACAGCGCGGTTTCGGACGCGACAAGCAGGGTCTCCCTATCGATCCACCCCGCGGCAGAGACGCATTCGTCAAACTGCCACGACAGCGTTTTGTCGCCCTGCCGCGACATCAGGGTTTTGCCGAGGATGTCGAACCAGAACAGCTGGCCGCGTTCGGGGTGCCACAGCGGCCCTTCGCCCAACGCGCACGCCCGCGCATCAAAGAGTGTGGCGTTCAAGAGAGCGTCGCCTTGTCATAGGCGCTTACCGCCGCACGCGCGCTTTGTGCCACATCCGCCGCGCTTTGCCCCGGTTTATACAGGCTGGACCCAAGGCCAAAACCCGTCACCCCAGCCGCAAGCCATTCCGCAAAATTCGACGGACCGACGCCGCCAACCGCATAGGTTTCGGTCTGCGCCGGAAGCACTGCCTTGATCGCCTTGAGCCCTTCGACCCCCAGCAGGAACGACGGAAACAGCTTAAGCCCATCGGCCCCGGCCTTGAGCGCGGCAAAACATTCCGTGGGCGTCATCACACCGGGATAGGACATCATGCCCGCCGCCTTGCTCGCTGTAATAACAGAGGGATCCGCATTCGGAGAGACGATCATCCGCCCCCCCACAGCCGCCACCGCCGCGACGTTTTCAACGTCCAACACCGTGCCCGCGCCGATCAACGCGTCGGCCCCATAGGCTTGGGCCATCGTTTCGATGGATTTCAGCGGTTCTGGCGAATTCAGCGGCACCTCGATGCGGGTGATGCCTGCGTCGATCAAGGCGGCGCAGATGTCGGCGGCCTCATGCGGCTGGATGCCACGCAGAATGGCGATGATATTGCGGCTCATACAAGGGCCCCTTTCATTGAACGATAGGCAGAGGTCAGGCCCGCCAGCGTCAGACCCGCGTTATCCAGTGTTTCGGCCTGCACCCCCTGTGCGGCCAAAGCGTTTCGGTAATGCGCCGCGACGCTGTCTGCGCCCAGAATGGCGACATGGCGGCCCAGCCAATAGGGGCGCGTGCCGGCCAGTTCTAGCCCCACAAGCAGCCCTGAAAGCCGCGCCCGCGCCGCCCCTGCAGGCGTGCCCTGCAACAGCCCCCCTGCACGCAAACCGAACAGTCTGGAGGCGAAGCTTTGTGGGCTGTCCATCGCCTGCGTGACGCCGTCGATAAAGCTGTCCTCGTCCCACTCTGCCGTGGTGACCGAATGGCGCAGGACCGACTGGCTGGCCAGCAGCGCGAAGATCTCGCCGGTCATGCAGGTCTGGAAGCTCACGATCTCGCCCGCGCTGATATGGACCCATTTGGTGTGGGTGCCGAGCAGACAGAGGATGCCGTCAAACTCCGGCTGACTGTGCAGCACCCCTGCGATCTGGGTTTCCTCGCCGCGCATCACGTCAGGGGCAGCGATCTGTTTCACGCCGGGCAGGATGTGGACCGCGATCCGCGGGTCATGGGCCTTTACCGCAACCGCCGCCCGCGCATCCGGAGGCGCGCAGGGCGTGGCGACGTAGGGGGCCTCGCGCCAGCCTTCGCGGGCGCCCACCATACCCGCGCAGATCACTGGGGTCACATGGTCCGGATCTAGGTAGGGATCTATCAACGAAAGCAAGGCAGGTTCGAACCCGTCCTGCGTCAGCCCCCCCATCCCCTTGTCAGACCTGTCAGAGGCAAAAGGCTTGCCATCGGCCCCCATCATCCAGACCCGCAGGTTTGACGTGCCCCAATCGACAGCGATCCATTCAGCGTAGTGTTGCACGGTATCCCTTCCTATCCGGTGACCACGACGCCGCCATCGACGGCCATCAATTGCCCCGTCATCATGCGGCTGGAGGCAGAGGATAAAAACAGCACCGCATCCACGATGTCGTGCGGCTTCAACGTATCCTTAAGGCATTGCCGGTCAATATGCGCCGCCAGTGCTTCGGGCGTGACCCATTGTTCGATCTGCTTTTCCGTCAACACCCACCCCGGTGCCAGCGCGTTAAAGCGGATCTTGTCCGGCCCGAATTCCCGCGCCAGCGAACGGGTCATCCCATTGATGCCGGCGTTGGCGGTCGTATAGGCAGGATAGCCCGCATTTCCCATCATATACGAGATCGAGCTCATGTTCACCACGGCCCCGCCACCCGCGACGCGCATCCCTGCCACCACGGCCTGACAGGCGAAGAAATAGGACTTGAGGTTGATCGCCTGCGACTGGTCCCAGAAGTCTTCGGTGACCTCTTCGGCGGTGTGACGGGCATCATTGGCGGCGTTGTTCACCAGAACCGTGACAGGGCCATGCTCATCGGCGGCTGCGGCCAGACTGGACCGAAGTGCAGCAATATCCGAGATATCGCAGGTCTGCGCAAAGGGGCGCTGGCCGTGTTTTTCTTCCATCTCGTTGCAAAACGCGGTGGCGTCGCTGCGCTGGACAAAGCTGACCTTGGCCCCCTGCGCCAGAAACCCGTCGGTCAGAAAGGCACCGATCCCCGCGCCGCCGCCGGTGATGAACACCGACCGGTCGCGCAGATCGGGAAATGTTGCGTTCAGGGTCATCAGTGGCTCTCCCGTGTGACGGGGCGGGTGTCTTTACCCACCAGAAAATCAAGGTCCGCGCCTTTGTCTGCCTGCAACACCGTCTCGGTATAGAGCTTGGCATAGCCGCGGTCGTATCGGGGCGGTTCGGGTACCCAGGCAGCGCGGCGCTGTGCCAGCACCTCGTCAGAGACAAGCACGTCCAAAGTGCCCTGCGCCACCGACAGCCGGATACGGTCGCCGGTCTGTACCAGCCCCAGATTGCCGCCTGCGTTGGATTCAGGGCTGACGTGCAGGATCACAGTGCCATAGGCGGTGCCGGACATACGCGCGTCGGACACGCGCACCATATCGCGCACGCCTTCTTTGACCAGACGCGCGGGGATCGGCATATTGCCGACTTCGGGCATACCGGGGTACCCCTTTGGGCCGCAGCCCTTGAGCACAAGAACCGTATCCGCGGTCACCGGCAGATCCTCGCGGTCGATATTGGCTTTCATATCCTCGATATTCTCGAAGACATATGCCTCGCCCTCATGTTCCAGCAAGGCGTCCGTCGCCGCAGAGGGTTTCACGATCGCCCCATTGGGCGCGATATTGCCGCGCAGCACCTTCAACCCGGCCGCAGGGCGCAGCGGATTATCCAGCGGGCGGATCACATCCTCGTTGTAGCATTCGGCCCCTTCGGCATAGGCAAGGATATCCCCACCCATGACGGTCTGCGCGGGCCGCAGCTTGTCGCGCAGATGGGACAGCACCACGGGCATCCCGCCCGCATAGCAGAAATCCTCCATCAGATATTTACCCGAGGGCATGCAGTTGACCAGCAGCGGGATATCCGACCCAAGCTCGAAATCATCGAGCGTTAGGTCGATGCCGACGCGGCCCGCAATGGCCAGCAGATGGATCACGGCATTGGTCGATCCGCCGACAGCGGCATTGGCCAGAATGGCGTTCTCGATCGAGGCACGGGTAACGACCTGTGACAGCTTGATATCTTCCTCGACCATCTCGACGATGCGCTTGCCGGTCAGATGCGCCAGCGCCATGCGGCGCGCATCAACGGCAGGCAGCGCGGCGTTGGTGGGCAGCGACATCCCCATCGCCTCTACCACGCTTGCCATCGTAGAGGCCGTGCCCATCGTCATACACACGCCCTTGGACCGGCTCATGCCTGATTCAGCGGCCATGAAATCCTGCAAGGTCATCTCGCCCGCGCGCACATCTTCCGAGAACTTCCACACATCCGTGCCAGAGCCGATGTCCTTGCCCTTCCACTTGCCGTTCAGCATCGGGCCGGAGCTGACAACGATCGTCGGCAGATCGACGCTCGCCGCGCCCATCAGTTGACCCGGCGTGGTCTTGTCACAGCCGCCCAGCAGAACCACCCCATCGATACCATAGGCGCGAATGCTTTCTTCGACGTCCATCGCCAGCAGGTTGCGAAACAGCATGGCGGTCGGCTTCATCTGGGTCTCGCCAAGGCTCATCACCGGAAATTCGACCGGAAAGCCCCCTGCCTCCCACACGCCGCGCTTCACCCCTTCGGCCAGATCGCGCAGACCGGAGTTGCACGGGGTCAGTTCGGACCAGGTATTGCAGATACCGATAATGGGGCGGCCATCAAACGCGTGGTCGGGAAAGCCCTGATTTTTCATCCAGCTGCGGTGAATGAACCCGTCCCGATCATTCTTGCCGTACCAAGCGCGGTTGCGTTTCTCTTTTGTCATAGCCGTGTTCCTTCAATGACCCACATGCGTTCAGGGAACGACCATGGCAGGGTCACGCCATGGTTCATGAGGTACTGGCCCGACAGCACCAGATCGCGGGTCTTGAGCGCGGCATCGCCCCGTGACAGCGCGACCGCCTCGTCGCGGTTTGCCAGCGTGATCCGGTAGCGCGCTTGCGGGTCAAGTGCGGTCAGCCGCAGCGGGCGCGGTGAGATCTGGGCCGAGGTCGCGGCCTTGCCTGCGAACACCACGAAACGCGCACCATCGGTGGCCTGTTGCTGCTCTGCGATCACCGCCGGATCAGCGCTGTCGAGCCGCAGGATATCCGCGGTGCCCATCCATCCGCGATTGTCCTTCCACCACTGCGTGACCTGTTTCAGCACATCGGTTTCGCGGGCGTCGAGCTCGCGCGGGTCCATCTCGAAGCCCATATGGCGCTGCGCGGCGACCCAGGCGCGAAAGCTGATGTCCAGCGTGCGGCCAGAGGTGTGGCAGTGGCGGGGCCCGACATGGCTGCCGGTCACAGCAGCGGGCAGGAACAAGGCAGCGTCATGCTGGATGCGCAGCCGTTCCAGCGCGTCGTTGCTATCCGACAGCCAGACCCGCTGGGTCCGCGCCATGATCCCGAAATCGATCCGCCCTCCGCCTGACGCGCAGCTTTCAATCTCGACCAGCGGGAAATCGGCGCGTAACCGGTCCAGCAGCGCATAGACGCCCCGTGTCTGCGCCGCGTCGGCTGCGGGCAACACGCGGTTATGGTCCCATTTGATATAGTCGATGGCATTGTCGCGCAGCACCGTGGCGATACGGTCGTAAAGCAGGTCTTGGACCTGCGGCAGCGCCATGTTCAGCACCAACTGCTGACGCCCCTCTATCTGGTCCTGCGGGCCCAGAATCCAATCGGGGTGGGCGCGGTAGAGGTCACTATCGCGCGAGACCATCTCGGGCTCGAACCAGAGACCAAAACGCATCCCCAAGCCCTGAACATGGTCGATCAGCGGGGTCAGCCCCTTGGGGTATTTGCGCGGATCGATGATCCAGTCGCCCAGACTGCTGGTGTCGTCGTCGCGCTGTCCGAACCAGCCGTCATCCAGCACGAAACGCTCTGCCCCCAAAGCGGCAGCACGGTCGGCGATATCGGTCAGGACAGACCAGTCGTGGTCGAAATACACCGCTTCCCAACAGTTGTAATGAACGGGGCGCGGGGTGTCGGGCTTGGGCCATGTCACGATGCGGTCGCGCAGATGGCGCTGAAAGCTTACGGCACAGCCGTTCAGGCCGGTGTCTGAATAGGTCAGGTAAAGCGGTGCCGTCTGGAACCGTGTCGCGGGGGCGTCTTGGGTGCCAGCCGCATGGCCCCATTGCACCTGCCGCCGCCCGTCCGGAAGCTCTTCGGCGATCATCGTATGACCGCCCGACCAGCCATAGTGCAACCCGTAGCATGTCCCTTGGGTGTTTGTGGTCCCCGTGGTCGGGATCAGCAGTCCGGGGAAGTGCTCGTGGCCCGTGCGGCCCGTGCGGTTGTCGCGCGCGTGAATACCTGCCCGCCACGGGGTGCGGTTCAACTGGAATTCACCGCACCATCGGCCCGAGACGTCGATCATCTCTGTGCTCAGCTGCGGCGCGGGCATGACCGGCGCGGCAAGCCAGTGCAGGCGCACGGGCTGCGCGGCCTCCAGTGTCGTCTGGCAGGTGATCACGCCGGTTCCCGCATCAACCCCAAAGTCAAAGGTCAGCGTCAGCCCCTCCTCCGGTGCCGCGCAGGTGAACCGCAGCCCTGCATCCTGCACCACGTTGCGCAGGTGAAACACGGGGCGCAGCGGCGTGCCATCGGCGCGCGCAACCGCGATCCCCGCCTGCCCCGGAAAGCTACGCCCGGCTTCGGGGCACAGCGACAGATCAGGGGTCTCGTCCAGCATGCCGCCGGTCACGTCGATGGCATGGGCGGCGCAGATCTCTTCGAGATTTTCGCCATCAGGCAGCGGGCTGCCCCAATAGACCACCTGCGGCAGGCGGTCGTGTGCAGAGGCCAGAACAAGCGTCTGGTGCCCGTCATCAAGGCGGTAGGTCTGTGTCATAACTCTCTACTTTACTGCGCCAAGTGTGAGACCGGCGATGAAGTGTTTCTGCATCAGAAAGAACATCGCGACCGGCGGAAAGGCGGCGACAATCGATCCCGCGCTCATCAGGTGATAGGCTGCGCGGAACTGCGAGTTGAATTCGGTGATGCCCGCGGTGACAGGTTGCGCGCTTGGCCCTTGGGTCAGCACGACGGCCCAGAAATAATCGTTCCAGATGAAGGTAAAGACCAATACCGCCAGCGCGGCCAGCGCGGGCTTCATCAGTGGCAGCACGACAAAGAAGAAGATGCGCCACTCGGCCACGCCTTCGACGCGGGCGGCCTCGATCAAGGGGAAGGGCAATGCGCGGATGAAGTTGCGCATGAAGAGCGTGCAAAAGCCCGTCTGGAACGCCACGTGAAACAGGACCAGCCCCTGAATGCTGTCATACATCCCCAGCGATATGGTCAGGTCGCGCACGGGCACCATCAGGATCTGGAACGGGACAAAGTTCCCCGCGATAAACATGAAGAAGATCAGCAGGTTGCCCTTGAACTTGTAGATCCCCAAGGCGAACCCCGCCATGCTGGACAGCGCAATCGCCCCCAGCACAGTAGGCAGCGTGATAAAGACCGAGTTCATCAAATAGCGCGGCATATTGCTTTCAAAGAAGACCTTGCCGTAGTTCGTCAGCCCCTCGAAGCTGGACGGCCATCCCCAGTAGTTCCCCGCGGCAAAATCCGACCCCGGCTTGATAGAGAACAGCGCCACCGCGATCAGCGGCAAGAGCCACAGGATCAGCGCGACGGGCAGCAGCGTCTGATAGGTCAGCTGGCGGCTGCGCGATTGTTTGGCGATCGGTGTAGGGAACATCAGCGAGCCTCCCGCTCTTCGCGCCACATGGCATAGAGGAAATAGGCGATGAACCCGAGCATGATGAGGAACAGGATCACCGCGATGGCAGAGCCGTAGCCCATGCGGAAGCCGAACTCGGACAGGGCTTCTTCGAACATGTAGAACGACAGCACGCGGGTCGATCCGAAGGGGCCGCCGTTGGTCATGACGCTGATCAGGTCAAACGACCGCAGCGCGCCGATGATGGTGACGACAAAGGCGATGAACGTCGCGGGCTTGAGCTGCGGCAGGATAATGTACCACAGCATCTTGTGCCCCTTGGCCCCGTCCAGTCGCGCGGCCTCGATCTGTTCGGGGTCCACCGCATTCAGACCGGTCAGATAGAGGATCATGCAATAGGCCGTCTGCGGCCACAGCCCCGCCGCGATAATCCCGTAGGTCGCCGTAGACGGGTCGCCCAGGATATTCACCGGCCCTGCCCCGAAAATCGCCAGCATCGCGTTCAGCAGCCCTTCGCGTGGCAGGTAGAACCACGAGAACACCAGCCCGACGACCACCTGGGAAATGACAAAAGGAAAGAAGAACAAAGACTTGTAGATACGGATACCGCGCACGGTCTGGTTCAGGAACAAGGCGATGAACAGCCCCGCAGGCACGGCCAGCAAATACAGCACCAGCCATTTGAGGTTGTTCCAGAACGAGATCTCGAACTTGCGGTCCATCTTCTGGTCGCCGATCCCCAGCAACCTTTCATAGTTCGCGGTGCCGACAAAGGTCTTTTCCCCAAGTCCGTCCCACTGATAAAAACTGATCGCGACGCTTTGGCCGATGGGAATGATCACATAGACCGCAAAGAACAGCATCGCCGGCAGCAGGAAAAGCCACGGCGTCAGCGCGATCTCGTTGCGTTTGTACCAACTGCGCGCGGGGGGCGGTGTTGTTGCTGCCATGCCGTGGTCTCCGGTAAATCAACACATGCGAAAACCGGCCGTCGGCGGGCTTGCGAATGGATTGAGGCGGCGGGTTGCGTCCCCCCGATGCGGGAGGACGCGACGCTTTAGCGTTATTCGTAGATGCGCTGACGCGTTTCTTCGAGACGCTCGAGGATGTCGTCAAGGTTGTCGGGAACCACCATGAATTCCTGCAACCCCTCCATGCCGACGCTGGCCATCTCGGCGCTGAAGTCGCGGTCAAAGAACTGGGCCACACCGCCCTTAGCGCTGGTGTTCAGCATCTCGAATCCCTGCTCGAGGAACTCGTCCTTATCGACCGAGGATTCAGAGTTGATGGGCAGCTGCCCCAAGGCGTCGCCTGCGTTGATCTTGGTCTGCACATCAGCCGATGTCACATACTGAAGGAATGCGCGGGCGTTTTCCTTGTTCTTGGCACCCGTCGGGATGTGGAACGTGTCGGTCGGGGCATCCTCGCCCTGTGGCACATCCGCGATCTTCGGGAACTGGTAGAAGTCGATCTGGCTGTCGTCCAGGCCGCCTTCGCGCATCGCGGCAACGGCGAAGTTCCCCATCAGATAGGCCACCGCCTCGCCTTCGATCATGAAGTTCAACGCTTCCTGCCAGGAATAGGATTGGTGATCGGCGACATAGCCACCCATGTCGATGAGCTTGCGCCAGTTGGCAAAGGTTTCGCGGACGCGCGGATCGGTCCAGGGCACCTCGCCACGGGCAAGCTCCATGTGGAAGTCGAAGCCGTTGGTGCGCATGTTCAGATAGTCGAACCAGCCGCCAGCGGTCCACAGGAACTTGGTCCCGATGGCATAGCACGCACGACCCGAGGCAACGATCTTTTCGCAATTCGCAAGCTCTTGTTCAAAGGTTTCAGGCTCGGTCAGTCCCAGTTCCTTGAAGATATCTTCGCGGTAGTACATGCCCCACTGATAGTAGGTATAGGGCACACCATATTGCTTGCCGTCGATGGTCAGCGCACCTTTGACAGACTCAAGCCCGGGCAGATCGCCGTTGGCATACATATCAGAGATGTCTTCGAACAACCCGGCAGAGACATACGGGCCCATGCGGTTCGCGGCATACCAGTTGACCACATCGGGCGGGTTCGCCCCCAAGGCGTTCCGGATCTGCGTCTTCCACGCTTCGCGGTCGACGATCGTCAGTTCGATATCGACGTCCGGATGCAACTCTCCGAAACCAGCTGCCAAGCTCTCCATCACCGCGCGCGGCGCGGGGTTCGACATGTCAGAGGTGATCTTGAGTTCCCCTGAAAGCTGACTTTCGTCCGCGACAGCAAACGATGTTGAAAAGCCCGCAGCGACAACAGCCGCGAGTGACCTCTTGAGAATGGAATGCATGGTATCCTCCCTGATGCTTCCGCAATCCAAAACTGTCTCATTATTTGAAACTTAGTTTTGCATATTGATATATAAGATCAAGCTCGCTAGCCTTGTCAACAGTTTGGTGCGCCGCATAGGAGATGGGTCAGTCAAAAGACCCCACAGGATGCAGCGCCCTGAGGGACGGAGAACGATATGAATGTGGTGAACAGCGACGGGACTGTTGCAAAGGCGCTGAGCGTGCTGGATCAGGTGACAGCAATGGGCCGCCCTGTCCGCATGCGCGAATTGCTGGAGACATCGGAGTTTCCAAAACCGACGCTGTACCGGCTACTTCAGACGCTCACCAGTCAACGTATGCTAAGCTATGACAAGGATCAGCAGACCTATGCGCCGGGCATCCGTCTGGTCAGCCTTGCCCATTCCGCATGGTCGCAAGCCTCGCTTGCACCGATTGCCGCCCCCTATATCAGCGCCCTCGGCGAACGCCTGCGCGAGGCGATCCACCTTGCGCAAATCGACAACGGTCAGGTCGTGTTCGTCGACAAGCGTCAGGCCAGCAGCCGCTTTGCCACGCTGGCGCGCACCGGTCAGGTCGCCCCTGCCTATTGCACAGGCGTCGGCAAGGCGATTCTCGCGCATCTTGAACCCGAGGCACAGGCGCAGGCGTTACAGCAGCAGGCGTTTTTGAAATATACCGATGCCACCCATACCAGCACCGAAACCCTTGTGCGCGAGCTGGAACAGATCCGCGCCGAGGGCATCGCCTTTGACCGCGAGGAACACGAAGCCGGCATCATCAGCATCGCCGCCCCCATTCTGACCGACGCAGGCCGCGTCGTGGGCGCCGTATCCATTGCAACTGCAACACACCGTCATACGCTGGACGGTCTGAATGCGTTCCGCCCTGCCCTGCTTGATTGTGCCACCCGCATCGGGGCCGAGGCGCAATCCTGGCAGTCCCCCTCTGTCCCCTCATAAAAGGAAGTCGTATATGGCCGGTGTCGTCATGAAAGATGTCGTGAAACGCTATGGCGGTGTTCAGGTGATACACGGGATCGACCTTGAAATCGAAAATGGCGAGTTTTGCGTTTTTGTCGGCCCGTCAGGCTGCGGCAAGTCAACCTTGCTGCGCATGATTGCCGGGCTGGAAGAAACCACCGAAGGCAGCATGAGCATCGGCGACCGGGATGTGACCCGCATGGACCCGGCAGAGCGCGGGGTCGCGATGGTGTTCCAGACCTACGCCCTGTATCCGCATATGACCGTGCGCGACAACATGGGGTTCGGCCTGAAAATGAACGGCCATCCCAAAGCCGAGATCGCCCAGAAGGTGGCCGAGGCGACGCGGATCCTGAAGCTGGAAGAGTATCTTGACCGCAAGCCCGCCGCCCTGTCGGGGGGCCAGCGGCAACGCGTATCTATCGGGCGCGCCATCGTACGCGGCCCCGAAGTCTTTCTGTTCGACGAACCGCTGTCCAACCTCGACGCCGAGTTGCGTGTCGAAATGCGCGTCGAAATCGCCCGCCTGCATAAGGAAATCGGGGCGACGATGGTCTATGTCACCCACGATCAGGTAGAGGCGATGACCCTCGCCGATAAGATCGTGGTGCTGCGCAAGGGCCGGATCGAACAGGTCGGCGCACCGCTTGACCTGTACCGCGATCCTGACAACCGCTTTGTGGCAGGCTTCATCGGTTCGCCCGCGATGAATTTTCTGGATGGCACCACCAGCGGCGGCAAGGTCGTGCTGGACGGGTTGGACGGCAGCTATGCCCTGCCCGTGACCCCACCCGAAGACGGCCGGGACATCACCCTCGGCATCCGGCCGGAACACATCGAAATTGACCCCCAAGGCAAAGGCTTCACCGTTGAAATGACCGAGGCTCTTGGCGGCGTGTCCTACGTTCACCTGCTGTCCGACACCGGTGCCAAGATCATCGTCGAGGAACGCGGCGACGACCGGTCTCGTGAAGGGGCGCAGGTTGGCGTGAAAATCCCACCCGAGCGGGCGATGCTGTTTGACGCCAACACGGAACAACGTCTGCGCTAAGGTGCAGGCGGGTCATCGGTCACGTAAACCTAGACAGAACCAGACAATCCTGAAAAACAGTTGGGGCGTGCAAGCGAGCCTTGCGCGACAGCCCCGCCGGAGCCAACCGCCCGGGCGGGACGGGCACCGTAGATAGGGAAGCAGATTAATGGCGAAACCGAGACTTACGCTCACCTATATCGTGGAACCGCCCTCTTACGACATCATGGCCTGTAGCCTGCTTGCCTCTGTACGCGAGCAGTTTTCCGAAGACGTGGCCTGCATCGGCTATGTGCCCGAACATCGCATGAACGACGTTCACCCCTCGGTGTTTATCGCACACGAGAAAATGGGCGCGGAGCTGCGCCCGATGAAAACGGAAGGCATGTGGCGCGAGCCCTATCCCCACGGCAACAAGATCATCGCCGCGATGCAGCCCCGCGAGAGTGAATTTTCCGCCTTCGTGGATTCCGACGTCTTGTTTATCCGCCCTAATACAATCGACAATATCGTGAAATCCGGCCATGTTTCCTGCTCTGTCGCGGCCAGTATGTATTGGGCGCAGAAAGACATCTGGGACCTGATCTACGGGGCCTTCGATATGGAGATCCCCGAAGAGCGCGTGTACCTGATGCGCCAGTCGCGCCGCCCCAAAGTGCCCTATTTCTCGTCCGGTTTCGTCCTTTTCCCCGAAGCCGAAGGACCACAGGGCCGGTTTGCCGATGTCTGGTACGAGACGGCCCGACGGATTGACGAGATTGACACGCTGGAAAAGCGACGCCCCTATCTGGATCAGATGAGCCTTCCTGTCGCCATCCGCCGTGCGGGTCTGACATGGAACCCGCTGGCGGAAGAGCAACATTATATCCTGGGCGGCAAGATACGGGGGGAGCCCCTGCCCGAAGATCGCGATATCTTCACGGTGCATTACCGCAACCCCAAGGTGCTGGAAGAAGTCGGCCTAAAGCATAAATCCCGTCGCATGCTGCGCCGTCAAACGGGCGTCAGCTTTGTGCGCCGCCTGACCCGGACAGACGAGCCCACGCCGGAGTAATCCCGCCGCCTCACGCAAACCATTGATATTGGCGCGCCTTGCGCCATCTTGCCCCTCAGCGGTTGTTGACGATGACGACCCTGAGGGAAGCGGTATGTCCGATCAATGAACAGTCTACGCAGTACGATTAAAGCTTTATACGATGGGCAAAACACGCGCTCGCGCCGGTTTCGCTACGGGTTGATCCTGTTTGATTCGCTGACGATCATCTATTTCATCGCCACCGCCGCGCTGCCGTCAACGCCGGTGATTACGGCGGTCAATGCGTTCTTTGGTCTGTTCATCCTGTTCGACCTTGCCGCGCGTCTTTGGATTTCCACGAACCTGCGCAAAGAGCTGACGCGCATCTACACCCTTGCCGATCTGGTGGTGGTGATATCGCTGGTGCTGGCACCGCTTATGGCCGAAAGCTTTGCGTTCCTGCGGGTCTTGCGCGGTTTGCGGCTGATCCATGCCTATCACCTGCTGCACGATCTACGACGCGAAAGCACGTTTTTTCGTAAACACGAGGACGCGATCCTTGCCGCGGTCAACCTGCTGGTGTTCATCTTTGTCATCACGTCGCTGGTGTTTGTGCTGACCTTTGAAGAGGACGCGGGCGTCGCGGGCTATGTCGATGCACTGTACTTTACAGTGGCGACGCTGACGACAACGGGTTTTGGCGACATCACGATGACGACAACGGGTGGCAAACTGCTGTCGGTGTTCATCATGGTGGTCGGGGTCGCGCTGTTCGTGCAATTGGCGCGCACGATTTTCCAACCCTCCAAGATCAAGCACACCTGCCCCGAATGTGGCCTCAACCGCCACGAGACAGACGCCGTTCACTGCAAACACTGCGGCACCACGCTCAAGATCGAGACGAAGGGCGATACGGGCGGTTAATGTCGCGGGGTATCAGACACGCGCGCGGCCGTTCTAGCGCGCGGATCCCTTCATAAAGGACGCACGCTGATCTTTCTTGATGAATGTCCAGGCGATGAACCGGCTGGTTTTTTGCCCCTGCGCCATCTCGACCACATCGCAGTTGGCGACCTTGGCCTTTTTCAGGATTTTATACAGCGTCTGCACGTTGTCCTTTTTTGACACAAGCGACGTAAACCACAGACATTGCCCCGCAATCGCGCGGCTTTGGTCGACCATGCTGGCGATGAACTTGATCTCGCCGCCAGGGCACCAGAGCTCAGCGTTTTGCCCGCCGAAATTGAGCTTGCCTGAGCGCCCTTTGCCAAGGTTCGCCCATTTCCGTTGCGTGCCCTTCGTCGCCCTTTCCATTGAGGCATGAAAGGGCGGGTTGCACAGGGTGACGTGGAAACGGTCGTCAGGATGGATCACCCCGTCGAAAATATCCTCGCGGCTCTCTTGCAGCCGCAGGTCCACGTCCAGCGCGTTGGCCTTTGCAATCTGTTGCGCAGACTTGATGGCCACAGGGTCGATATCGACACCGGTAAACTGCCAGCCATAGGCGCTTTGCCCCGTCAGCGGGTAGACCAGGCTTGCGCCGGTGCCGATGTCCAACGCCTTGATCTGCGGCCCGCGCGGAATCTCGCTGTTGTTGCTGCGCGCAAGCAGATCGGCCAGATGGTGGATATAATCGACGCGCCCCGGAATGGGCGGGCAAAGGTAGTTCGGCGGGATGTCCCAGAAATCAATGCCGTAGTCCGCCTTGAGCAGCGCCCGATTGAGCATACGCACAGCCGCCACGTCCCGGAAATCAATGGTGGTCTGCCCCGCCGGATTGGGGGTCGTAAACGGCCCTAGCTCGGGGAGTTCCGCAATCAGGCGCGCGAAATCATACCCCTCGTTGTGGAGGTTGCGGGGGTGCAAGTTGGTTTTGGTGGCCATGGGAAAGCCTTTGTTGAAAGTGGTGAAAAGCAGCCAGGCCGTTAGCCTGTCTTACCCCCTGAAGGCCCCATAGTAAAACCGAAGACGCGGCCGTTGGCCTCGGGCAAGACCCAAGCTCCCTATTTTCAGCGTCTTACCGCCCCGCCATCGTGGATAGGACATCATCACGCTGGATCAGGCGATGCCAAACGACTGCCATGAAGATATGCCCAAGCACCACAAGAGCAAGGATCCAGCCCAGCTCTCCATGCCATTCCGCGGGCGCTTGCATCCAGGCGACCTCGGCGGTTTGGGGCGGGAATATCTGCACCCCGAAATAGCTCAGGCCACGGGTGCCGCCCGCTGCGGCCAAGAGCCGTACGCCCGGGACGATCACCATCAAGGCATATAGAACCACATGACCCGCGACAGCCGCCTGCCCCATCAAACCGGCATGCGCAGGCCGCCGTTGGATGTTCGCCAGCCCCCACAAACCGCGCACCAGGATCAGCGCGAATAGCGTCACCCCCAGCGTCGTATGGTAGCCCCAAAGAAGCTCGCGCAGGGTGTTCTCTCGCGGAAGCGCCCAATGCGCCGCCGCGGAGATAAACTGCGCCGCAAACAATGCAGCCATGCCCCAGTGAAGCAGCCGGCTTACGGCGCCGTAACGGGTTGGTGTATCAGATAGTTGTGTCACAAAATGCCCCTGTCTCTGGCGATATCACAATCATTATATGCAGCCGCTGCGCGGTCACCTTAGGCAGGCAACTGCGCTGGATGAACCTTTAACAGACCATCCAGCGCAGTTGTCGCGCAAATCATTCAAGCCGCGTCCCGTTCAACATATGGATATTCCTGCCCCTGCGGTCGACAAATCGGTCAGATCGACTTCTGGTTCACGCGCTTCGACAGCTCGGCGGCGCTTTCCTTACGCTCGCTATAGCGATCCAGCAGGTAGTCTTTCCTGTCTTTGGTCAGCATTGTGAACTTCACCAGCTCTTCCATGACATCAACGACCCGATCATAGAACGGCGATGGCTTCATCCGATCCGCGTCGTCAAACTCCAGAAAGGCTTTGGGGGTGGAGGACTGGTTCGGGATCGTGAGCAACCGCATCCAACGCCCAAGAATGCGCAGCTGGTTCACGGCGTTAAAGCTTTGTGACCCTCCGCTGACCTGCATCACGGCCAGCGTTTTGCCCTGCGTCGGGCGCACACCGCCCAAGGACAGCGGAATCCAGTCGATCTGGGTTTTCATGATGCCGGTCATGGCCCCGTGGCGTTCGGGTGAACACCAGACCATACCGTCCGACCACGTGACCAGATCGCGCAGCTCCTGCACTTTGGGGTGACTGGCGTCGGCATCATCCGGCAGCGGCAGGCCCGACGGCGAATAGGTACGCGTCTCGGCCCCCAGCCGTGTCAGAATGCGCGCGGCTTCCTCTGTCATGAGCCGGCTGAACGACCGGTCCCGCAGTGATCCGTAAAGCAGCAGGATACGCGGGCGGTCCGCGTCTGCTGCGGGCTCAAGCAGACGCGCCGCATCAATCGCTTTGAAATGGGTGTCATCAAGGTTCGGGGTATCAGGCAACTCGGTTTCCTTCCGCGTCAATCAGTAAAGAGCCGTCTTCCTTGGTCAGCGGCTCCTGTGGGAGGTGGTCAAGCAAGTCCAACACGGCCTCGCTTGGGCGGCACAGCCGGACGCCTTTGGGTGTGCAGACAATGGGGCGATTGACCAGAATGGGGTGTTCCAGCATGGCGGCCAGAAGGGCTTCGTCGCCTACGTCGGGATCCAGCAACCCCAATGCCTCTGCCGGAGATCGCTTTACCCGCAGGGCGCTGCGCGGTGTCAGACCCGCCGCCGCGAAAAGCCCCAAAAGCTGTTCGCGCGTCCAGCCGGTATCAAGATAGGGGACCACAACGGGCTCCACGCCCGATGCTTTTATGATGGCCAGCACATTGCGGGACGTGCCGCAATCGGGGTTGTGGTGAATGACAACAGTCATGCTGACCCCTCCGAGGCAGGGAACCAATGGCGGGTTCTGTTTGCAAAAGCGACAAGCGACAGCATGACAGGCACTTCGACCAAGACACCGACCACCGTCGCCAATGCCGCACCGGATCCGAGCCCGAAAAGGCTGATCGCAACCGCGACCGCCAGCTCGAAAAAGTTGGAGGTGCCGATCAAGGCGCAGGGCGCCGCGACGTTGAACGGAATACCCCAGGCCCGCGCGACCCCATAGGCCAGAAAGAATATCCCGTAGGACTGGATCAGAAGCGGCACAGCGATCAAGGCAATCACCAACGGCCGGTCCAGGATCACCTCGCCCTGAAACGCGAAAAGCAAGACCACCGTCACAAGCAGACCGATGATCGAGAACGGCTGCACACCCGCCTTGAACCGATCCACCGCCGCTTCGCCGCCTTGCGCAATCAGCCGCTGGCGCGTCAGATATCCCACGAAAAGCGGCAGCATTACGTAAAGGCCCACGGACAACAGCAGCGTATCCCAAGGCACAACGATATCCGTGGCCCCCAGCAAGAAGGCAACGATGGGCGCGAAGGCGAACACCATGATGACGTCGTTCACGCTCACCTGCACCAGCGTATAGGTCGCATCCCCCCGCGTCAGGTTCGACCAGACGAACACCATCGCGGTACAGGGCGCGGCCCCCAGCAGGATAACGCCCGCAAGATAGGCCTGCGCGTCATCCGGCGGGATCAGACCTGCGAAATAATAGTTAAAGAACAACACGCCAAGGGCGGCCATGGTGAAGGGTTTGACCAGCCAGTTCACCACCACCGTGACTACCAACCCTTTCGGCTTGTCCCCCACCTGACGCAAGGCTCCGAAATCCACACCGACCATCATCGGGAACACCATCGCCCAGATCAGCACCGCAACGGGCAGGTTCACCGACGCCACCTCAAGCCCGGCAAGCATACCAAACGCCGTCGGGAACAGATTGCCAAGCAGCAGCCCCGCGCCAATCGCCAGCGCCACCCAGACGGACAGCCATTTTTCAAACGTGCCCAGTCCCGCCGCCGCGGGAAGTGTCGTATCAGTCATGTCGAACCTTCAAAAATTGCAGCCCCTTGGCCGTGAATATGTAGTTGCCCGATGTCAGCACAGGAATGTTACAGGACCAATGCGGCACCTCCCCCATGCGCGTCTAACAGGGGCAGGCGAGCTCGTTTATGATGGGCTGGCAGAGTTCAGGGCGCCCGCCGCAGCAATCCTCCATCAGAAAGGCGAGCAAACCGCGCAGCCCCTCCATATCGGCAAAGTAACGAATGCTTCGCCCTTCGCGCTTGCTGCGAATAAGGCCCGAACGCGCCAAAATCGCGAGGTTGGTCGACATCGTGTTCTGACGCACCCCCAAGGTGTCGCCGATATCGCCTGCCGGCATTCCCCCTTCTCCGGCTGTGATGAGAAGACGGAAGACATCAAGGCGGGTGACCTGACTGAGCGCCGCAAAAGCGTCGAGAGCGTGATTTTTATCCATATATCGGGAATTATTGATTTATTGAACACAGGTCAAGCCCTGATGTGCAACCCGTTGCGTTTGCGCGAACCTATGGGCAATCTGCGCGCCCCTTCAAAGGCGCAAGGGACGCGGGGGCGTGGCGTGAACATGGCACCACGCCCCCGCGTGATCTCTATTACTTAAAGCCCGCCAAGCACCTGTTTGCCAATCACGCGACCGCTTTCTTGCCGCAGATGCGCCGCGCGCAGCGCCTCGACGGTCAGCGCCTCGACGCGTTCGGTGACTGTCGACTGCAATGTGCCTGCGTCGATCATCGCTGCGACGCGGTTCAGCAGGTCTTGTTGGGCATCCATATCGTCGGTTTTGAACATCGAACGGGTGAACATGAATTCCCAATGGATGCTCAACGCCTTGGGTTTAGCCGCCTTGATATCCAGCGCCTCGGGGTCGTCGATCAGCGCGATCTGGCCGCGGGGCGCGATCAAGTCGATGATTGCGGGCCAATGCTGATCCGTGGCCGTCAACGCGGCGACATAGCTTGGGGTCTGGCCCAGCTCTGCCAGCTGCGCGGCCAGGTCACCGCGATGGTCAACCACGTGATCCGCCCCCATCTTGCGCACCCAATCCTGCGTCTCGGGCCGAGAGGCCGTCGCAATGACGGTAAGCCCGGTCAGCGCTTTGGCCAACTGGATGAGGATAGAGCCGACACCGCCAGCGCCACCGATCACCAGCAAGCTTTGCCCCGCGCCGCCCCCTTCGGTCAGGCGGAATGCGTCGAACAGCATCTCCCACCCGGTGATCGAGGTCAGCGGCAGCCCCGCCGCTTCGGTAAAGTCGAGGCTGGCCGGCTTGCGCCCGACGATCCGTTCATCGACGGCATGGAACTCCGCATTGGTGCCCGCGCGCGTGACGTCGCCCGCATAGAAGACCTCATCGCCGATCTTAAAGCCGGTGACCGACGCGCCCACCTCGGCCACGACACCTGCCGCGTCAAAGCCCAGAACGCGCGCCGCGCCCTCGGGTTGGGCCGCTGCGCGCAGCTTCACGTCGACCGGATTGACCGAGATGCCTTTCACCGCGACCAACAGATCACGCGGCCCCACCGCGGGCCGGTCGATTTCAATCAGATCGAGCGTGTCCGCAGGGCCTGCCGCGCTATAGCCAATAGCTTTCATTTCTTTGTTCCTTCATTGTGTCGCTGAAAAATAGGTCTTGTGAAACGTTAGAAAACCGGCATTTTCCCGATTTGATTATTCGGATAGCGGAGATAATAGCGGTGGATACTGACAACCTGCGCCTTTTTGTGATGGCCGCCGACCGGCTGAACATCTCTGCTGCCGGACGGAATCTGGGCCTTGCCCCTGCAGTCGCCAGCGCGCGCCTTGCCAAACTGGAACAGGAGCTTGGCGTAGAGCTGTTGCGACGTACCACCCGCAAAGTATCCCTGTCGCTTGAAGGGTCCGACTTCCTACCTTACGCGCGGGAAATTTTGGCGCAGGCCGACGCCGCGAAGGCCGTTCTTGGCAGCCATGAAACCAGCCCCAAAGGCACCATACGATTTGCGGCGCCAAGCAGTTTCGCGCAGCGTCACATCATGCCGCTTCTGCCGCAGTTTCACGCGGCTTTCCCCGACCTCACGCTCGAACTTCGTCTGTCTGACGCGCGGTTCGACGCGATCGAGGGCAGCTTTGACCTTGCGTTGCGCAGCGCGCCGTTGACCGACAGCAGCCTCAAGGGGCGCAAGCTGGCGGGTGATACCCGCGTTCTTTGTGCCTCTCCTGCATATCTTGAGGAACACGGCGTACCGCAGTCACCGGCAGAGCTTCGGGGGCATCGGTTTCTGGCATGGATCGACCTTGAGCCGCGCGAATTGATCGCCCCAGAGGGCGAAACCGCGCCGCTTGACCCCGCCCAGATGATCTGCCGGACTATCGTTGACGATGGTGACGCTCAGCGTGAGGCCACCCTTGCGGGGGCCGGTCTGTCGATCAATTCCCTCTGGAGCGTCTCGGACGAGCTGCGCTCGGGCCGGTTGATCCGTGTCCTGCCGGAATGGAAGCTGAACGACAGTTCGGTCTTGTGGTTGATGTACCCGCGCTCAAACGTGCTTACCCCCAAGACGCGCATCCTGATCGACTTTCTCATCGCGCATCTTGGGTCACATGCAGAGTGGGGCGCGTAGCAGCCAGACCCGCGCCCACAACACGCCCGTTATCGGTATAACCGTCACTCACGCCGCGGACTGGCACAACGCCTATCCTATGCGGTCATCGTCGCGCTGGACGAAAGCGACCTGCGGTCCACGGGGTTGATCACCGGTGGCTCTGCCGTGGCATTGGGCCTGCCGGATGATTTTCATCCGCGCAAGACACCTCACACGTTGTAGCCGCCATACTGCCGGATACGGTCCTCGAAGCTCGATACCCGCTCTGCCGCGTCATCTGAACGCGCGGCCATTCCGACCAGCAGCATCTCCACCGCTAGAAACGCCGAGTTGAGCGACGGCAGGAAATGGGGCCCGGCCATGGGCAGCGGTACCACTTTCCAAGCGCCAACCGCGATTGGGGAGCCATGACTGTCCGTCAGAGCCAAAACCCGCGCACCGCGGGACTGGGCGATATGGCAGGCCTGAACCACCTCTGCCGCGTAATGTTCATAGGTGATCCCGACGATAATATCCTCGGACGTGGCCTGAGACAGTACATCGACAATGCCCCCCGGCAGGGTCGGCACGTCTACGAAATTCGAAAACGCCATGCCGCCCACATACGAGAAATAATGCGCAATCGCATAGCAGCTGCGCACCCCGACCACATAGACTTTGCGCGCCCCAAGCAACGGGTCGATGCACGCATCAAGCGTGTCCAGAATATCTGCCGAGAAAAGCGTCGCCGTGTTTTTACCATGCGCTTCCATGAGCGCTGCAAACGCGCTGTCGCGATGTTCGTGCCTTAATGTCTGGGCACGCGCGCCGTAGTTTGGCGCAGGTGTCTGGATCGTTGCCTGCACATCCGTGCGGAAGGCGTCAAAGCTGGTATAGCCAAGCTCCTTCGCCATACGGGTCACGGTATTCGGATTGACCCCTGCCTGCTTTGCCAGCCCGCGAATCGAGCTAAAGGCCACGAGCGAAAGGTTATCCAGAAGCCACCGCGCAAAGGACCGAAGCGCGGGCGTTCCTTGCGCACTTACCTGTGACAAGCGGTCTTTCAGCGTTTCATCGTTGCTCATCAAAGCCTTACCTTTTGTCTATGCGTGCCAGCGTTCACGCCGCTGTCATACCCGATGCACTGCAAAAATACATTTGCTTAATATATGGCAATAAAATAATACAAACGCATCACCGCACAGACAAGTGCTGATGTCACGTCACCCAAAGTGCGTCTTCAACCAAGGACTACAGTCATGAAAAGTCATATCTTCGGCCGATCCACCAAAGGCGCGCTGCCGGTCGCCACCAAGGGGGACGGCTGCTATTTGATCGATGCGGACGGACGCAGATATCTTGATGGTTCGGGCGGTGCTGCTGTTTCTTGTCTGGGGCACTCAAACACGGCTGTCCGCACCGCACTTCACGCCCAGATTGACCAGCTTGCCTTCGCACATACCGGCTTTTTCACGTCCGATCCGGCAGAGCGTTTGGCAGATTGCCTGGTCGAGAACGCGCCGGCGGGCATTGATCGGGTATATCTCGTCTCTGGCGGCTCCGAAGCGGTCGAGGCATCGATCAAGCTCGCGCGGCAGTATTTTCTGGAAATCGGGCAGCCCAAGCGCCACCGCGTCATTGCCCGCCGCCAAAGCTATCACGGGAATACATTGGGCGCTTTGGCAGCAGGGGGGAATGCGTGGCGTCGTACCCAGTTCGCGCCCCTGCTTGCCGACACCACCCATATCAGCCCCTGCTATGAGTACCGCGACCGGCAGGACGGCGAAACGCAAGAGGCCTACGGCCTGCGCGCGGCGAATGAGCTGGAAACCGAAATCCTGCGGCTTGGCCCTGATACGGTGATGGCTTTCCTCGCGGAGCCTGTCGTGGGTGCGACCTCGGGCGCGGTACCTGCCGTGCCGGGGTATCTCAAGCGCATCCGCGAGATTTGCGACCAATATGGCGTGCTGCTGATCCTGGACGAGGTGATGTGCGGCATGGGCCGTACCGGCAAACTGTTCGCCTGCACCGAGGATGGCGTTGCCCCGGACATGATCACCATCGCCAAAGGACTTGGGGCGGGCTATCAACCAATCGGCGCGCTGCTGACCTCGGCCGCCATCTATGATGCGATTGCAGCGGGCACCGGTTTCTTCCAGCACGGCCACACCTATATGGGCCACGCCATGGCGGCCACGGCGGCCAATGCCGTGCTTAGCGAAATCCTTGACCGCGATCTGCTGTCCCATGTCACCACCCAGGGCGACAAGCTTGACGCAGCACTAAAGGCGCAGTTCGGCGATCATGACAACATTGGCGATATTCGCGGGCGCGGGTTGTTCCGCGGGATCGAACTGGTTGCCGACCGCAGCACCAAAGCACCGTTCGATCCGTCCCGTGGCCTTGCCGCACGGATCAAGAAGGAGGCCTTTGCCGCCGGTCTGATCTGCTATCCGATGTCCGGCACAATCGATGGTCAATATGGCGACCACGTGCTGCTCGCGCCGCCGTTTATCATCGAGGATGCGCAGATTGATGAGCTGGTGGGCAAGCTATCAACAGCCATCGACAAGGCGCTTGCCGCATGACCGCATTGCCCAGATTTATGGTCGCGCCGAATGGGGCGCGGCTGACCAAAGCGGATCACCCTGCCCTCCCCGTCACCATAGAAGAGACGGTCGCCTGCGCGCTAGCCTGCCATGCTGCGGGTGCCGATGGCCTGCATGCCCACGTGCGCGATACCGAGCAACGGCATGTTCTGGACGTCGGGCTTTATGCCGAGCTTCTGAGCGAGCTCGGCCAGCGCGCCCCTGACCTCTATGTTCAGATCACCAGCGAGGCCGCGGGCCGCTTTACCCCCGCTCAACAACGGCATCTGGTCGAAACCCTGAAACCGCGCGCCGTGTCGGTCGCGCTGCGCGAGATCACGGCCGATCAAGAGAATGCCGCCACCCGACGGTTCTTTGCCATGTGCGCCGAAGCGAAGATCGACGTTCAACACATCCTCTATGACACTGCGGATATCGCCCATCTTGCCCGGCTTGTCGCACAAGGCGATGTCCCCCGCGACAGGCTGAAGACCCTGATCGTTCTGGGGCGCTATACCAGCGGCCAGACCAGCACACCCGCAGAAGTCGCAGCACTGGCACAAAGGCTAAAATCGGCCTTGCCGGACGCCGACTGGGCCGCCTGCGCCTTCGGCCCTCAAGAAACCGCCTGCCTGATCGAGGCCATGCGCCACGGCGGCAAGACCCGGATCGGATTCGAGAACAACCGCTTGAACGCAGACGCAAAAGTCGCGGCAAACAATGCCGAGAGGGTCACGGAACTGGTGACACAGGCCAAGCGCGCTGGATTTGAGTGACCGTTATCGTGAGACGCAAGTGAAGCGGGTTCGGTGAGGGTCTTGAACGCTGACTCGAAGCAACACCACACACAGGCCCGCGGCCTTGATTGCGCATTCATCGGCAGATCTTGGGGATCCTAAAATTGAACGCAATGGTTTGAGGAATACGGGTGAGGTTTTGAAACCTCACCCCACAACTCCAATCAGCCACACTTACTATGGCCGCAGCTGCCGCAGGTCATGCAGCCTTCGACCATGCGCAGGTCGTATTGGCCGCAGCTGCTGCAGGCTTTGCCGCGGGGGGCGTCCAGGCCGACGACCTTGGCTTGCGGGTCGGATTTCAGCCCCTGCCCTTCGCCGGCGATAAAGCCGGTGGCGATCAGATGTTGTTCGATCACGCCCCCGATAGCGGCCAGCATCGAGGGGATGTATTTGCCGCGCATCCAGGCGCCGCCGCGCGGGTCAAAGACGGCCTTCAGCTCTTCGACGACAAAGGACACATCGCCCCCGCGACGGAACACGGCAGAGATCATGCGGGTAAGCGCGACCGTCCAGGCAAAATGCTCCATGTTCTTGGAGTTGATAAAGACCTCGAACGGACGACGATGCCCGCCGATCACCACATCGTTAATGGTGATATACAGCGCATGCTCGCTGTCGGGCCATTTGATCTTGTAGGTGGAGCCCTCAAGCTCTTCCGGACGGTCCAGCGGATCGGACATATAAACGACCTCGCCGCCTTCCTCAGCGGTGGCTTGGGCCGCGACCTCGCCCGGGGCTGTATCGGCGCTTTCCGACACCGACAGAACCGATCCGGTCACGTCATTGGGACGATAGGTCGTGCAGCCTTTGCAGCCCTGATCCCAAGCGGCCATATAAACATCCTTGAACGCGTCAAAGCTGATGTCTTCGGGGCAGTTGATGGTTTTCGAGATGCTGCTATCGACCCATTTCTGTGCCGCGGCCTGCATCTTGACGTGATCCAGAGGGGCCAGCGTCTGCGCATTAACGAAATAGTCCGGCAAGGGCGCGTCGCCCTTCAGATCGCGCCACATCTGTACGGCGTAATCGACGACTTCTTCCTCCGTCCGGCTGCCATCCTTTTGCAGAACCTTGCGGGTGTAGGCATAGGCAAAGACCGGCTCGATCCCCGAGCTGACGTTGCCTGCATAAAGGCTGATGGTGCCTGTGGGCGCGATCGAGGTCAAAAGCGCGTTGCGGATGCCGTTTTCGGCAATGGCGTCGCGCACATCATCATCCATCTGCTGCATGGTGCCGGAAGCCAGATAGGCGTCCGCCTCGAACAGCGGGAAGGCCCCCTTTTCCTTCGCCAGATCGACGGAGGCCAGATAGGCCGCCCGTGCAATCGCCTTGAGCCATGCCTCGGTCTGCTCTGCCGCCGCGTCCGAGCCATAACGCAGCCCGACCATCAACAAGGCATCCGCCAGACCGGTGACACCCAGACCGATGCGGCGCTTGGCTTTCGCCTCTGCCTGCTGTTCATCAAGCGGGAATTTCGACACGTCAACGACGTTGTCCATCATGCGCACAGCGGTCGCGACCAGCTTGTTCAGCGCCTCGACATCCAGCTGAGGGTTGTCGCCAAACGGATCGGATACCATCCGCGCCATATTGATCGACCCCAGCAAACAGGCACCATAGGGCGGCAGCGGCTGTTCCCCACAGGGGTTTGTGGCGGCGATGGTTTCGCAATAGCTCAGGTTGTTGGCCTCGTTGAGGCGATCGATAAAGATCACACCGGGCTCGGCGAACTCGTACGTGGCTTTCATGATCCGGTTCCACAGGTCACGGGCCTGAACAGTGCGATAGACCTTGCCGTTGAACTGCAGATCCCAGCTGGCATCGGCCTTGACCGCATCCATGAAAGGGTCTGTGATCAACACGGACATGTTGAACATCCGCAGCCGCGCGGGGTCGGATTTCGCGGCGATGAAGTCTTCGACATCAGGGTGGTCACAGCGCATTGTGGCCATCATCGCGCCACGGCGCGAACCGGCGGACATGATGGTCCGACACATCGCATCCCAGACATCCATAAAGCTCAACGGGCCCGATGCGTCAGCAGAGACCCCCAGCACATCCGCGCCACGGGGACGGATGGTGGAAAAGTCATAGCCGATCCCGCCCCCCTGCTGCATGGTCACAGCGGCTTCTTTGAGCATATCAAAGATGCCGGCCATGCTGTCAGGCACGGTGCCCATGACGAAACAGTTGAACAATGTCACACGGCGCGCAGTACCTGCCCCGGCAGTGATGCGGCCCGCGGGGAGGAATTTGAAATCCTCCAGCGCTTCGTAAAATGCCTCTTCCCATTTTTCCGGTGCTTTTTCGACCTGCGCCAGATCACGGGCGATTCGCCGCCAGCTGTCTTCTACCGTCACATCGCGCGGCGTGCCGTCGGCATCTTTAAAACGGTATTTCATGTCCCAAATCTGTTCGGCAATGGGGGCGGCAAATCGTGACATATTCGATTCCTTGAGGGCTGTTTGGGAAGGTGTTCACCATACCCCAAATCAAAGCGCAAGCACAACAGGTTGAAGAAAGTGTGTATTAGAATACATGATGCTGTAGCAGCGACGGAGGATTCTGTGAAAAATCATATACATCTCATCAAGTTGTCCGTCGGCACGGAAACCGTCGATGATCTGGCCGCATGGCAGGAAAAAAAACGCGTGCAAACCGAGGATGGTTTTCCCCGTCATGTGACGCGCATGTGGCCCAAACGCGAACCCGAGATTCTGAACGGCGGGTCGATCTTCTGGGTGATCAAAGGAGTGATCCAGTGTCGTCAGAAAATCCTGCGTCTGGACGAGACATCGGGCGCGGACGGCGTGCGCCGCTGCGCGATCGTGCTGGACCCCAAGATCATCCGCGTGCAAGGCAGCCTCAAACGCCCGTTTCAGGGGTGGCGCTACCTTGCGCCGCAGGATGCCCCTGCCGATCTGCCCGAAGGCCGCGACCACGAAGAGCCCCTGCCCATAGAGTTGAACCGCGCGCTGGCCGAGATCGGCGTGCTCTAGCAGCAGCCCCTGCGCGCGCATCCCCCGCGGGATTTGAGTTTATTTGGCAAAATGAAGCAGGGCCGCGCGCGCCTCTTCATTTTGCCCTTAAACTCCCGCCGGAGGCGCATCCGCAGGATGCCGCGCGCATGCGCGTTAGGATAGTCGCGCCAGCAGGGCCGTCATCGTCGCGCGATCCGCATCATCCATCTCTGCCATCCGGCTGCGCCAAAGCGTCGCCTGTGACCGCAGGATCAGCCCGTCGGACAGGATCTTGAGGTGGTTGGCGCGCAATGTCTCCCCGCTCGAGGTGATGTCGGCGATGGCCTCTGCCGTTTCATTCTTGATCGTGCCTTCGGTCGCCCCCTGGCTGTCGACCAGCGCATAATCCGCGACACCGGTGCTGCGCAGGAATTCCCGCACCAGCCGGTGGTATTTCGTCGCGATGCGCAGGCGGAACCCGTGCTTGTCGCGGAAGGCCGAGGCGGCGGCATCCAGATCATCGAGCGTATCAACATCGATCCAGGCCTGAGGCACAGCAATGATCAGATCGGCATGCCCGAAGGCGAGCTCTTCTACCGGGGCGACAAGCTGATCCCACAGCGCCAGTTTCTCTTGCACCAGATCGGTGCCGGTGACGCCCAGATGGATACGGCCAGCGGCGAGTTCGCGGGGAATTTCGCCCGCAGAGAGCAGGATCAACGACACGCCCTCAATACCTTCGACGGCCCCCGCGTATTCACGTTCGGAGCCTGTGCGCTGCAAGGTGATCCCGCGCGCGGCAAACCATTCAAAGGTTTTCTCCATCAGACGCCCTTTCGAGGGCACACCGAGTTTGATCGTCATTGGCCTGCCTCCAGTTCCAGCATCAACCCGGGGCGCATGACGCCCCCCACCGCGGGGATTTCCCCGCCCTGCCCCAGCCGCCGTGTCAGCGCGTCATAGCGTCCGCCTGTGGCGATGGTGGGCAGGTCGGGCCGCGTCGCCGCGCGGAAGCCGAAGACGAACCCGTCATAATATTCCATCGACACGCGGCCAAAGCTGGCTTCGAACATCAGGTTACCGGTATCGACACCGCGGCCGGCAAGCGCCTTTTCCCGCGCCGCGACACGGTCCACCGCATCAGAGATCGCGGGCATATCGACGGCAAGGTCATGCAACTGGCTGATCGCATTGGGCATGGTTTCACGCACATCCAGCAGCGCCAGCAGCAAGGACACCTGCGTGCGCGACAGGGCCGGCTCGGTGGCGTCGGCGCGCAGGGCGGCGATGCGTGTTTCAATCTCGTCCAGACTGCGCAGGCCGATCAATGGTGCGGTGATCGCACCGTCACTGGCCAAGAGCGCCGCGCGGGTCGCGGGCATCGGCGTTTTGCCAGCATAGCGGTCAAGCAACGCACGGAACCGGCGGGGCCGCCAGATGTGCCGCATCAGTGCCGCCTTGCGCGATGCCGATGTATCTAGCCCCGCAACCGCAGCCATCAAGATACCGATATCCCCCGTCACGGCAGTGACCGGAAGCCCCTCCAACGCGCCCTGGATCAGGGCAAAGACTTCGGCATCGGCTGCCGCGGGATCGCCACGGTCAAAGACTTCGTAGCCCGCCTGAATATATTCATTGGCGCGGTTGGGGTCACGTTCCTGACGGCGGAACACTTCGCCCGCGTAGGTGTAGCGTGCCGGGTCCGCCCCATGGGCCATATGCATCTGCACCACGGGCAAGGTATAATCGGGGCGCAGCATTTGTTCGCCCCGCATCGCATCCGAGGTGACATAGGCGCGCGCGCGGATGTCTTCGCCATAAAGGTCCAGCAGGGTCTCGGCGGGTTGCAGGATCGGGGGTTCCACCACCGCAGCCCCCTGCGCCTCGAACAAGGCGCGCAGGCTTGCGGCTTTGGCGAGGATATCGGATCGTGTAGCCATCAGCGGTTCAGCTCCAGTATCTCGCGCACTTTAGAAACAAGATCCCCACGCGCCACTTCATATTGGCTGGGGCGGTCTTTCCATTCCTCCAGCGTGGCGCTTTCAGCGATTTTCGCGCCAAGGATCAGGTCCTTGATCTGGATCATACCCTTGTCGAATTCATCCCCGCCCGCGATCACCGCCACCGGGCTAGCGCGGCGGTCTGCATATTTCAGCTGGTTGCCAAAGTTCTTTGGGTTGCCCAGATAAACCTCGGCCCGGATGCCTGCCTGACGCAGTTCGGCAACCATCGCCTGATAGTCGGACATGCGCGCCTTATCCATGACGGTCACCACCACGGGCCCTTCGGCCTGCGCCGACATCCGGCCCTTGGCCTGCAGTGCTGCAAGCAGCCGGTCGACGCCGATAGAGACGCCCGTTGCAGGGACTTCCTGACCGGTAAAGCGCTTGACCAGATCGTCATACCGCCCGCCCCCTGCGACAGAGCCAAAGTTGCGGGGCCGGCCTTTTTCGTCCTGGATCTCGAAGGTCAGTTCCGCCTCGAACACCGGACCGGTGTAATAGCCAAGACCCCGCACGACAGAGGGGTCGATCTCTACGCGGTCAGCGCCGTAGCCGCCGGCCGCCATCAGATCGGCGATGGTTTCCAGCTCGTCCACGCCCTGCGCGCCTGTCTCGGAACCCGCGACCAGTTCACGCAACCGCGCGACGGTTTCCGCACCGCTGTTGCGTTTGGCTTGCATAAAGCCCATGACCACATCGGCCTGAGCATCGCTCAGCCCTGCGCCATCGGTAAAGTCGCCGCTGTCATCCTTGCGGCCCGCGCCCAGCAATGCGCGTACGCCGTCCAGACCCAGCCGGTCGAGCTTGTCAATCGCACGCAGCACGATGCCGCGCTCGTGGGCGAAATTGTCGGGGTTGGCAGGGTCAAGCACGCCTGCGACCTCCATCACACCGTTAAGCACCTTGCGGTTGTTCACCCGCACGATGTAGTCCCCGCGGTCGATCCCGACTTCTTCCAGACAATCGGCCAGCATCGCGCAGATCTCTGCATCGGCTGCGACCGACGGTGCGCCGACCGTATCGGCATCGCATTGATAGAACTGGCGGAAGCGTCCTGGCCCCGGCTTTTCGTTGCGCCAGACCGGTCCCATCGCATAGCGCCGATAGGGCGTGGGCAGATCGTTGCGGTGTTGAGCATAGACGCGTGCCAGCGGTGCCGTCAGGTCATAGCGCAGGGCCAGCCAGTCGCCGGGCTTGTCCGCCTCTGCATCCTCTTGCCACGCGAAGACGCCCTCATTGGGGCGATCCACATCGGGAAGGAACTTGCCCAAAGCCTGCACCGTCTCGACCCCAGAGCTTTCCAGCGCGTCAAAGCCATAGCGATGATAGACCTGCGCAATCTTATGCAGCATCTCGGCACGCTGTGTTACTTCTGCACCGAAATAGTCACGAAACCCCTTTGGCGTTTCGGCCTTGGGGCGGGGGGTCTTTTTTGGCTTGGCCATTGGATCACATCCTGTGGGCTGAATATCGCGCTTCGCGTCTAGCCCAACCCCCCGCCAAGGGCAAGCGACGCGGCCCCGCCGCGGCACGCATCCCCCCTTATCGAACGCCATACAACCTGTTAGGAGGACGGCAAACGCGCAAGCTGCAAGGAGCCCTCATGGATAAGCTCGAAGAACAAATGGCCCATCTGATCCGTACGGTGGATGACCTGTCCGATGTCGTCGCCCGTCAGGAGACAGAGATCGCGACCCTGACGCGGCGGGTTCATATGCTGATGCAGCGCGAGGGCGAACGCGAGGCAGCGGGCTCTGACGGGGTTGTCATCGGCAACGAACGCCCGCCGCACTATTGATCGGATGCCCCATCTAGGAAGCTGCCGTCGCCCCAGTGGGCCGCGTCAGATTTCCTCTACCTCCATCACGCCGGTCAGGGACCGGATGGCCCCCTTGATCTTGGGGGTGACAGGGTATTCGGCGCAAAGATCGACCTCCACCTCGCCGGGCAGGGTCGGGTCCATCAGGCACAGTTGCACCGGCCCCTTGCCCGCGCTGCGCGCCGCGGATCGGGCACCGGCCAACACATCGGCGACCGCCTGAATAGCGCCCGCATCATCCACAAAAATCCGCAGCCCCATATTGCCCGCATCCTCGACCACCGTGTCGATCGGCACCACGGACCGACCCAGCAGTTTCAACTGGTCGCTTTCCATCGTCGCCTCGACCATGACCACGACCTTAGATCCTGTTTCAAGGTGGTCGCGCGCCAGCTCCAGCGTATCCGAGAACAGCGTCACCTCGTAAGCGCCCGTCGGGTCCGACAGTTGCGCAAAGGCAAAGCGGTTGCCGCGCGCCGATTTACGTTCCTGCCGTCCGGCGACGATCCCTGCCAGACGGGCGTTCATCGCCCCTTTGACCGAGACTTTCTCGGTCAACTCGTCCAGCGTCAGGAACGGCACACCGCCTGTTGCGGATTTGCGTTTCATCGGCCCCATGTAATCGTCCAGCGGGTGGCCCGACAGATAGAAGCCTACGGCCTTGAACTCTTCGGTCAGGCGTTCGGCGGCCTCCCAATCGTCGCAAGGCACGATGCGCGGCTCTGGTAAGTCATCCCCCGCCTCGCCAAACAGCGACACCTGATTAGAGGCTTTCTGTTCGTGGATCGCGGCGGAATAGCTGACCAACCCGTCCAGCGACTGCCAGACGCGGCGGCGGTTGTTGTCCAGCTGGTCGAACGCTCCGGAGCGGGCCAGCATCTCAAGCGGACGTTTTCCCACCCGTTTCAGATCAACCCGCCGCGCCAGATCAAAAAGCGTGGCAAAGGGCTTGTCCACACCGTCCACCTTGCGGCCTTCGGTGATCAGCTTCATCGCCTCCACCCCGACGTTTTTCAGCGCGCCCAAGGCATAGACCAACGCGCCCTCGACCACCTTGAACGTCGCATCACTGCGGTTCACACAAGGTGGCACCCAGGGCAGTTCCAGCCGTTTGCGGACCTCTTCGAAATAGACCGCCAGCTTGTCGGTCAGATGGATATCGCAGTTCATCACGCCGGCCATGAATTCGACCGGATGGTTCGCCTTGAGCCATGCGGTCTGATAGCTGACCACCGCATAGGCGGCGGCGTGGGATTTGTTGAAACCATAGTTGGCGAATTTTTCGAGAAGGTCGAAAACCTCAGACGCCTTTTTCTTATCGACCCCGTTGGCCATCGCGCCTTTTTCGAACTTGGGGCGTTCCTTGGCCATTTCCTCGGCGATCTTTTTACCCATCGCACGGCGCAGCAGGTCAGCGCCGCCAAGGCTATAGCCCGCCATGACCTGCGCGATCTGCATAACCTGTTCCTGGTAGACGATGATGCCCTGCGTTTCCTCGAGGATATGGTCAATCGAGGGATGCACGGATTCCCGTTCGCGCTGGCCGTTCTTGACCTCGCAATAGACCGGAATATTCTCCATCGGGCCGGGCCGGTACAGCGCGACCAAGGCGACGATGTCTTCGATACAGGTCGGCTTCATCCGTTTGAGCGCATCCATCATGCCGCTGGATTCCACCTGGAACACCGCCACCGTCTTGGCGCTGGCATAAAGCTTGTAAGAGGCCTCGTCGTCCAACGGGATGGTGGCGATATCGTCGATCAGCCCCTCGGGCGGCTCGAACAGCTCTGTCCCGTCGGCGGCCACATGCAGGTGACGGCCCGAGGATTTGATCTGGTCTACCGCGTTCTGGATGACGGTCAGGGTCTTGAGGCCCAGAAAGTCGAACTTGACCAGACCGGCCTGTTCGACCCATTTCATGTTGAACTGCGTCGCGGGCATATCGGAGCGTGGATCCTGATACAGCGGCACCAGCGCGTCCAGCGGCCGGTCCCCGATCACAACCCCCGCCGCGTGGGTCGACGCGTTGCGCAACAGCCCCTCGACCTGCTGGCCATAGTTCAACAGCCGCGCGACGACTTCCTCGTTCTTGGCCTCCTCGCGCAGGCGTGGTTCATCCGCCAGTGCCTTTTCGATGCTGACAGGTTTCACGCCCTCGACGGGGATCATCTTGGATAGACGATCCACCTGCCCGTAAGGCATCTGCAAGACCCGCCCGATGTCGCGCACCGCCGCCTTGGACAAAAGCGCCCCGAAGGTGATGATCTGCCCCACCTTGTCGCGCCCGTATTTGCGCTGCACATACTGGATCACCTCTTCCCGGCGATCCATGCAAAAGTCGATGTCAAAGTCGGGCATCGAGACCCGTTCGGGGTTCAGGAACCGTTCAAACAGCAGTTGATAGCGCAGCGGGTCCAGATCGGTAATCGTCAGCGCATAGGCCACCAGACTACCCGCGCCCGAGCCCCGTCCCGGCCCGACGGGAATATTGTTGTCCTTGGCCCATTTGATAAAATCAGCAACGATCAAGAAGTAGCCGGGGAACCCCATGCCCTCGATGATGCCCAGCTCGAAATCCAGCCGCTTTTCATATTCCTCGACGGAGGTGGCATGGGGGATCACCTTGAGCCGGTTTTTCAGCCCCTCATGCGCCTGCCGCTTGAGCTCTTCGATCTCGTCATCCGCAAACTTCGGCAGGATCGGATCACGGCGATACGCCATAAAGGCACAGCGCTTGGCGATCTCGACCGTGTTCTCGATGGCTTCGGGCAGATCGGCGAACAGCGTCACCATCTCGGCCTGCGATTTGAAGTAATGCTGCGCGGTCAGCCTGCGGCGTTCGTGCTGCTGATCGACATAGGCCCCATCCGCGATACAGATCAGCGCGTCATGGGCCTCGTACATATCGGCCTTGGGGAAATAGACGTCATTCGTCGCGACCAAAGGGATGCCCATGTCATAGGCCATCTCGACAAAGCCGCGTTCGGTCAGCTGTTCGGCAACGGGCTGGCCATCCTCGCCGGGGTGGCGCTGCAACTCGACATAAAGCCGGTCGGCAAAGGCCCCGTGCAGCCGCGCCATCAATGCCTCTGCCGCGGGACGTTGACCGCCCTGCAACAGCTGCCCCACGGGGCCGCCCGCCCCGCCGGTCAGACAGATCAGCCCACCGTTCAGCGCCTCCAGCTCCTCTAGGGTGACCTGCGGCAGCGCCCCGCCCTTGTCGATATAAAGGCAGGAGTTCAACTTCATCAGGTTTTCATACCCGGCCTCGGATTGGGCCAGCAAAACCACAGGGGCCGGATCGCGCGGCTTTTCCCCCGGTTGCACCTTCACATAGGCCAGATCCACCTGACAGCCGATGATCGGTTGCACACCGGCCCCCGCCATGGCGACCGAGAATTCCAACGCGGCGAACATGTTGTTGGTATCCGTCAGGGCCAGCGCCGGCATATCGGCCCCCTTGCACAGATCAGGCAGCTTTTTCAGCCGCAACGCCCCTTCCAACAACGAATATTCGGAGTGCGTGCGCAGGTGAATGAATCGGGGTGCTTGTGCCATGGGGTCAACTTACCCAAGCCCACCCGCAGTCACCAGTCCCACCGGCACCCCGCGCCCGTTTTTCCAGCAACACGACACGCCCTTGAGCGCAGGACGCCACGAAATCTCTTGCCAAGCCCCCTTGCCCCCGCCTAGCCTCGTTCAACATTTGCCCGCGCCGCGTTCTACGTCGCATCGAACGCCGCGCAGATCACGGGCTGAGGTACCGCGGCGGAACGAACCCTATGGACATCACTTTTCTCCTCAACGGGGAAGTCGTGTCACTGACCGGCGTCTCCCCCACCATGACGCTGCTGGATTGGCTACGCGAAACCCGACATCTGACCGGCACCAAGGAAGGCTGCAACGAAGGCGATTGCGGTGCCTGCTCCGTCATGATCAGCGACGATCAGGGCCACCGCGCCCTGAACGGCTGCATCCTGTTCCTGCCCCAGATCAACGGCAAATCCGTGACCACCGTCGAAGGGCTCTCAGCGTCTGACGGCAGCCTGCATCCCGTGCAGCAGACCATGGTCGACTATCACGGCAGCCAATGCGGCTTTTGCACGCCGGGCTTTGCCGTCACCATGGCCACCGACCATCTGAACGGGGCCACGGACCACGACACGCAGCTCGCCGGAAACCTGTGCCGCTGCACCGGATACGCGCCCATCATCCGCGCCGCCAAAGCCGCCGAGGCCGCCCCCGTGCCCGCGCATCTGCGCAACCTCAAACTTCCAGATGGCCCTAAATCCTCGGGGGGGCCGGCGCAGCCGGACGGGGGCGGACAGCCCCCTGCGACCTCGCTTCCCACGACCACGGATGAACTGGCCCACTGGTACGCCGACCACCCCGATGCGACCCTGATTGCGGGGGCAACGGATGTCGGCCTCTGGGTCACCAAACAATTCCGCGATCTGGGGCCGGTCGTGTTTCTCAACCAGATCCCCGACCTGCGCGGCGTCACCGATGGCGGGGATCACTGGCGCATCGGCGCAGCCACCACCCTTGCCACGCTTACCGCGCATTTTGCCCCGCTCTACCCCAGCTTGGGCGCGATGCTCCGGCGGTACGGATCCGCGCAGGTGCGCAATGCGGCCACCATCGGGGGCAACATCGCCAATGGCTCGCCCATCGGGGACGGCCCTCCGGCGCTCATCGCGATGGGGGCAACATTGCACCTGCGTCACGGCGACACCCGCCGGAGCCTGCCGCTTGAGGATTTCTTTATCGACTACGGCAAACAGGACCGCGCCCCCGGAGAATTTGTCGAGGCGATCACCGCACCGAAACTCCCCACCGGCAGCGACGACACCCTGCGCTGCTACAAGATCAGCAAACGTTTCGATCAGGACATCTCGGCCCTGTGCGGCTGTATCAACATCACCCGCGCGGGCGATGTGATCACTGACGCACGCATCGCCTTTGGCGGCATGGCAGGCACACCGAAACGGGCAAGCCAGACCGAAGCCCTGTTAATCAATCAACCCTTTGACGCGGCGACGATCCGCCGCGCGATGGATGCCTTGGCACTGGATTATCAGCCGATGACCGACATGCGCGCCTCGGCGCAGTATCGCCTGCTGACCGCCCAGAACCTGCTGCTGCGCTATCTGCATGACGTGAACGGCCTGCCCACGAACCTGCACGAGGTGACAGCATGAGCGTTGCCAAACCCCTCCCCCATGATGCAGCCAAGCTCCATGTCACGGGGGCTGCGCGTTACGTTGACGACATCCCGACACCGGCCACAACGCTGCATATCGCCTTTGGACTGAGCACGGTGGCCGCGGGCACGCTCAACGGCATGGACCTGCGCGATGTCGCTGCTGCCCCCGGGGTGGTGGCGGTGCTGACGGCAGCGGATTTACCCTTTGACAATGACGTATCGCCGTCAAACCATGACGAACCCCTGCTGGCCACCGACGCGGTACATTATGCGGGCCAACCCGTGTTCATGGTCATCGCGACAACCCACCTTGCCGCTCGCCACGCCGCGCGGCTTGGGGCGGTGGACATCACCCCGACCACCCCGATCCTGACCATAGAAGAGGCCCTAGCCGCCGATGCTCGGTTCGAGGATGGCCCCCGCATCTACCAAAAAGGCGATGCCGCAGCCGCGCTGACCACCGCCGCCCAAAGCCTCAGCGGGACGATCAATATCGGCGGGCAAGAGCATTTCTACCTCGAAGGTCAGGCCGCCCTCGCCCTGCCGCAAGATAATGGCGACATGGTCGTCCATTCCTCGACCCAGCACCCGACCGAGATCCAGCATAAGGTGGCAGAGGCGCTTGGCACGCCGATGCACGCCGTGCGGGTAGAGACGCGGCGCATGGGCGGTGGTTTTGGTGGCAAGGAAAGCCAGGGCAACGCGCTCGCCGTGGCCTGTGCCGTCGCCGCTGCCCGCACGGGACGCCCCTGCAAAATGCGCTATGACCGCGATGACGATATGATCGTCACAGGCAAACGCCATGATTTCCGCATCGACTATACCGCTGGCTTCGACGCCACTGGCCGCATCTCGGCGCTGGATTTCACCCATTACACCCGCTGTGGCTGGGCGATGGACCTGTCCCTGCCCGTGGCCGACCGTGCGATGCTGCATGCGGATAATGCCTATCACCTCGATAACATCCGCATCACCTCGCACCGCTTGCGCACCAACACGCAAAGCGCCACGGCGTTTCGCGGGTTTGGCGGGCCACAGGGGATCGTGGGCATCGAACGGGTCATGGACCATATCGCGCAGTCACTCGGGTTTGATCCGCTGGCGGTGCGGCGGGCCAATTTCTACGCCGATGTGATGCAGCCTGACGCAACCGGACAGGCCCATGACCACCGCGCTGTGCCCCATGATACCGAGGCTGATCTTGCCTCTCGCGGGGCACCGCCCGCACCACAGGAAAGCACGCCACCCCAGCCCACGGGTCTGCAAACCACCCCCTACCACCAACCGGTGCAGGACTGTATCATCAACGCGCTGACCGACCGGCTGGCCAAGACATCAGACTACGCCGCCCGCCGCGCCGCCATTGCCGACTGGAACGCGACGCAGCCGGTTCTGAAACGCGGCATCGCGCTGACGCCGGTCAAGTTCGGCATCTCTTTCACCCTCACCCACCTTAATCAGGCGGGGGCGTTGGTGCATGTCTATCAGGACGGGTCGATCCACCTGAACCACGGCGGCACGGAAATGGGACAAGGCCTGTTCCAGAAGGTCGCGCAGGTTGCCGCCAGCCGCTTTGGCGTTGACCTCTCGGTCGTCAAGATCACCGCGACGGATACCGGCAAGGTGCCCAATACCTCGGCCACGGCGGCGTCTTCGGGGACGGACCTGAACGGCATGGCGGTGCAAGCGGCCTGCGACACGATCCGCGACCGCATCGCCGACCATCTGGCCGAGCGTTATCAGACCACCGCAGACCAGATACGCTTTGCCCAAGGCCAGGTTCATATCGCGGAAGAGGTGATCAGCTTTGCCCAAGCTGCCGCCTCTGCCTATGAAAACCGCGTGTCGCTGTCCTCCACCGGCTACTACAAGACACCCGAAATCGAATGGGACCGCATCAAGGGCCGCGGCCGCCCGTTCTTCTACTTTGCCTATGGCGCAGCCGTCACCGAAGTGGTGATCGATACGCTAACGGGCGAAAACCGCATTTTGCGCGCGGACATCTTACACGATGCGGGCGCATCGCTGAACCCCGCGCTGGACATCGGCCAGATCGAAGGCGGCTATGTGCAGGGCGCGGGCTGGCTCACGACCGAGGAACTCGTCTGGGACGCCAAAGGCACGCTGAAAACCCATGCGCCGTCGACCTACAAGATCCCCGCCATCTCGGACCGGCCCGATGTGTTCAACGTGGCGCTTTGGGATGAACCCAACCCCGCGCAGACGATCTACCGGTCAAAAGCGGTGGGGGAGCCGCCGCTGATGCTGGGCATCTCGGCCTTCATGGCGCTGTCGGATGCGGTACGCGCCTGTGGGGACGGGTTTGGCGACCTGCAAACACCCGCCACGGCCGAAGCAGTGCTGACCGCCATCGGGAAGGCCCGCAATGCCCTTTGACCGCGCAGCCCTGGCGCAGGCCGTTGCCGCGCATGGCACGGTGGCGCGCGTCGTTCTGGTGCAGGTCAAAGGCTCTGCCCCGCGTCCGGCGGGGACGTCGATGCTGGTCTGGGCGGGCGGTGCGTCCGGCACAATCGGCGGCGGCCAGCTTGAGCTGCAATCGATGCGCGATGCCGCCGCCATGCTCGCAGGTGGCCCGCGCAGCAAGCTGACCCGCGCCGCCCTTGGCCCCGCGATGAACCAATGCTGCGGCGGGGCGGTGACGGTGGTGACAGAGCGTTTCGACGCCGCCACAGTCGAAGCCCTGCCCGACACCTACCCCGACATCTACCTGCGCGCTGTTGATCCGGCGGCCCCGCCCCTTGCCGACAGCTTTCGCGCCAAGATCGACCGTGCCAGTGGCGGCACGACACCGCTCGCCATTACCCTGCACGGCGGCTGGTTGGCAGAGCCGCTGTGGCAGCCCTCGCGGCAAGTGGTCATTCACGGCGCGGGCCATGTCGGCAGCGCGCTGGCACGTATACTGGCCCCGCTGCCGCAGTTTCGCGTCACACTCGCAGACCCGCGCCCCTTGTATCTGGACGATCTGCCAGAGGGCGTCAGCGGCGTCGATGCCCCTTGGGGTGCCGCGCTGCACAGCGCCGAAGATGACGCTGCGCATTTCATCATGACACCGGCCCATGACGACGATCTGGAGCTCTGCCACCGCTTGCTGCAACGCGATTTCGCCTTTGGCGGGTTGATCGGGTCAGACACGAAATGGGCGCGGTTTCGCAGCCGTCTGGCGGCCCTTGGCCATGGCCCCGAACAGATCGCCCGCATCACCTGCCCCATCGGCGCGCGGCAATTTGGCAAGCATCCTCAAGCGATTGCGCTTGGGGTGGCCACGCAACTCTTGCAATTTGACCCCGCCCGCACGAATAAACAGGTTCGTTTGACACAAAAGGAACGCTGCGCATGACCGACACGCCCCTTCTGGCGCTTTCCGGGCTGACCAAAGCCTACCCCGGTGTTGTCGCCAATGATGACGTGTCACTGCGGATCGCGCCGGGCGAGGTCCACGCGCTGCTGGGGGAAAACGGCGCGGGCAAGTCGACGCTGGTCAAGATGATCTATGGGCTGGTCAAACCCGATAGCGGCACGATGCAGATGCACGGAGCCAGTTTCGCCCCGCACGAGCCCCGCGCCGCACGCGCCGCCGGTGTGGGCATGGTGTTCCAGCATTTCTCGCTGTTTGACGCACTCAGCGTGGCCGAAAACATCGCACTGGGGATGGAGAACGCGCCCAAGCTGCGCACCCTCAGCAAGCAGATCCGCGACGTGTCCGAGGCCTACGGCCTGCCGCTGGCCCCCGACCGCATCGTCGGCGACCTTTCTGCCGGTGAACGCCAGAGGGTCGAGATCATCCGCTGCCTGCTGCAAGACCCCAAACTGTTGATCATGGATGAACCCACCAGCGTTCTGACCCCGCAAGAGGTTGAAATCCTGTTCAAAACCCTGCGCAAGCTCAGCGCCGAGGGCACCGCGATCCTCTATATCTCGCACAAGCTCGAAGAGATCCGCAGCCTGTGTGACAGCGCCACGATCCTGCGATTGGGTAAAGTTGTAGGCCATTGCACCCCGTCAGAGACGACGGCACGGGATATGGCAGAAATGATGGTGGGCAGCACGCTCAAGACGCCGACCCGCGCGGGCAAGACCCCCGGCGCGGTCAAGCTGGACCTGAGGGGGCTGTCCGCGCCCTCGCCCAGTTCCTTTGGCATGCCGCTGCGTGACATCACCGTGCAAGTCCGCGCGGGCGAGATTCTGGGCATCGGTGGCGTGGCGGGCAACGGGCAGGATGAATTGTTGTCGGCCCTGTCGGGCGAGCTGCTGACTGCCGCTGGCATGATCGGGTTCGAGGGTCAGGACGTGGGCCAGCTTGGTCCCACCGCGCGCCGCCGTCTGGGTATCCTGACCGCGCCAGAGGAACGGCTTGGCCATGCCGCCGCCCCTGATATGTCCCTGACCGAGAACGCGATGCTGACCGGTGCCGTGCGCGAAAAGCTGGAGCGCCGCGGCATGTTGAACTGGCCCGCCGCCAAACGGTTTGCCGAACGTATCATCGCGGATTTCGACGTGCGCACCCCCGGCCCCGGCAATGCCGCGCGTTCGCTGTCTGGCGGGAACCTGCAAAAATTCGTCATCGGCCGCGAGGTGTTGCAAAATCCGCAGGTGCTAGTGGTCAATCAGCCCACATGGGGGGTCGATGCCTCTGCCGCGGCGGCGATCCGGCAGGCGCTGCTGGATCTGGCCGAAAATGGCACCGCAGTGATCGTGATCAGTCAGGATCTGGACGAGCTGATGGAAATCTCGGACCGCTTCGCCGCGCTGAACGAGGGCCGCCTGTCGGAGCCGCGCGCCGCGGCAGGGCTGACGGTGGACGAGATCGGATTGATGATGGGCGGGGCCCACGGGATGGAGGTGGCGCATGTTTGACGCGTTGCTTGCGGGGGTTTCACACCCCCACACCCCCGTGGAGTTTACCTTGCAAAATGAAGCAGATGACAAGAACTGGGGCGCGGCATGATGCGGCTTGAGAAACGGCCGCAGGCCAGCCGGGCGTTTTCCTATGCAACGCCGGTTCTGGCGGTGATTGCCACGATGGTTTTTGGCGGCGCGCTGTTCGCGGTGCTTGGCAAAGACCCCGTGGCGTCGATCATGACGATTTTCTGGGAGCCGCTGTTCGGCGATTTCGCCTTTTACTATCGCCCGCAACTGCTGGTGAAAGGAGCACCCCTGGTCTTGATCGCCATTGGCCTGTCGCTGGGGTTCAAGGCGGGGATCTGGAACATCGGAGCCGAGGGCCAGTACATCATGGGGGCCATTTGCGGTGCCGGTGCAGGTCTGGCCTTCTACCCCGCAGAGAGTGTTTTTATCTTTCCGGTGATGGTGCTTGCAGGCGCGCTTGGCGGATGGGTCTGGGCCATGATCCCTGCCGTGCTCAAGGTCAAGTTCGGGACGAACGAGATTCTCGTGTCATTGATGCTGGTCTATGTCGCGGAACAATTCCTCGCCTCTGTCAGCCTTGGGTTGCTGAAAAACCCCGAAGGCTTCGGCTTTCCGGGCAGCCGCAACCTGCAGCAATATGCATCGGCCCATAATGGCGAGTTGATCGCGGGATCGGGGATGCATTGGGGGGTGGTTGCGGCGCTGATCGCGGTGATCTTTGCCTATGTCTTATTGGCGCGGCACCGGTTGGGCTTTGCCATCCGCGTGACCGGGGAGGCACCGCGGGCGGCGCGGTTTTCCGGCGTGAACCCGACGCGACTGGTTTTGTTTTGCATGGGCATGTCGGGTCTGCTGGCCGGTCTGGCAGGGATGTTTGAGGTCGCGGGCCCTGCGGGGCAGATCACCATCGATTTCAACGTGGGCTACGGGTTCACCGCAATCATCGTCGCCTTTCTGGGGCGGTTGCATCCGGTGGGTATCCTGCTGGCCGGTGGTCTGATGGCGCTGACCTATATCGGGGGTGACATCGCGCAAAGCCAGTTGGGATTGCCTGCCGCCGCCATTCAGGTGTTTCAGGGGATGTTGCTGTTCTTCCTGCTCGCCTTTGATCTTTTCACCCATTACCGGCTGCGCCTTGGCCGGACGGAGGTCGCGTAATGGATCTGTCTGCAATCAATCCGGTGCTCTTTGTCGCGGGCTTTCTGGTGGCGGCGACGCCGCTGATCTTTGCTGCTTTGGGCGAGTTGGTGGTCGAGAAATCCGGCGTGCTGAACCTTGGGGTCGAAGGGATGATGATCATCGGCGCGATCTGCGGTTTTGCGACCGCCGTTGAAACCGGATCGCCCCTGTTGGGCTTTGCCGCCGCGGCCGTGGGGGGCGCGTTGCTGAGCCTGCTGTTCGCCTTCCTGACGCAGATCACATTGGCCAATCAGGTCGCATCGGGCTTGGCGCTGACGCTGTTCGGGCTGGGGTTTTCGGCGTTGCTGGGGCAAAGCTATGTCGGGATCAAACCACCGCGCCTGCCGGATGTGAACTTTGGCCCGCTGCATGACATTCCCGTCATCGGGCCGATCTTCTTTTCCCATGACATCATTCTGTATCTGGGCTTTGCGCTGGTCGTCGTCGTTTGGGCAGTGCTGAAATTCACCCGCATGGGGCTGATCCTGCGCGCTGTCGGCGAAAGCCACGAGGCGGCCCACGCCCTTGGCTACAAGGTGGTGCGCATCCGCACGCTGGCGATCATGTTCGGCGGGGCCTGTGCCGGTCTGGGCGGGGCCTACATCAGCCTGATCCGTGTGCCCCAATGGACAGAAGGCATGACCGCCGGTGTGGGCTGGATCGCCCTTGCGCTGGTGGTTTTTGCCAGCTGGAAGCCCTGGCGGCTGTTGCTGGGTGCCTATCTTTTTGGCGGTATCACGCAGCTTCAGCTGAATCTGCAAGGCGCGGGCGTTGCCATTCCGGTCGAGTATCTGGCAATGTCGCCCTACATCATCACCATCCTTGTGCTGGTGATCCTTTCCGCGGATAAAAGCGCTGCGCCGGCATCGCTGGGCCGCACTTTCCACGCCTCTCACTAGGGGCCTATCTTCAAGCGCCGGATAAAAGGCGCGTTACTCAGGGGACTACGTTATGAAATTCACCACACTTATGGCCAGCGCGGCACTGGCGCTTGGGCTTGCGGGCGGCGCATATGCCCAAGACAAGACCAAAGTCGGTTTTGTCTTTGTTGGCCCCGTCGGCGATGGCGGCTGGACCTATGAACACAACCAGGGCCGTCTGGCTGTCGAGAAAGAATTCGGCGACGCTGTCGAAACCGTCTTTGTTGAAAACGTGGCCGAGGGCCCCGATTCCGAGCGTGTGATGACGCAGATGGCGCTGGACGGCGCGGACCTGATTTTTACCACGTCTTTTGGCTATATGGACCCGACCATCAATGTCGCGGGCAAATTCCCGGATGTGAAATTCGAACACGCCACCGGCTACAAGCGTGCCGACAACGTGTCGACCTATTCAGCGCGTTTCTACGAAGGTCGCGCCATTCAGGGTCACATCGCGGGCAAGATGACCAAATCGAACATCATCGGCTATATCGGGTCCTTCCCGATCCCCGAAGTGATCCGGGGCATCAACTCGGCCTATATTCACGCCAAGAAGGTGAACCCCGATGTCGAGTTCAAGATCGTCTGGGCCTACACATGGTTTGACCCCGCCAAAGAAGCAGACGCCGCCAAGGTTCTGATCGAACAGGGTGCGGATGTTGTCCTGCAGCACACCGATTCCACAGCACCTCAGGCGGCGGCGCAAGAAGCGGGTGACGTGATCACCTTTGGTCAGGCGTCCGACATGGCGCAATACGCGCCCAAGCCGCGCGTCTCGTCGATCATTGACGATTGGGCCCCCTATTACATCGCCCGCACCAAAGCGGTCATGGATGGCACATGGGAAAGCAAAGACACATGGGACGGCATCGGTGCCGGCATGGTTGGTATCGGCGAGATTACGGACGCCGTGCCTGCTGACGTGAAAGAAGAAGCGCTGGCGCTGAAAGCATCGATCGCGGATGGGTCCTACCACCCGTTCACCGGCCCGCTGAAAAAGCAGGACGGTTCCGATTTCCTGGCGGAAGGCGAAACAGCCGATGACGGCACGCTGGCGGGCATGAACTTCTATGTCGAAGGCATCAAGGGCGACATTCCGAACTAAGCCGGACACTGACCTGACGCGATCAAAGGCCTCGCATCCGCGGGGCCTTTTTTGTTGCGAAATCACCGCGGTGCCCCGACTTGCGACAAAACGCATCTGGTGCGGGGCGACCAAGCTGCCTACAGAAGGCACATGCGCTTTCTGCCCGCCTTCCCCTGCCAGCTGTTTGCCACCGTTCTGGTGCTGCTGTCGCTTGCGACATCGGGGTTTGCGCATCGTTTCGCGCCCGTAGACCTGTCGCCCGAGCTGCAAGCCTATGTTGCCAATGGCGGCGCGCTGGCGGACCTCTGCGGCACTGGTGATAGCCCGCATTCTGGCACTATGGCCGATTGCAAGACCTGCCGTCTGATCGGTGCCATGGCGCTGCCCGAAGCGGTCACCGGCCTGCCCGTTCCCGTGCTTGAGAAAACGCAAACCCTGCGCTTTGTCGCGAAACGGCTGCTGCACACACGCAAGCCTGACCCCAGCCGGCTGACCCGCGCCCCGCCCCAAGTCTGAACATCTATCCCATCTGTTCATTCTTTCCGCCTGCCGATGATGCAGGCCCTTAGGCTTGGAGCCCTCATATGACGACCCCTACCCAAACCACGCAGCCCGACGGCGGCGTGAACAAACTCTACTTTGCTGCGTGGCGCTGGCATTTCTATGCCGGGCTGTTCGTGCTGCCCTTTCTGTCGGTTCTCGCCATAACCGGCATGGCGATGCTGTGGATCGCCTGGATTGACGGGCGCGACGGTGAATATACCCCGGTGACCGTGCAGGAAACCGTTCTGTCGGTCTCGGCACAGTCGCAAGCCGCAGTCGAGGCCGTGCCCGGCGGCACGCTGGTGCAATATGTGGCCCCCCGCGCGCCTGATCTGGCGGCCCTGTTCCGCGTGGACCACGATGGGGATGCGGTGATGGTTGCGGTTGATCCCTATACGGCCAAGGTGATCGAGAGCTTTCCGCGTCGGTCCGGCTGGTACGATTTCGCGGATGGCATCCACAGTGATCTGATGCTGGGAGTGACCGGTGATCGCATGATAGAAGCCGCGGCCTCGATCGCTTTGGTGCTGATCGCCACGGGGCTTTATATGTGGTGGCCGCGTGGTGCAGGCTGGCGCGGGACGCTGGTGCCACGTTTCAGCAAGGGCCGTGCGATGTGGAAGTCGCTACATGGCGTTGTGGGCATCTGGGTGTCTGCCTTTCTGGTGCTGTTCCTGATCTCGGGCCTGTCCTGGGCGGGCATCTGGGGCGGCAAGATGGTGCAAGCCTGGAGCCAGTTCCCCGCCGAGAAATGGGATGCCGTGCCCCTCTCGGACGACATCCACGCCAGCATGAACCACCACCGCCGCGAGGTGCCTTGGGCGCTGGAACAGACGCCGATGCCTGCCTCTGGCAGCGCGGCTGGGGCTGCGGGGGTTGCAGGGGCCGTCACGATTGACAGCATCGATGCATTGGCGCGCGAGATCGGCTTTGACGCGCGCTATCAGATGAACCTGCCGCAGGACGATACCGGCGTCTGGACGCTGAGCCGCGATTCCATGAACACCGACAGCACCGACCCGATGTCGGACCGCACCGTGCATATCGACCAGCACAGCGGCAATATCCTCGCCGATGTGCGCTATGCCGATTATTCGCTTGCGGGCAAAGCCATGGCAGTGGGGATTGCGCTGCACATGGGCACATTGGGGCTGCTGAGCGTGCTGGCCAATACGCTGGTCTGCCTGTCGGTGCTGTTCCTCTGCGTCAGTGCGCTGGTGCTTTGGTGGAAGCGTCGCCCTACCGCCGCTGGCCGCCTGTCCGCCCCGCCCATGCCGTCAGAGCTGCCGTTGTGGCAGGGGGCCGTGCTGGTCGGGCTGTTCGTGTCGATGGCCTTCCCCATGGCCGGGGCCGTGCTGCTGAGCGTGCTGGCGGTCGATGTGTTGATCCTGTCGCGCCTGCCCGCGCTGCGCCACCGTCTGACCTGACCTGAAGCCCCCCCCCCCCGCGCCGCTTGTCAAATACGGCGCGGGGGATGCATGCCCACTACCCATCCGCCTGCAACACGCTATCATCAGCGTCATGATCAAAATCCACCACCTGAACCGGTCCCGCTCTCATCGCATTTTGTGGCTGCTCGAAGAAATCGGCGCGCCTCATGATGTCATTCCCTATACCCGCGATGCCAAGACCAACCTCGCCCCGCCCGAGCTAAAGCTCGTGCACCCCTTGGGCAAATCCCCCATGGTCGAGATCGACGGCACGCTGATCGCCGAGAGCGCGGCCATCACCGAGGTGCTTTGCACCCGTTTCGCGCCGCAGATGATCCCCGATCGTGACAGCGCCGCCTATCTGCAGCACCTTGAACTGATGCATTTCGCCGAAGGGTCCGCGATGACGCCGATCCTGCTGAACCTCTATGTCAGCCGTTTGGGCGACGCCGGTGCACCGCTGCATCCGCGCATCGCGTCTGAACTGGACAACCACTACAGCTACATGAACAGCCGCGTGCGGGCCTCGGGGCATTTTGTGCAGGATACATTGTCGGCGGCGGATATCATGCTCAGCTTTCCGGCAGAGATCGCGATGCAGCAGGGCCGCGCTAAGGATTATCCCGCACTCGCTGGCTTTGTCGAGATGATCCACGCGCGCCCCGCCTATGGTCGCGCCACCGCGCGCGGCAAGACCGATGCCTAACCGCGCGGTTGCACGTCCCACCGGCCCATGTCACCCATAAGCAAAGAGCTTGGGGCCGGCGGGACAGGCCTGCGCGAAACCAGTGCAAGGGACAGGGGGTACCTATGACAGAAAGCACATCCGATATCCTTGTGATCGGCGGCGGCATCGCGGGCATCTCGGCCGCGGCGCGCCTGTCTGGTGATGCAAAAGTCACGGTGATTGAAGGGGAAAAAGCGCTTGGCTATCACGCCTCTGGCCGGTCGGCCGCGCTGATCGAAGAGAATTACGGTGCGCCCTCTGTGCAGGCGCTGAACAAGGCCACCGTCGACTATCTGCGCGACGGCGGCTACCTGTCCCCGCGCGGCCTGATGATCATCGCCGACCGCCACGAGGAAGAGGCGTTTCACAGCGATCTCGCCCATATGGGGGTCGAACAGATCACCCCCGACGATGCGCTCCGCCTTGTGCCGATCCTGGCCGCCGAGCGCATCGCCTTTGCCGGCTACCACGCTGACGCCCATGATATTGATACCGACCGTCTGCTGCAGGATTTCGCCAAGGAGCTGCGCGGCAATGGCGGGCGGATTGAAACCGGGCATCCCATCACATCCATCACCCGCACAGGCAATACGTGGAAGGTCACCGCAGGCCCTCACATCCATCACGCCGCAAAACTGGTCAACGCCGCCGGAGCCTGGGCCGACCAGATCGCCATTCTGGCCGGTGTGCCACCCATCGGCATCACCCCCTATCGCCGGTCCATGGCCCGCATTGCGGCACCGGGCGAGCATGACCTGTCGCGCTGGCCGATGTTCTTTGGCGTGGGCGAAACATGGTACGCCAAGCCCGACGCGGGCGCGCTGCTGATCTCGCCCGCTGATGAGGACGCGACCGAACCGCAGGACGCATGGGCCGACGACATGGTGCTGGCCGAGGGATTAGAGCGGTATCAGAATATGGTCGCCGTGCCGCTGACGAAACCCATCGCAACATGGGCGGGGCTGCGCAGCTTTGCCGTGGACCGCACGCTGGTGCTGGGCCCCGATCCCGCCCAGCCCGACTTCATCTGGAGCGCGGGACAAGGCGGCTACGGTTTCCAGACCAGCGCCGCCGCCTCGCAACTGGTGGCCGATCTGACCCTTGGCAACGCGCCGTCGCTGCCCGATCCGGTGGTCGAGGCAGTGCGCCCCGATAGGCTGCGCGCATGACAGCCAAGCTTCCCCCAAGCGCCAGCGTCGCTCTGCCCACCCGCGGTGCCATGCTGCACGCCCCTGCCGCCGACCGGAACAAAGACGCCCTGTGTGACCTGTTGCGTGACCATGCACCTCAGACAGGTCGCGCGCTCGAGATTGCCAGCGGGACGGGGCAGCATATCGCCGCCTTCGCCCGCGCCCTGCCCGATCTGCACTGGCAGCCGACCGAGCCCGCCCCCGACCGCCGCGACAGCATCGACGCCTATATCGCCGAGGCAGGACTGACCAACGTCGCCCCCGCCGCCCCGCTGGATGCAACGGCGGCGGATTGGCACAAGCCACTGCCACTGCAAGACCTGATCTTTCTCGCCAACCTGCTACATCTGATCCCGACAGAGGCCGCGCAGCTGCTCATCACCGAAGCCGCGCTTGCGCTCGCCCCCGGTGGCACGTTGATCCTCTATGGTCCGTTCCGCCGCGAGGGTGTGCTCACCTCCGACGGAGATGCGAAATTCGACGCCGAGCTGCGCACCGCCGATCCTGCGATCGGGTACAAGGATACGGTCGACATCACGCGTTGGCTCAGCGATGCTGCACTAAGCCCGATCGACAGGATCGACATGCCCGCCAATAATCTGGCCTTTATCGCACGAAAGCCGTGACCCTATGCCCCGACTTCGCGTTCTTGCCCTCCTCTCTGCCCTTGCCCTTTCGGCCTGTGGTGCGCCGCAACTTTCTGTCCCTGTGGGGGATGTGACGGCGGCCAATTTCGGCGACCGCAAGCCGTTCGACTGGCCCGGCCAAAGCCCCGACCGCTATGCGGTGCACGGCATCGATGTGGCGCGCTTCCAGCAACCGCTGAACTGGGGCGAGGCCCGCATCTCGGGCGTGAACTTCGCCTTCATCAAAGCCACCGAAGGCGGCGATCTGCTGGACCCGATGTTCCAGAACCACTGGGAGGGTGCCGGCCGCGCCGGTGTCGCCCGCGGGGCCTATCACTTCTACTATTTCTGCACGACACCCGAGAAACAGGCCCGCTGGTTCATCGAAAACGTGCCCAAAGCGCCGGGCATGCTGCCCCCCGTGCTGGATCTGGAGTGGAACCCCTATTCCCCCACCTGCACCCTGCGCCCGCCCGCCGATACCGTCCGCCGCAATGCGCAGACCTTCCTAAGCATCCTGCGCGCACATTACGGGCAGCAGCCCGTCGTCTACACCACGCCGGAGTTCTATGCCCAGAATGACATGGGGCGTCTGCGCGGTGTTGAATTCTGGCTCCGCTCCACCGCCGCCCACCCGTCCGAGAAATACCCCGACGAGCGCTGGACCTTCTGGCAATACACCAGCACCGGCCGCGTGCCGGGTGCCGCAGGAGACATCGACATCAACGTCTATGCCGGCAGCCCCAGCAGCTGGGACAACTGGCTTTCGCGGCGGCAGGTGCGGTAGATCGCCGCTACAATCTAGCAAGGCAAGACCTTTGATATTGCAGTTATAAATTGAACCTGGCAGGGTTTTCCGAGCGAAAACGGCAGGTATATGACGACACGTCGAAATTGGACCGAAGACGAGGTCACTGAGGCTTTGTCACTGTATCTGCGGCTTCCTTTTGGCAAGTTCCATTCCGGCACACCGCAGATCATCCGCATGGCAGAACGGATCGGACGCACGCCATCGGCCGTGGCAATGAAACTGTCCAATCTTGCCGCGCTGGATGACACACTGCCGCAAAGGGGGCTCGGCAACCTTTCTGAGATGGACCGGCAAGTCTGGGCGCGGTTCCGGCAAGATCCCTCTATCGTATTTAATGCCTATGAAGCGCAGATCTTGCCGTCACCCCAGCAGACACCCGGTTTTTCCGAGCAGCGGCAGGCAAACTGGATCGCTAAGCAAGCCGAAGTCACCGAACGTACTGTTGTGCAGCGACGCGGACAAAGCTTCTTCCGCGAGATGATCCTGAACAACTATCGCTCTCGCTGTGCACTAACGGGTATCGACGATACGCGCCTGCTGACCGCAAGTCATATCGTCGGGTGGCAAGAGGACGATGCTCAACGGTTCTACCCCGAAAATGGCATTTGCCTGAACGCCCTTCATGATCGCGCCTTTGACCGACATCTGATCAGTTTTGACGATGATTACCGCATGATCATGGCCGATGATTTACCCGCCGAATCTAAACGCAAACTAGCTACCGGGACCTCCGAAAGGTTACAGTTACCAGAACGGTTCCTGCCCGACCCTGCGTATCTGGAGCATCACCGGCAGCGCATGGCCGAGCGGCAGAGCATGCCACCGCTCGACTAGGTTCAAGCGTCACCCATCCACACGGATGGTCGCGTTTTTCGGGTCGTAGGGGCTGTCCTCTACCACTTCGGCGTCCCATAGCTGGTCGAACATCTTGACCTTCAGCTTCGTGCCGACCGCCGCGATTTCGGGTTTGACGTAGCCCATGCCGATGGATTTCCCGAAGGCCACCGAATACCCGCCCGAGGTCAGGCGGCCAACGCGGGTGTCGCCGTGATACAGCACTTCGCGGCCCCAAGGGTCGGCGTCGTCGGGCCCGTCGATCAACAAGGTTACACATTTGCTGCGGATACCGTCGGCCTGCATTGCGTCCTTGCCGTGGAAGTCCTTGGACAGGTCGACAAAGCGCGGCAGATCGGCCTCTAGCGGGGTGGCATCGCGGCCCAGTTCATTGCCGAAAGCGCGGTAGGATTTCTCTTGCCGCAGCCAGTTCTGTGCACGCGCGCCCACCAGTTTCATCCCGTGTTTCTCACCCGCCTTCTCCAGCAGATCGAACAGGTGGTTCTGCATCTCGATCGGGTGGTGCAGTTCCCAGCCGAGCTCTCCGGTATAGGCGACGCGGATGGCGCGGACGGGGACCATCCCCAGCTCGATATTGCGCATGGTCAGCCAGGGGAACCGCTTGTTGCTCAGCACCGTCTCGGGGTCCGCATCCTTGATGACCTCTTTCAGGACATCGCGCGATTTGGGGCCCGCGATGGCAAACACACCCCATTGCGTGGTCACGTCATGGCATTCGATATAGCCGAATTCGGGCGCTTTATCGGCGATGGCCTTGCGCAAGAAATCACTGTCATAGGCCGTCCAGGCCCCGGCGGACACAAGGTAGTATTCATCCTGAGCGAGCCGCACGATGGTATATTCGGTGCGCGTGGTGCCGTTGATCGTCAGCGCATAGGTCAGGTTGATGCGCCCGACGGAGGGCAACTTGTTGCAGGTGAACCAATCCAGAAAGGCAGTGGCCCCCGGCCCCTTGACCAGATGTTTGGTAAAGGCGGTCGCATCGATCAGGCCCACGCCCTCGCGGATCGCCTTGGCCTCATCGACCGCATGCTGCCACCAGCCGCCGCGCCGGAAGGACCGGCTGTCGTGATCATTGAACCCCAGCGGCGCAAAGTAGTTCGGGCGTTCCCACCCGTTCACATGGCCGAACTGTGCGCCACGGGCGGCCTGACGGTCATAGGCAGGCGAGGTGCGCAAGGGCCGACACGCGGGGCGCTCCTCATCCGGGTGGTGCAGGATATAGACGTGCTCATAGGCCTCTTCGTTCTTGCGCGCGGCATATTCGGTGGTCATCCAGTCGCCATAGCGTTTGGGGTCCAGCGACGCCATGTCGATCTCGGCCTCGCCCTCGACCATCATCTGCGCAAGGTAGTAGCCCGTGCCCCCCGCAGCCGTGATCCCGAAAGAGAACCCTTCGGCCAGCCACATATTGCGCAACCCGGGTGCCGGACCAACCAGCGGGTTGCCGTCAGGCGTATAGCAGATCGGCCCGTTGAAATCGTCCTTGAGGCCGGAGTCTGCACAAGACGGTACGCGGTCAGCCATCGCCATATACTGATCCGCGATCCGGTCCAGATCCAGCGGAAACAGATCGGCCCGGAAGCTGTCCGGCACCCCATATTCGAACCGCGCAGGCGCGCCGCGCTCATAGATGCCCAAAATCCAGCCGCCCCGCTCTTCGCGGGCGTAGGATTCATTGTCGGCGTCCCGCACGACCGGATGCTCCGGATTGCCGTCGGCGCGCCATTTGACCAGTTCGGGGTCCTGATCCATCACGATAAACGTATGTTCAACCGGAATGGCAGGCATCTTGATGCCCAGCATCTTGGCGGTGCGCTGCGCGTGGTTGCCGCTGGCGGTGACGACATGCTCTGCGGTGATCACGACCTGCTCGTCCGAGGGGACTAGGTTCCCGCCCTTCTCGACCATCTTGGTGATGGTAACCTCCCATGCCGCGCCATTCCAGTGAAAGGCATCCGCCTGCCACTTGCGCTCGATCGCCACGCCCCGCTGCCGCGCGCCCTTGGCCATCGCCATGGTGACATCGGCGGGGTTAATATAGCCGTCGGTCTGGTGATACAGCGCGCCTTTCAGATCGTCGGTCTTGATGAGCGGCCATTTTGCCTTGACCTGATCCGGCGTCATGAAAGTATAAGGCACGCCGCAGGTCTCGGCGGTCGAGGCATAGAGCATGTATTCGTCCATGCGTTCGTCCGTCTGCGCCATGCGCAGGTTCCCCACCACGGCAAAGCCCGCGTTCAGGCCGGTCTCTTCCTCAAGCGTCTTGTAGAACTTGATCGAATAGTCGTGGATGTGGGTCGTCGCATAGGACATGTTGAAATAGGGCAGCAACCCTGCCGCGTGCCATGTAGACCCCGAGGTCAGCTCGTCCCGCTCAAGCAACATCACATCATCCCATCCGGCGCGGGCCAGATGATAGGCAATCGACGTGCCAACGGCGCCGCCGCCCACAACCAGTGCTTTGACTTGAGTTTTCATGAATCCAATGCTCCGCCAGAATAGGTCTTAGCGACATTTAGCAGTCCCCGCGCAAAACGCAGAACCCAGCCGACCAAAGACAGCACAAATGCGACCAACGTCGAAAAACTCGCGCGCAGGGCGCTTCCAAATGGTTAAAATCCCCGCCGGAGGCATCGCATCCCTGCCCGTGGCAGGGATCGATATACCGCGCGCGCCGCCCCGACTACGCCAGGGATTCGGGAAGAATCTTGCCCGGGTTCATAATGTTATCGGGGTCCAGCGCCTGTTTGATCGCGCCCATGACGCCCACGGCCGCTCCCAGTTCCTTGACCAGATAGGGGCGTTTGCCCTGTCCGATGCCATGCTCTCCGGTGCATGTCCCCTCCATCGAGATCGCGAGCTCGTTGAGCCAGCTGATGAAGTCTTCGGCGCGGGCGACTTCATCCGCGTCGTCCATATCCAGCAGCAGCGAGGCGTGGAAATTGCCATCGCCTGCGTGGCCGACGATGGGCGCGATCAGACCCAGCTCCGCCGCTTTGGCGTTCGCGCGGCCGACCGCTTCGGCCAGCCTTGAGATCGGCACACAAACGTCGGTCGCCACCGCCTTGCAGCCGGGGCGCAGGGCCAGCATCGCCCAATAGGCATCATGCCGCGCTTGCCACAGCTTGTTACGTTCCTCCATCGTGGTGGTCGCCTGATAGTCGGTGCCGCCGTTTTCATCGGCGAGTGCGGCGAATGTCTCGGTCTGTTCGACCACACCGGCGTCAGAACCATGGAATTCCAGCAGCAACATCGGCGTTTCGGGCAGCGACAGTTTGGCATAGCCATTCACCGCGCGCACAACCATCGCGTCCAGCAGCTCTATCCGTGCGACGGGCAGCCCGTATTGGATCACGCTTTGCACCGTTTCACAGGCCGCCTCGACCGAGGGGAAGGAACAGCGGGCAGAGCTGATCGCCTCGGGGATGCCTTGCAGTTTAAGCGTGATCTCGGTGATCACGCCCAATGTCCCTTCAGAGCCCACCATCAGACGCGTCAGATCGTATCCGGCGGATGATTTGCGCGCCCGTGCGCCGGTGCGGATCACCGTGCCATCGGCCATCACCGCCTCGACCGCCAGCACGTTGTCCTTCATCGTGCCATAGCGCACCGCATTGGTGCCCGAGGCCCGCGTCGCCGTCATCCCGCCAAGCGAGGCATTGGCCCCGGGATCAATGGGGAAAAACAGGCCCTGATCCCGCAAATGAGTGTTCAATGCCTCGCGGGTGACGCCGGGTTGCACGCGGCAATCCAGATCGCCGGCGTTGACCTCGACCACCGCGTCCATCTGCGTGACGTCAATTGACACGCCCCCCGCGGGCGCATTCACATGCCCTTCAAGCGAGGTGCCGGTGCCGAAGGCGATGACCGGCACCTTATGCGCGGCACAGACCTTGACCACAGCGGCGACATCATCGGTCGAGCGGGCAAAAACCACGGCATCGGGGGCCTGATTTCTGATCCAGGTCGTCGTATGCCCGTGCTGTTCGCGGATCGCGCCCCCCGTCTGGAAGCGTTCGCCGAATTGCTGCTTGAGGATACCCAAAGCGGTGTCGATCCCGGTCTCGTTGCGGGGCATGTCGGTGGCCTGTGCCATATGGTCTTTCCTTTGGTTCAGAATGGGCGATCACTCGCCAAGGGCGATGCCTTCGCGGCGCGGGTCAGCCCCGCCGCGCAGGTCATCGCCAATCGAAATCATATGCAACCCCGAGGTCAGCGCGCGGGTGTTCACCTCATAGCCAAGCCCCATCAGCGCATCGGCCATCGCGGCGGCGTCGGTGCCTTCCTCAAGGTCGTAGGGACCGAACCGGTTGATCGCATGGGGCAGTGCTGCGGCCTGTTGCACATCCATTCCCCAATCCAGATGCGCGATGATCGCGCCCGCGACATAGCCGATGATGCGGCTGCCACCGGGGCTGCCCACGGCCAGAACCGGCGCGCCATCCTTCATCACAATCGTCGGTGCCATCGACGAGCGCGGGCGTTTTCCCGGCTCGACCCGATTGGCAATCGGCACACCATCGGTATGCGACCGGAAAGAGAAATCCGTCAGCTCGTTGTTCAACAAAAACCCGCGCACCATCAGTCGGCTCCCAAAGCCGTTTTCGATGGTGGTGGTCATGCTCGCGACATTGCCCATGCTGTCCACGATCGAAACATGCGAGGTCGACGGCAGCTCGATAGAGATATCATCGGCAAAGTTTAGGGCATGGTCGAAAGCGGGCGCGCCCGCGGTGACTTCCGGCAGCGCATCGTCGCCCTGCAACAGCTTGGCGCGTTCCGCCAGATAGGATGGGTCGAGCATACCGGTCACCGGCACGGGCACATAATCGGTATCGGCCACATAGCGCCCCCGATCCGCAAAGGCGAGCCGCGAGGCATCGCCGATCAGCCGCAGCACATCCGCGTCCGCCGGTCCGGCGCTCAGGTCCGCATTTTCCAGCAGCCCCAGTATTTGCCCTACGGCCAGCGCACCAGAGGACGGCGGCCCCATGCCGCAGACCTCATGCCCGTGATAGGGCGCGCAAAGGGCGTCGCGTTCCTTGACCCGATAGATCGACAGATCGACCTGTGACAGCACACCGGGGTTGTTGGCCCCTTGGACAGCCCCCACGATGTCGCGGGCGATGTCTCCGGTATAAAAGGCATCGGCCCCGCGTTCAGCCATCGCCGCGACCGTGCGGGCATAATCGGGATTCTTGAGCGTATCGCCTGCCTGAACCGGCGTGCCGTTCGGCATGAAATAGGATGCTGTCGTTTCCGACGTTGCCAGCCGTTCGGCGTCATCAGCCACCAGCCCCGCAAGACGTGGGGACACGGCAAAACCCTTCTCGGCCAGTGCGACAGAGGGGGCCAGCAACTCGGCCCAGGGCTGGTTGCCCCATTTCTCATGCGCTGCAGCCATCAACGCAGGGGTGCCCGGCGTACCGACCGACCGCCCGCCAACGACGGCGTCAAAGAACCCTAGCGGCACACCTTGGTCGTCCTGAAACAATTGCGGCGTGACCGCCAGCGGCGCGGTTTCGCGCCCGTCCAGCGTGGTCAGCTTGCCCGATGCGGCGTCATACCAGACCAGAAACGCCCCGCCGCCCAGACCAGAGCTTTGCGGCTCCACCAGCCCCAGCATCGCTTGGACGGCGACCAGCGCATCGGCAGCGGTGCCCCCCCGTGCCAGCACATCCGCCCCCGCCTGAACCGCATGAGGGTTGGCGGCGGCGACCATCCAGTTCTGGGCGATGACGGGTTTGCCCGAATCCTTAGCCTCGAAGGCGGCGGTGATCCGCGGCGACATGCCGGTAAAGCTGCCTTGGCTGGCACCTTCGGGCGCGACGCTATCGGCGGCCTGTTGCGCGAAAGCGGCCCCGCTTACAAAACCGCCTATGGCGATGGCTGTGCAGGTCCGCCCGATGTGTTTCACGATGTGATGTGCAAGCATGGTCCCCTCCCCGTTCCGGTGCTCGGGGTCAACCTACTTGTTTTTAGCGCCAGCGCAAATTGAACCGCACCGGCGCTGCGCCTAAAGCATCGAGGGCACGACCTGATCCGGCGGACGGTGCCCGTCTTCAAAGGTCTTGATGTTGATGATGACCTTCTCGCCCATCTCTACCCGCCCTTCGAGCGTCGCAGACCCCATATGCGGCAAGAGCACGACATTGGTCAGCTCGCGCAAGCGCGGGTTGATGTCGGTGCCATGTTCGTAAACGTCCAGCCCTGCGCCTTGCAGCTCGCCCGCGCGCAGCATCCGCGTCAGGGCGTTTTCGTCGATCACCTCCCCCCGGGAGGTGTTTACGATCACCGCGTCGGGCTTCATCAGCTTCAGGCGGCGGGCGTTCATCAGATGGAAGGTGCTGGGGGTGTGCGGGCAGTTGATGCTCATCACGTCCATGCGGGCCACCATCTGGTCAAGGCTTTCCCAATAGGTCGCGCCAAGGCTCTCTTCGATCTCGGGGCGCAGACGGCGGCGGTTGTGGTAGTGGACCTGCATGCCAAAGGCAGCCGCGCGCCGTGCGACGGCCTGACCAATGCGGCCCATCCCCAGAATACCCAAACGGCGGCCGCTGACGCGCCCGCCAAGCAGCGCAGTCGGGGCCCAGCCCTGCCAATCGCCTTTTTGCATCTGTGCCATGCCTTCGGACATGCGCCGTGTGACCGCGAGAATCAGCGCCATGGTCATATCGGCGGTGTCTTCCGTCAGCACGCCGGGGGTATTGGACACGAGAATCCCGCGCTGCCGCGCTGTCATCACGTCAATATGATCGACCCCCGCCCCGTAGTTCGCGATCAGTTTCAGCCGGTCCCCCGCCTGCCCGATCAGTGCCGCGTCGATTTCATCGGTCACGGTGGGCACCAGAATATCCGCAGTTTTCATCGCCTCGCCCAGTTCAGAGCGGGTCATCGGCGTGTCATCCGCGCGCAACGTCACATGAAACAGTTCCGTCAATCGCTTTTCGACGACTTCCGGCAACCGTCGCGTGACTACAACACTTAGCGGTTGCTTTGACATTGTGGGCCTCCCAAATATGGCTTTGCACTGTGCTTGGTGGCATGGTGTCCCAAGCAGAGACGAGGCACAAGAACCTCGCAGGGCAAAACTGCATTAAATCAACGGCAACAGACCAGACAGGCAGTCATGAAACCGATGTTACGTTCCGTCCTTTTGGGCGCCCTTGCAGCCGTTCACATGTGCACCACCCCGGTTTTCGCGCAAGAGGTCGGCCAGGTGACCAACCTGCCGGTGCCCCGTTTCGTGTCCATGAAAGCGAGCGAGGGGAACGTGCGGCGCGGGCCATCGCTGACGCACCGGATCGATTGGGTGTTCAAACATCGCGACCTGCCCCTACGCATCACGGCAGAGCATGGCCATTGGCGCCGCGTCGAAGACCGCGACGGTATGGGCGGCTGGGTGCATTATTCGCTTTTGTCAGGCACGCGCACCGTTCTGGTCGAACAGGACCGTCTGCAGCTGCTTGTCCGCCCCGACCCCAAAGCCCCCGTCGAAGCAGAGCTTGAACTGGGCGTGATCGCGCGGCTCGGAGCCTGCGACCTTGAATGGTGTTTCCTGAGGGTCGGCGGCTATAAAGGCTGGGCCCCCAAAGCGCGGCTCTGGGGCGTGGGCCCGAAAGAGCTACGCGACTGACCGCGCAATTGCACATGCCACGGTCTTGGGCTTAGGTGGCACAACACCGTCCCCATGATCAGGAGCTCTCATGCGCGCAGTCACCTATTCCACCCTTGGCGAAGCACGCGACGTGCTGACCCTGACCGAGATGCCAACCCCTGCCCCCGCTGCGGGCGAGGTGCTGGTGCGGCTGGCCGTGTCGGGCGTCAACCCCTCCGATGTGAAATCCCGACGCGGGCGCCCCGGCATGACCCATCCCCCCTTCGAGACAGTGATCCCACATAGCGATGGTGCCGGCGTGATCGAGGCCGTGGGCGACGGTGTGGACCACGCCCGCGTGGGACAGCGCGTCTGGATCTGGAACGGGCAATGGCAGCGCCCCTTCGGCACTGCCGCGACCCATATCGCCCTACCGCAAGCGCAGGCCGTCCCGCTGCCCGATGACGTGAGCTTTGACACTGCTGCCAGCCTTGGCATCCCCGGGCTGACCGCGGCCCACGCTGTGTTCAACGGCGGTGATGTTGCGGGGCAAACGCTGCTGATCCAGGGGGGCGCGGGCACCGTCGGCTATCTCGCCGTGCAATTCGCCGCCTGGGCAGGGGCGCGCGTTATCGCCACCACCGGAGCCAACGGGGCCGAGCGCGCAAAATCCGCAGGCGCACAGGTCGTGCTGGACTATAGCGCCTCCGATCTGGCGCAACAGGTGCTGGACGCCAACGGCGGTGCCCCCGTCGACCAGATCATCGAGGTCGAATTCGGGGCCAATATCGCGCTGGATGCAGAGCTGATCAAACCCAACGGGCGCATCGCAGCCTATGGCTCTGCCAAGGTGATGGAGCCGACGCTCCCCTTCCTGCCCCTGCTCTTCAAGGCGGTGACCATCGACATCATCCTCGTCTACCTGCTGACCGAGGCCGAACGTGCCCTCGCGATCAAGAAAACCCACCAAGCCTTGGCCGAAGGTGCGCTGCACTGCCCGGTCGAGCAGACATTCGCGCTGTCAGACACGGTCAAAGCCCATGAAGCCGTCGAAGCCGGTGCCCGCGCCGGTGCGATCTTGATCAACTGCGAAGGCTGACAGCACTCGCTCGCGACACATACTGCACCCTTGAAGCGAGGGGGACGGCGGCGGTGCGCCCCCACGTCCCCCCTTTCGCGCGATCACGTGTTCGCTCGGACGCAGGATATCAGCAGCAAGACCTACAGCGGCAATAGGCCCCCTGCGGCCGAGCGACACCGCCGATCCTCCCCAATAGAACACAGCCTGCTCTGCCCCAAACACGGCTCAAGAATAAATTCCGAGATTCTCCCCACTTTTTCTCCAGAAAGGTATTGCACCCCCCCGCACTCCGGACTAATTACGCCCACACGTTGGGATGTAGCCAAGTGGTAAGGCAACTGTTTTTGGTACAGTGTACCGTAGGTTCGAATCCTACCATCCCAGCCACTTCACTTTAGATGAATAGCGTAAGCACCTGGCCCATCCGGTGGCGGTCCTATTGCCCCCCGTTTCCGCCCCTGCTTGATCGATACCCAAGCAGGCTAGTCTTGGTTCTCGACTGGAGACAGAGGTGATGAGAGCTACCGGGGATAGGCATTGGTGGCGATAAGGCATCCGAGAGAGATCAGGGGCACCCGCCCCCTCGAGGTCCCTGCCGTGCCCAGCCACCCAAGGTGGCCGAGCGGCAGCATAAAGAACCCTTGGGGTGGGTTCTGAAGTCTGTGTAGCTAGCATGGCCCAAACGGCTTCACATACTCAGGTGGTGATGCGACCGCAGGGGCGATGCCAAACGCGCTATTGGCTGGCCATGCCAACCATCATCGACCCCAGTGCGACAAGGTGGATCAGCATGATCGCCCTGTCATTCCACAGGGTGCCCACGATGAACCAACCGATGACGCCGACGATGAACAGATAGAGGTTCCATGGCGTCCAGCCGAATCCCGTTGCGGCGTATCCGAGGATCTGCACGATCGACGCGGCCCATTTGATCCAGAACGCAAGTCGGGTGCTGCTGCGCAAGGCAATCAGATCAGACGGCACGGGTCAGCCCTCCGTCGATGCGCCAGTTCTGACCGGTGACATAGCCGCCTTGGTCGGACGCCAACCACCCGATGAGGGAGGAGACCTCTGCCTCGGTGCCATACCGGCCCATGGGGATGCGCGCGCGGCGGTCGTCTGTTTCGGGCAGGCTGTCGATGAACCCCGGCAAGACATTGTTCATGCGGATGTTTTTGTCTGCGTATTGATCGGCGTAAAGCTTGGCGAACCCTGCAAGCCCCGCGCGGAAAATCCCTGATGTGGGGAACAGCGGGTCGGGCTCGAACGCCGCGAAGGTAGAGATGTTGATGATCGCGCCGCCGCCCTGTGCTGCCATGATCGGGGTCACCAGTCGCGTGGGTCGGATCACGTTCATCAGGTACACGTCCATGCCCTGATGCCAATCGTCATCCGTCATCTCCAAGATGTCGCCCTTGGGTCCGTGACCGGCCGAGTTCACCAGCACATCCACGCGCCCCCACCGCTCCATAGCGCCATCGACCAATTGCGCCAGATCATCAACCGACTGGTTGGTGCCGGTGACACCGAAGCCGCCAAGCTCTTTGGCCAGCGCTTCGCCTTTGCCAGAGGACGACAGGATCGCGACCTTGAACCCATCGGCGGCAAGCTTTTTGGCAGCCCCTGCCCCCATGCCGCTGCCGCCCGCTGTGATTAACGCTACTTTTTCTACACTCATGACGTTTGCCTCCTATATGTGTTAGACAGCGCTAGCGCGTCTGCTTCACCGCAGGTAAGCGCTTTGCAACGCTTCGACCAGCCAGACATACTGCTGCATGACGATAGGATTTCTACTGTGCCGACCTCGAACGACCTCCCCCCTCTGAACGGGCTGCGCGCCTTTGCAGCGGCGGGCCGCCATCTTACCTTTCGCGCCGCAGCTGATGAATTGGGCGTGACTCAAGGTGCCGTGGCCCAACAGGTGCGCGGGCTAGAAGACCATCTGAACCTGCGTCTCTTTCTCAGAGAGCCGCGCGGGTTGGCCTTTACCGAAGAGGGGCGCGCCTATCACATCGCGATTGCCCGCGCCTTCGACCAAATGGCCGATGCAACAGATGCGCTGCGCACCGCGCCGTCCCACGTCACGATCAGTGTCACCCCCACCTTTGCGTCGAAATGGCTGATCCCCCGACTGGCAGCCTTTACCCAAGCGCACCCCGGCATTGATCTGCGCATCACCGCGACCGAAAGAGTGTCCAGCTTTCACGCGGATGGAATCGACCTTGCCGTGCGGCAGGGCAATCCGCCGTTCGGAGCGAGCCTGCGCGCTGACCTGTTGTTCGAGCAGCAGATCGTCGCCGTCTGCGCCCCCCATTTGGCGGAAGCGCTGAACACGCCGATGGACGCGGCAGGTATCGCAGAGACGACACTGCTGCATGACACGCACGATCTTTGGCCGCAGTTCATCAAAACGGTCTTTGGGCGCGATGTCCCGACGGCGCGCGGTCTGCGGTTCAACCAGACGACGCTTAGCCTTGATGCGGCGCTTGCCGGTCAGGGGATCGCCCTTGCCAACCGGTTTCTTGTCCAGCGTGATCTGCGTGCGAAACGGCTGGTGCAACCGATCGAAGGCGCATTGAGCGGTGGTAGCGGGTTTTACCTTTTGTCCCCACGGCAAGGCTCCCCAAGCGGTGCCGCCCATGTCCGCGATTGGCTACTGGGCCGCGCCCGCGACGACGTGGCAGAGGCCGCCCTACGTCCAAACGACGAAAGCAACCTTCCCATAGCGGAACCCTGACCCGCTGGCGGGGGTTCTTCTTCATAGATGTCACAAGACAAAGGGCCCCCTTCTCATGAAGACGACACTGACCGTTAACGGCGAAGACCATAGTCTTGACGCCGACACCCGCACGTCGCTGCTGGATGCGCTGCGCAATCACCTGAACCTCACCGGCACCAAAAAGGGCTGCGATCACGGCCAATGCGGCGCCTGCACCGTCATGGTCAACGGCCGCCGCATCAATTCCTGCCTGACGCTCGCCTGTATGCACGACGGCGACAAGATCACCACGATCGAGGGTCTGGGCGACGAACGCAACCTGTCCGACATGCAGCAGAACTTTGTCAAACACGACGGTTTCCAGTGCGGCTACTGCACACCGGGTCAGATCTGCTCAGCCACCGCCATGCTCGAAGAGTTCAAAGCCGGCTGGCCCTCTAACGTATCCGGCAGCCTGACAGCCTCGCCCGAGCTGACCGATGACGAGATATCAGAGCGGATGTCCGGCAATATCTGCCGCTGTGCCGCCTACCCCAACATTGTCGATGCGATCCGCGAAACGGCGAAGGGGCAGTCATGAAACAGTTCGATTACATCCGCGCCGGTGCCAATAGCGATGTCACCGGCACCCCAGATGCCACGATCATCGCCGGGGGCACCAATCTGCTGGACCTTATGAAGCTAGAGGTGATGACCCCGGACCGGCTGGTCGATATCTCGCGTTTGGACCTCAAACAGATCACCCCAACCCGCGACGGCGGGCTGCGCATAGGTGCCTTGGTCACCAACTCTGATCTGGCGGCGGATATGACCGTACGGTCGGATTATGCCGCACTCTCCTCCGCTCTGCTGGCGGGCGCGTCCGGTCAGCTGCGCAACAAGGCGACCACGGGTGGCAACCTGCTGCAACGCACCCGCTGCTACTATTTCTACGACACCGATCAGCCCTGTAACAAACGCGACCCCGGCTCCGGCTGTAGTGCGATGGAGGGGGCGAACCGTCTGCACGCGATCCTTGGTGTGACCGACAAATGTATCGCCAGCCACCCCAGCGATATGGCGGTGGCCATGCAGATGTTAGGGGCCGAGGTCGAGATAGAGGCGGCCGATGGTCTGACCCGCACTGTGCCGCTGTCCGACTTCTATCTGATCCCCACCGACCCCGCCGTCGAAACCGTCTTGCAACCCGGCGAGTTGATCACCGCCGTGATCCTCCCCGCCCCCGCCGAGGGTCGCCAAACTTACCGCAAGGTACGCGACCGCGCGTCCTACGCCTTTGCGATGGTATCGGTCGCGGCGCGGATCAAGGTGACGGATGGCAAGATCACCCAAGCCGCAATTGCTTGCGGCGGTATCGGATCAATGCCTTGGCGCGATCCGGCGGTCGAGGACGCGTTGATCGGGCAAGAACCCGCGCGCGAGGTGTTCGGCAAAGCCGCCGATATTCTGGTCGCGGAGGCCGCACCGAAAGAAGGCAATGCGTTCAAGGTGCCGCTGGCGCGACGCACGCTCAGCGCCACACTCAAGGAACTCACGGGGGTACAGCAATGACCGACGGTAGCAATATTTCGACCGCCGAACTGAAGATGGATGAACCCGATGACCGCAACCGGCTGGACGCCACGGCTCAGGGGTTGATCCACACTGGCATGGACCGTCCTGACGGCCCGCTGAAAGTATCAGGCCGCGCCACCTATGCGCATGAGGATCAGCCCACGGGCATGATGACCGGCGTCTTGGTGCGCGTCCCTCTCGCGGGCGGTCAGGTCACCGGCCTGAACGCCGAGGCGATCCGCAAGCTGGATGGGGTGCGCGGTGTGTTCCATGGTAAGACCTTCCTGCGTAATCCTGCCCAAGGCACCGCGAACGAAGCACCGGTGCAGCCGGACGGCAAGATTTCCTATGTCGGTCAGCCCGTGGGTTTGGTGGTCGCCGATACGTTCGAGCAGGCCCGCCACGCGGCCCATATGGTTGAGCTTCAGATCACGCCCGACGATGCGGTCACCGACCTGGAAACGGCAGAGATCGAGACCCCGAAGGAAAAGCAATCGTCCCAAGGTGATCTGGACGCCGCCCTATCGCAAGCCGCCTACACCGTGGACGCAACCTATCGCACCGGCGGGCATAGCTCGTCGGCAATGGAACCCCACGCCGCGATCGCGCAATGGGACGGCGACAAGCTGACCCTGCGCGGGTCGTACCAGATGCTCAAATACAATGTGAATGAACTGGCCGACGCTCTTGGGATCGACCCAGAGAACGTGCATCTTCTGGCCCCGTTCGTGGGGGGGGGCTTCGGCTCCAAACTGGGGATCAGCCACGAGGCCGTGGCCGCGGCGCTCGCCGCGCGCGAGCTAGGGGCACCGGTGGCTGTCGTATTGACGCGCCAGCAGGTGCTAGAAGCGACAATGCGTCGATCCGAGACCGTGCAGCACATCAAGCTCGCCGCGGATACCGACGGGCGCATGACCGGCATCGGCCACGATTCCACCGTGTCGCAACTGATGGACGAAAGCTTTGCAGAGCCGGTAGCCCAGGCCACGCCATTCCTTTACCGTGGTGAGAACCGCGAGATCGGGATGCACATCAAGCGGATCAACCGCATGTGTGCAGGCTCTGTCCGCGCGCCGGGGGAAGCGGTCGGGATCACCGCGCTTGAAATCGCGATGGACGAACTGGCGGTCGCAAGTGGCATCGACCCTGTCGAATTGCGCAAACGCAACATTCCGGATGTCGACCCGTCAGACGGGCGCGCATTCTCGTCCCACAAACTGGCCGAGGCGTTGGATGATGGGGCCAAGACCTTTGGCTGGGACAGCCGCGAGGTCGGCAAGACGGATGGTGAATGGCTGATCGGCTACGGCATGGCCTCTGCCACTCGCGTCAATATGCTGGGCGAAAGCCACGCCCGCGTGACCCTGAACCAGGACGGTAGCCTGCTCGTTGAAACCGATATGACCGACATCGGCACGGGCACCTATGCGATCCTCACCCAGATTGCGGGCGAGATGCTGGGCGTTCCTTCGGACCGTGTGACCGTGCGTTTGGGCGACAGCAGCTTGCCCAAAGCCGCCGGATCCGGTGGCAGCTGGGGGGCCGCATCCTCGGGCGGGTCGGTTTTTGTCGCCTGCGAAGCCCTGCGCAAAAAGATCGCCAAGGCTATGGGCGTAGAGGAATGTGACCTGACTCTGCAAGATGGCGTCGCCACCGCCAACAACCGTCGCGCCGATCTGCCGGAATTCACCAAGGATGGCCCGCTCACGGTCAAGGGCGTGATCAAGAAGGGTGACACCCAGACCGACCGCCGCCAAGCCACTTTCGGTGCCTTCTTTGCCGAGGTCGGCGTGAACAGCGTCACCGGCGAGACGCGCGTGCGCCGGATGCACGGCAGCTTCGCCGCCGGTCGCATCCTGAACGCCAAGACAGCGCGCTCCCAATGTCTGGGCGGCATGACCTTTGGCATCGGCATGGCGCTGACCGAAGAGCTGATGTTTGACAAACGCGACGGCCATCTAGTGAACAACGATCTGGCTGAATACCACGTGCCGGTAAACCTTGATGTGCCACAGCTGACCGTGAACTTCGTGCAGGAACGTGACCCTTGGGCGAACCCCATGCAGGCCAAAGGCATCGGAGAGCTGGGCATCTGCGGCGCAGGCGCATCCATCATCAACGCGATCTACGACGCTTGCGGTGTGCGGGTGCGCGACCTGCCCGCGACGATGGACAAGATCCTGTCGGACCTGCCAGAGATGTAAGCGGCGGCATCCGTAAACAAATCAACCGGCGCGGCGTAAGCTTGCGCCGGTTTTTTTGTGGGCTTTTGCATCACGACTGGACCCGCCCCAGCAAGAAAAGCGACTCGCGGACTGTGCACCGGCCAATCTCAGCACGTCGGGCATCTGCGGTTCCTACCGCCCCCTTCGCCAGCAACAAGGCACAAAAAAAGCCCGCGCAAACAAGCGCGGGCTTTTATCAGCTATATCGGCAGTATCAGGACTTCTTGACGTCTCCGACACCCTGTTTATCCGCCTCGGCTTCGGCAGCGTCGACAACGCGTTGGCCAGAGGCTTTGGCCTTCTCGACAATCGCATCTGCTGCTGTATCACCCGGGGCCGCGGCGTCCGCGTCTTCCTTGGTTTCGCGCAACACCTTCTTCGCCTCGTCAGAGGCCGCCTGAGCAACCTTGCCGAGCTTTGCCTTTTCTTCGGCGAAGATACGTTCAGCGTCGGCCATCAGCTGGTCGCTATGCTGACCCATGTAGCGGTCCTCTGTCCGGCTGCGGGGCAGTGCGGCGCCGATAGCGGCCCCAACGGCGAGCGCAAGCGCACCGGCAATCAGCGGCTGCTCTTCGTACATATCGACGGCACGATCCCGACCTTCGCGGCCATAGGATGCGGCTGTCGCACGGGCGCGAACGGCGCTTTCACGGGCGGCGATGACGCGCTCGCGGGCTTGCTCTGACAGGTCTTCGGTGCCCTCGGCCAAACGGCGGCGCAACTGCGCTGCGCGCTCGGAGGCGGAGGATGCAAAGTCGCGGGCACCCGATGCGACGGAATGACCAGCGTCAGACACCGCACCTGCTGCACCCTTGGCTTTGTCTGCCACGGCCGAGCCTGCGTTTTGGGCGGACCCCGCTACGCTGTACGCCGCGCCCGAGACACGGTCACCGGCGCGCGATGCCGCGTCGCCTGCACGCTGTGCGATACCGGGATGATCATCATCTTCGGTAAGCGCCCATGAGGGCACATCACCCGTCCGCGCAACATCGCCCGAATAATAGGGCTTGGACGGATCGCCGGGCTGTGGCCCCAGATCGCGACGCTGGCCCACGGGAACAACGCCATGCTGCTGCGCACTGACCGGAAGGTCGTGGTCGTCGTGGCGGACACCGTAATAGTTTGCACGTCCGCGGGTGTCGCGATAATCGCGATCATCGCGCGAGATATAGCGGTCGCGGCCTGGCATCTTGTCGCCGGCCATCAACCACGCGAGGCCAACACCGGTCAGCGCCAGCGCAATCGGATTGCGCTTTACTGCATCGGTGACAGAGCGGCCAATGTCGCCCCCGTGCTCGCGGAACTGATCCGAGAATTGGCGGGCAATGGTTTCGACCGAAAACTTGTCTTGCAGATCATCCAGCGTGCTGGTCAATCCGGCGCGCTCGCGCTCGATCTCGCGTTCGATTTCTTCGGGGCTGCGGTTATTACTTGTCATCGTAAACCTCCTTCACGGCTTGCGCGTCACGTTTTACGTTCTTGGTAGTGCGGGTCGGTGCCAAGCTGCTGAGCTTCAGCGCATTGGTCCCTTTGTTGACCATCACATAGGCGATCAGCGCAAAAGCAACGCCGACTATCAGGGCCGACCACCCCGCAGGAATGCCTGCTTCGGTGAGCGCTGCGACCAATGCCGCGGACAGCACGTTCAATGCGGTCAGGGCAACAACGACAGCGCCGACGATCAGACCGATGGCCGCACCCGCAGATTTCAGATTTTCGTTTACTTCGGCACGGGCCAGATCGACCTCGCTGCGGACCAGCGAACTGACATGGGTCAGCGCATCGCTCAGCAGGCTGCCGGTGGATTTATTGGGATCGGTGGTCATACTGTGCTCCCTTTCGCTGTGGTGTTTACGGCGGGGCTGGCGACATCACCTGTATCGAGGTTATGCGCGCGCTCTGCCGGTACGGGGCGTTCCATCTCGCGGCCCTCGTAGGCGTAGCGTTCGCCGCGTGCGCCTGTGTTCGAAGCTTTGGCAAACCGTGTCGCGGCAAAGCCGACCAAGGCAGCCCCGCCCAAAAAGACGAAGGGGTTGCGTTTGGCAAAGTCAGATACCGCGCCGACCATCTCGCCCAGATCCTTGTCGCGCATGGAGTCAGAAGCATCCGCAAGCCCGTCTGCAAGCTGGCTAAAGGTGCGTTCTTGCGGCGACCCGCTGCGCAATTCGTCGGCGGCGGTACGCAATGCGCTGGCCACGCCTTTGACTTCGCTCGCGGCGGCACCTTTGGCTTCGTCTGCATAGCGCGCAGCATCGGAGGCAACGGTGTCGGCCACGTCTTTCGCCCGCGCCTTGGCTTCATCCGTAGCGGAAGCGGCGGTGGCTTTTACTTTTTCATTCAGGTCCTGCGCGCCGGCAGGATTGCTATTTTTTGTATCAGTCATGATGCGCTCCTTTTGTTAGGCGATGAGGTTGAGAACGGCGAGAACGACCACGATCAGGCCGATGAGGTAGAAAATTCCATGCATTCAATTTCTCCTTTTTTGTCACGTTCCTGTTATTGAAGACCCAACCGTCAGAGTTGAATTTCGTTCCCCGCTTCCGACCTTGGGGTCGATAAAACTTGGGTCGGAACGGGTGTGATTTTGGGGTGCATATAAAGGCACGCGCGAAGCCGCCGAGCAGGCAGACAGCGTGGAACGCATTGGCGCATCGCCGCGTTGGTCAGGGAATACAAATCACATCGCAAAGGAGATCGACATGCCGATGAACAGCCTTAAAGACGTGTACCATGACCAACTCCAAGACCTGTACAGCGCGAACAAACAGTCGCTGGATGTGGTCGTCGCCCTAGGCCGTGCCGCCAAGGATAAAGAGCTTTCCGAAGCCCTGATCGCCGGATCGAACGGCATCAGCGACGGCATGGAAAAGATTGCCGAGATCTGCAACGCCCACGGTATTTCGCCTACTGGTGAACATTGCAAAGGGATGGAAGGGCTTGTGGCCGAGGCGAAGGCCCACGCGCTGGAAGAAGACTATGGCGACGACGACGTACGCGACGCCATGATCATCACACAGTATCAGCGCATGGTGCATTACGCGCTGGCCGGATACGGCTGCCTTGTCGCCTTTGCCAACCGTCTGGGCAAAGACGAAGACGGTGCCATCCTGCAGGAATGTCTGGACCAAACCTATGACGGTGACCGCCGCATGACCGACATCGCGACAGGTGGCGTGAACAAAGCCGCAGCCTAAGTTTGCGACAGTTGGGGCGTAGCCCCCACTCAATATGCAAAAGCCCCGCTGGATCAGCGGGGCTTTTCTCATGTCTGCCTACCTCGAAAAACCGTGTCGCGGCTTCAGCTTGCCTCTGCCGCGGTCGCTTGGGGGAAGTAATCGACCCCCTCTTTCTCGGCGAGCTTGTGGATCTCTGCCATGATGCCTTCACGCGCGTCGCAGGCGGCCTCCCACGAAGTGTTGGGGTCGGCACAGGGCACGAGGAACCAGACGTCCTTGCCCAGTACGTCCTGCCCCGCGACCCGCACGCATACATCATCTCGATTACCCACGTAGTTCTCGTCCAGCGCGTCGATCACCTTGTCGAAAGCGTCTCGCAACGCATCCACATCTGCGGTGTGAGACAGTTTGATCTTAACGATGCGCAACATTTCCGGCTCCTGCATGGTCCAGTTCTTGAACGGGGTGGAGACGAATTCGGTCACCGGCACGACCAGCCGCGTGCCATCCCAGTCGCGCAGTTGCACATAGGTGAAATGGATCCGTTCCACATGGCATAGCGCGTCGTTGAACACGATACGGTCGCCGATCTTGGCTGACCCGTTCAAGGCGATCTGCAACGACGACATGATGTTGCTTAAAATGCTGCGCGCGGCGAAGCCCAAGACAAGGGTGACCGCCCCAGCCGTCCCCAGCAACGTCAGCCCGAGGTTCTGGAACACATTGGTCTGCGACAGGAATATACCGCCGCCGACCAGCACGACAGCTACAACAAAGACCCGACGCGCCGCCGAGATCCGCGTTGCGGTGGTACGTTTGTGCACCTCTTCCTTGAGGGTCAGATCGGTTTCCTCGACCTGCGTCAGGTGATCCAGGATAACCTCGACGCAATTGACCACAAACCACAGCCCCGCCCCGATCAGCCCCAGCCATGCGGTCGGCACCAGCACTGTCGTAAGCTCTGCCGAGAAAGAGAAAATCTTGGCCTCGACCACCATGACGAACAGGGTCGACACGCCCACGCAGGCGGGCCCGCGTACCGATCGGAATATCTGCCGTGCCAGCTGCGACGGCACACGCTCCGCGATCCACCCTGTCAGCAACCAGACCAGTCGCGCCACGTAAATCGCCAGCGCGATCAGCACCGGCAGGCCGATGAGTTCCCACAGCGCAAGGTCAACGACCGTGTTTTCTGTCAGTACATCGGGCAGCATGGTTTCAAGCCGACCGGGCCCGTAGCGGGTGTAGAGCCGCGGAATATTCTGCACCGTGTGGCGCGAGAACACCCAGACAGGGTCGCCCCCTTCGGGCTTGATCCGGTTTAGGCGGATTGACGCGGGGTAGTCGTCCATATCAAGCGTCCACAGCAACAGCGATTTGCGCGGCGTGCCCGCCATCGCCTTGTCAGAGGTGGATGTCGCATCCAGCGCATCGGGCCGGTCCAGCAGGTTGTCCCAGTTGATCACAGTTTTCCGGCTGATCACGGTTTCAAGCTGTCGGATCAGCGATGTCCCCACGTCCTGCTGGCGATCCTGCTGGATATCGGACAGGTCAAGCAGATGCGCGGCACCGACCCAATCATCGCGGCGCACGGCCCGCACAAGGCTTTCCATCGTCGCACGGGGTGTTTCGCGGTCGATTTCCGGCATGACCGCGGGCAGACCGCTGTTCAATGCCTCGACGCAATACCAGCGGGCGGTATCGCAGGCTTCCTCTTCCTCCTGCGCCCAAAGCGGTGCCGCAAAGATCAAAAGGGTGGCCATCAGACCCGCGAGGTATCGTAGTTTGCTCAAATCACTCTCCATTCCAGCGTCACGAAATCACGTGACATGTCGGGGTTGTGACTGAGCTAGCGCAGCTATCGCATTCTACCAGTTTTGATCCGGGGAATTCGTGCAGCCAGACGCCTGTGACCGCAAGATCATGCCCCCACCTGCCCTGTGGCTTCCTGCAACATCTTGGTCACATGGTTCGTGGCATAGGGCTTGGGCACAAAGGCAGCCCCGCTTGGCACATCCGCTTCGTCAAGCTCGATCACGCCCGACGCAATCATGATCACCACCGGAGGCCAGGTCGTGCGCACATAGGCCGCCAGTTTGAGCCCGTTCATGGTGCCGGGCATATCAATATCGGTAAATAGGATGCCAATATCAGAATGCGTCTGCATCACTTCGATGGCTTCGTCGGCCGATCCGGCTTCATAGGTCTTAAAGCCGGCCTCTTCGATCATATCGACGGCCCCCATACGGATCAGCGGTTCATCTTCTACGATCAGCACGGCGGGTAGGTTCTGATAATCCACGTTTGGACAGCTTTCATTAATGATCAATGGGCTTGCAGAGCACCATTCTTAGATCGTCAAACCTGCCAGTGGAGCTTGTAGCATAAAACTCAAACCCTCTGGCGCGTAATTTAGTTCCGCCGATCCGTTAAAATATCCGGCGAGCGCTTGTTCTATCATCCGACTGCCAAAGCCTTTGCGGCTTGGCGGTGTCACCAATGGGCCCCCGCTTTCGGTCCAGCTAAGGTGAAACACCTCTGCCCCATCGCTTGCCCGAGCGACCTTCCACTGCACCGCAATCTTGCCGTTGTCCCCGTCACCGGACAAAGCGCCGTATTTCGTGGCGTTGGTCGACAGTTCGTGCAACGCCATCGTCAGGGCCAGCGCCTGTTTGGACCCGATCGGCACATCCGGTCCCTCTATTGCAAACCGTCCCTCACCCGTCCGGTGAGGGGCCAACGCGGCCTCGATCACCTCCAGGATACGGGTCTGTGCCCATGCGGCCTTGATCAAACGGTCATGCGCCTGCGCCATCATGCCAATCCGCGACTGGATAGCGACCTGTGCATCCTTCAGGTTTTCGGACTGACGCAGCGTCTGCGACACCATGACATTGACCATCGCAAGGGTATTTTTCACCCGATGGTTCATCTCGCCCAGCATCAACTGCCGCTGTTCTTCGGCGACCTTGATCTCGTGTATATCCGTGCAGGTGCCATACCAGCGCGTGATCCGTCCGGCCTCGTCACGCACAGGCTGGGCACGCCCCAGCACCCACCGATACTGCCCCGTGCGGTGCCGCAGGCGATATTCGATTTCATAGTGCTCGCCGGTCTCAAGACTGTGACCCCAACGCGCCCAGGCTTTTTCCTGATCGTCGGGATGGAACATGCCGTTCCAGCCCTCGCCGTCGGTCGATCCTTCGGGCACACCGGTGAATTCATACCAGCGGTCGTTGTAATAATCGTGAAACCCGTCCGGCAAAGTGGACCAGATCATCTGATCGACCGAATTCGCAATCGCGTGGAACTTTGCCTCACTCTCGAACAGCTGACGTTCCCGCAGTTCAAGCTGCTCCAGATGTTTGCGCGCCTCATGCTGCCGCCGCCGCGCCTTGAGCGCAGAGCGCACCGAGCGTACCAGCTCCTCTGCGTGCAAAGGGCGCGACAAGAGCACCGCGTTGCTCAGCTGGTCAATTCTTGCCGCCGCGTGGTTGCTGCGGCTGGAGGACGTGCCATTGGCCAGCACGATAAACGGGACATCCGACCACGGGGGCTGCGCGGCAAGCGCCTCTTGCAAGGTATCGACCCCGACGCCTGCCAGCGCCTCTTCGGTCACCAAAATCGCGCCGATTTGCCGCCCGATGAGGCCCGCAAGTTCCCCAAGGGAGGCGACGGATGTCGATGCAATATCATGCTGGTCGAGCAGCTGCCCCGCGACAGCCGCATCCCGTCCGCGTGGCGCGAGAATACCGACAGAGACCAAAAGCGCATCATCCGGGGTCTCTGGCTCGGATGACGATGCCATTTGTGGTGTCACTTTGCACCGTCGCTGGTTTGAGGATCGAGCTGCAAAAGCGCGTCTGAGCGCTGCGTGAACACCGGCGTCCCTGACAACACACCCGAGAAACTGCGGATAGGTTCGCCGATCACGATACCAGTCGCGTCGATCTTGAATTCACGGATGCTGCGTTCATGGTCAGACGTACGGGTCTTGATCACCGCGATGGATTTGCGCACCTCGCCTTCGGCCTCGAAAAACCGCAGCATCATGACGGTATCGGCAAGATAGCTGATATCGATGTCGGTCCGCAGCTCCCCTGTGACACCATGTTGCCCAAGGATCATCAGTGACACCACGCCTTGCTGCGCGAGATAGCTGAGCAGTTCATGCATCTGTAGCACAAGGAAATTATCACTTGGCATCGCGTGCAAATACGCGTTGAGGCTGTCGATCACGACAACACTTACACCGTCCTTTTCCACCGACGTGCGCACCGCGCTGGCGAATTCACCGGGCGACAGTTCCGCCGGATCGATTTGCCGGATTTCCAACTGCCCGTTGTCGATGAACGGCTGCACGTCCATGCCAAGCGCTCGCGAGCGGGTAAGCAACGTCGACAGCCGCTCGTCGAACAGGAAATACGCGGCTTTCTCGCCTCGGTTCAGCGCGGCCAGCATGCAGCGCACCGCCGTCGTTGTCTTGCCCACGCCAGCAGGACCGGCCAGCAGCGCATTGGTGCCGGGCACAAGCCCCCCGCCCAGCAAAGCGTCGAGCTCGTCCAGCCCCGTTGTCACCGCATCAGCCGAAAAATCGCGCGCGTGATCCGCCGCGATCAGGCGCGGGTAGACGCACAACCCGCCCTTTTCGATGGTAAAATCGTGGTAGCCGCCATGATACTTCAGGCCGCGCATCTTGATCACACGCAACCTGCGCCGTTCCGACCCGAAATCATTGGCCAGTTGTTCAAGCGAGACGACGCCATGCGCGATGGAGTGAAGCTGTAGATCCCCCGGTTCAGCCGTGCGGTCGTCCAGCATCAAGACCGTGCAATTACGCCGCGCAAAGAAATGCTTTAGCGCTAGGATTTGCCGACGGTAGCGCAGGGGGTTCTGCGCCAGCAAGCGCAGCTCTGACAGGCTGTCGAGAACGACACGGGTCGGATTATTCTCTTCCACCAGATTGATGATACCACGCACGGTCTCCCCAAGTTCGACTTCGCTTGGGTGCAGCAAGGATTGCTCCCGATCAGAGCTGTACTCGTCTTCCGCGACCAGCTCGTACAGATCAATATCGTCTAGCGTCCAGGAGTGGGACTGTGCGACAGCGGTGAGCTCATCAACCGTTTCGGAAAGCGTGATATAAAGACCGCGCTCACCATTTTCGCGCCCATTCATGAGGAACTTCAACGCAAGCGTTGTTTTGCCGGACCCCGGCGTCCCCTCGACAAGATACAGCCGATGCGGGGTCAACCCGCCACACAGCACATCATCCAAACCAGACGTCCCTGTCGACAGCCGCGTCTGCGCCGCCCCAGTGGTACGATCGCCCATTACTTGCACCCCACTCGTATCATACTCTTACGGTGCCCTTACTCCAGCAGTGGGCCCATGTATCCGCCGTATTTTACTCAATGATGAATATTCAAGCAAATCGATTTGTATCGATAGAACGCCAGAGTGCCGGATGCCCCGCGGGACTGTTCGGAAAAAGGGCCGCGGCCCGATTGCTCTTGAAAAACGCGCGCGGCTTTGCCACCTATGGCAGTGTGAGGACGACCTCCCCTGAATGGAAAACTGTCGGGACGACCCGGCCCTTCAATGAGGTATAACATGCGCTCTGCATTTGACCGTCTTCGCCACGCCATCAGTTTTGAAATCATCGCGCTGATCCTTGTGATCCCCGCAGGCGCGATCCTGTTTGACGTGCCCCTACATGACTTTGGTGTCGTGGGCATTGTCAGCGCCACGCTCGCGACGCTTTGGAACCTTGGCTATAACGTACTTTTTGACTTGGCCTTGCAACGGCTGACTGGAACCACCCTGAAATCGCGCATCGTCCGGGTGCTGCACGCGCTGGCGTTCGAGGCGGGGCTGCTGATGGTGCTGCTGCCCTTCATCGCGTGGTATCTGGGGATCAGCCTGTGGGATGCCTTCGTGCTGGATATCGCACTGGCGGCATTCTACCTCGTTTATTCCTACGTGTTTAACCTGATCTACGACACGCTTTTTCCGCTACCCGAGTGGTCGCAAAAGCAGGCGGAAAGCGCCTAGCCCACCAACCCATTGTGGTGATCAGACCGGCAAGGTGAATGACGCCTTGATCCGGTCCATCACCACGGTGGTTTTGAACCCTTTGATATCGGGGTTGTTGTAGAAAAAATCGCGGGTGAACGCCTCGTAATCCTGCATGTCCTTGGCGCTGACGATCAGCATAAAGTCGGTCTCTCCGGTCACGTAGTAGGCGCTCATCACTTCTGCCCGCTCCCGCACCGCTCGCTTGAAACGGTCGATGATATCGGACCGTTCCCGCGCCAGTTCCACCGCGATGAGCATGGTCAGGGGACGGCCCACGGCCTCGGGCGAGACGACGGCGATATCGGCCTCGATCGCCTTGGTCGCACGCAACCGCGCAAGGCGCCGCTGGACCGAGGTTTGCGACAGCCCGACCAGTTCGGAAAGGCGCGCGCTGGTAAGCAGATTGTCGCGCTGCACGTGATGCAGGATTTTCCGGTCTATCGCGTCAATCATCCTAAATTCCCCATATCTTACAAAAATTTGCAGCTTTTACCCGCGTAGCCGCATTATTCGCATAAATGCACAGCGCGAAAAAGCTAAACTCGCACAATACCCTGGCAGGAATCCCCACATGATCGACCATTCTTTCACACAGCACGAATATGCAGCACGTCTGGCGAAAACACGCGCCGAAATGGCCACCCGCGGGCTGGACGCGCTGTTTGTCACCGATCCGTCCAATATGGCGTGGTTGGCGGGCTATGACGGGTGGTCGTTCTACGTGCATCAAGGCGTGCTGTTGACCCACGAAGGCCAGCCCGTCTGGTGGGGGCGCGCCATGGACAGCGCCGGTGCCCAGCGCACGACCTATCTGGATGATGACAATATCGTCGGCTACGATGACACCTACGTCCAGAACCCCGACAAACACCCGATGGAGGATCTCGCCCGTCTCATCGCGGACCGCGGGCTAGAGAATGCACGCATCGGGTTCGAGCTGGACAACTATTACTTTACCGCTTCGGCATTCCTGACGCTGCAAACGCGGTTACCGGGCGTCAATATCCAGAACGCCACGGCACTGGTGAACTGGCAACGTGCGGTGAAATCCCCGACAGAGCTTGAATATATGCGCCGCGCCGCGCGGATCGTTGAACGGATGCACGAGGTGATCCGCGAAAAGGCCGAGGTCGGGATGCGCAAGAACGACCTGATCGCGGACATCTATCATGCCTCCGTCAGCGGGGCCGAAGGGCATTGGGGCGACTACCCCGCCTGCGTGCCCATGACGCCCTCGGGTCTGGATGCCACCGCGCCGCATATCACATGGGACGATGCTCCCCTGCGCAACAACGAAGGCACATTCTTTGAAATCGCGGGCGCCCACCGACGCTATCAATGTCCACAGTCGCGTACTTTGTTCTTGGGCAAGCCTCCGCAGAAGTATCTGCATGCAGAGAATGCCGTGCTCGAAGCGATTGATGCCGGGCTAGAGCAGGCCAAACCCGGCAACCGCTGCGAAGACATCGCCCGCGCCTTCAACACCACCCTGCGCAACCGCGGGTTCGAGAAGGACAGCCGCTGCGGGTATGCGATCGGCCTGTCCTACCCTCCGGACTGGGGCGAACGCACCATGTCGTTCCGCGCAGGAGATACCACCGTGCTGGAACCCGGCATGACCTTTCACTTCATGCCCGCCCTTTGGCTTGACGACGGCGGGATCGAGATCACAGAGCCGATTGTCATCACGCAAACCGGTGTCGAATGCCTGTGCACCACCCCGCGTGCGCTTGTGATCAAGGAATAGCGCCATGCGGGACAATCCTATCTCGGCCACCATCGATTTTGAGTGCGACGGCGTGCAGCACGGCTATCTGCGCCTGCCCTATAGCCGCAATGACAGTGCTTGGGGGGCGATCCAGATTCCGGTGACCCACGTGAAAAACGGCGACGGCCCCTCTGCCTTGCTGACCGGCGGCAACCACGGCGACGAATACGAAGGGCCGCTGGCCTTGGTCGAGCTTGCCCAGACCTTGGAGGCCAAGGATGTCACGGGTCGCGTGATCATCCTCCCCTTCATGAACCACCCCGCCTTTATGGCGGGGACGCGGGGGTCTCCGTTGGACGGGGGGAACATGAACCGCAGCTTCCCCGGCCGCCCCGATGGCACCCCCACCCAGAAGATCGCGGACTACTTTCAACGGGTGCTGCTGCCGATGGCGGATGTCGTGCTTGACTTCCATTCGGGCGGCAAGACGCTGGATTTTCTGCCCTTCGCCGCCTGTCACACGCTGGACGACCCTGACCAACAGGCCCGCTGCCGCGCCGCGCGCGATGCGTTCAACGCGCCTTTCAGTGTCGAGATGCGCGAGATTGACGCGCTTGGCATGTATGACGACGCGGCAGAGACGATGGGCAAGACATTCGTTACCACCGAATTGGGCGGCGGCGGCACTGCCACGCCTGAAACCGCGCAGATCGCCCGCAAAGGCGTGCGCAACCTGCTGATCCACGCCGGTATCCTGCAAGGCCAGCCCGTCACTGCGCCATCGCGCATGCTGTCGCAAGACGACGACCGTTGTTTTCACGTCACCAACCACGGTGGGCTGGTCGATTTCAACGTCACCCTTGGCGACACAGTGGCCGAAGGCGACCTGATCGCGCGTCTATGGGACAGCCAGCATACGGGCCTGCCCCCGCGTGAAATCCGCGCCCAGATGGGGGGCATCGTGATCGCCCGCCACCACCCCGGACTGGCACAGCCGGGCGATTGCCTTGCCGTGCTGGCCACCGAACTCACCTGAAACTCTCCTAAACAGAAAGCCTGACCTATGCTTCGCAATGATGATCAACTCGCCACATGGGACCGCGAAAACTTTTTCCATCCCTCTACGCATCTGGCACAGCATGCGCGGGGTGAATCCGCGACGCGGGTGATCACAGGGGCGTCGGGCGTTCATATCGAGGACCGCGATGGCAACCGGATGCTGGACGCCTTTGCCGGGCTCTATTGCGTGAACGCAGGCTATGGCCGGACCGAAGTCGCTGACGCCATCGCCGAACAGGCGCATCAGCTGGCCTATTACCATTCCTATGTGGGCCACGGGACCGAGACGTCTATCACGCTGGCAAAGATGATCATGGACCGCGCACCGGCGCATATGTCCAAGGTCTATTTCGGTCTGTCCGGCTCGGACGCGAACGAGACGAACATCAAGCTCGTCTGGTACTACAACAACATCCTTGGTCGCCCGCAGAAAAAGAAAATCATATCGCGCTGGCGCGGCTATCACGGGTCGGGGCTGATGACCGGATCGCTGACCGGCCTGTCGCTGTTCCACGACAAATTCGACCTGCCGATGAACCCCGTGATCCACACGGACGCGCCCTATTACTACCGCCGCAAGGACCGCACCCAGTCCGAAGCCGAATTCACCGCGCAATGCGCCAACGCGCTTGAGGCGCTGATCCAAGCCGAAGGGCCGGACACCATCGCAGCCTTTATCGGGGAACCCGTATTGGGGACCGGCGGCATCGTGCCCCCGCCCGCCGGATATTGGGACGCGATCCAAGAGGTGCTGAACCGCCACGACATCCTGCTGATCGCGGATGAGGTCGTGACCGGCTTTGGCCGTCTGGGGACGATGTTCGGGTCGGATCACTATGGGCTGAAACCCGATCTGATCACCATCGCCAAGGGGCTGACCTCGGCCTATGCGCCGCTGTCGGGGTCGATCGTATCGGACCGGATGTGGAAGGTGCTGGAACAGGGCACGCACGAGAACGGCCCCATCGGTCACGGCTGGACCTACTCGGCGCATCCGATCTGTGCCGCGGCGGGTGTCGCGAACCTCAACCTCATCGACGATCTGAACCTTGTCAGCAACGCGGCCGAGGTGGGCGGATATCTGAACGCCTCGATGAAAGAGGCGCTTGGCGATCATCCGAATGTGGGGGACATCCGTGGCGAAGGGCTGCTTTGCGCGGTGGAATATGTGGCCGACAAGGCAGACGCCACCCCGCTTGATCCTGCTGCCAAGGTGGGGGCCGCGATCTCTGCCGCGATGCTGGAACGCGGCGTGATCGCCCGTGCCATGCCCCAAGGCGACATTACCGGCTTTGCCCCGCCCTTCTGCATCACCCGCGCAGAGGTCGATACCGTCGTCGCCGCGACCGCGGATGCGGTAAAAACCGTGCTGGGATAAACGCCCCGGTTCGCCTTGTTTCGCAGGGCGAACCGACCCCAACAGGTGGGGCATAATGCGGGCGCTAACACGGCGCTTGGCCGTTGCAGCCCCTGATTGTTTGCGCAATGACTACCCCAAGCTACGGGAGGAGCGCAGATGCCACATTGGTCACAGGCGATCACGGATCGCATACAAACAGAAACCCACTTTGACGGTCGCGAGATCAAATGCTTCAAGGATCGCCCCGCCGACCTGAACGCCATGCTCGCCGCGGCCCTTGCCCGCGCCCCCGATCAAGAGGCCGTGGTCAGCGGCGAGACCAGACTGACCTATACCGAGCTTGACCTACACGTGGGCCGCATCGCCGCAGGGCTGCGCGCGCGTGGGGTCGAAAATGGCGACCGCGTTGCGCTGCTGCTGTCGAACCGCTGGGAATTCATCGCGACCATGATGGGCTGTCTGCGGCTTGGCGCGATTGCCGTGCCGATCAACATCCGCGAAGGCACGCCAGAGCTGGCGTTTATCCTGCGTCAATGCGGGGCCAAGATCGCCGTGCATGGCATGGATGTCGCCGACCGCCTGCCCGCACCGGCCGATCTGCCCGGGCTAACCCACCGCTTTTGCGTTGGCGGCACAGTGGCGGGGTCCGACGCTTTTGATACGCTGCCCGCGCAGACCCCGCTGACCGACGCCGTGCCGCTGCACGAGGATGACATCGCGGTGATCCTCTATACCTCCGGCACCACAGGCCAGCCCAAAGGGGCGACGCTGACCCATCTGAACATCGTCCATTCCGCGATGCATTTCGAGCTTTGCATGGAGCTGGGGGCCGGTGAACGGTCGCTGCTGTGCGTGCCCGCAAGCCATGTGACCGGGCTGGTCGCCACCGTCTTTACTATGATGCAAACCGCAGGCTGCACCGTGATGATGGAGGTCTTCGGTGCCCATGAATTCCTGTCGCTGACCGCCAATGAAAAAGTCACGCAGACGCTGATGGTGCCAGCGATGTACAACCTGTTCCTGCTGCGCTGCAACGTCGAGGACTACGACCTGCAACACTGGCGGATCGGGGGCTACGGCGGCGCACCTATGCCGCAATCCACCATCACCGAACTGTCGGAAAAGCTGCCGAACCTCTGCCTGATGAACGCCTATGGCGCGACGGAGCTTACCTCTGCCGTAACGATCCTGCCGATGGGGTTCGGCACCAAACGCGCGGATAGCATCGGCATCGCCGTGCCCTGCGCCGACATCCGCATTGTCGATCCTCAGGGCAACGACGTGCCCGACGGCACCCATGGGGAGCTTTGGATCAAGGGCGCGATGACCGTGCCCGGCTATTGGGACAACGCAGACCGCACCGCCTCCGAGTTTTACGACGGCTACTGGAAAAGCGGCGACATGGGGTCACGCGATGCCGAGGGGTTCATCTGCCTGCACGACCGCCGCAAAGATATGATCATTCGCGGCGGCTATAACATCTACAGCGCCGAGGTCGAAAACGCCCTGACCGCCCACCCCTCCGTGATCGAATGTGCCGCCATCGGCTGCCCTGATCCGGTGCTGGGGGAGAAGATGCATGTTTTCATCCACACCACGGATACCGCGCTCGATCTTGATGCGATCAAGGCTTTCGCACGCACAAAGATGGCGGACTACAAAGCCCCCGATTTCGCGACGTTCGACCCCGATCCCCTGCCGCGCAACGCCAATGGCAAGATCGTCAAGAACACGCTTCGCGACAGGCTGAAGGCGCAGGCCTGAGGGCATGAAAAAAGCCGCAGCGCTCATAGGCGCTGCGGCTTTCATCTGTGTCGGTGCAGGCGCGATCAGGTCGCGGCCGGTTGCTCGTAGGCGAGCTCATGGTCGCCAAGGTCCATGATGTCTTCGCCGGATTTGTCCCATTCGGCCCGATCTTCGTCCGTCGCTTTGGGAGAGAACAGACCGGTCACCGCATAGAACACACCGATCAGCGGTGCGGTCCAGCAGGCAAAGGCCAGCGGGATGTACAGCAGGTTGGTCAGGTTACCGTCCATGACCCCCAGCCCCAAAGCCGAGATCACAAAGGCACCACCGGCGTTCCACGGGATCAGCGGGCTCATCAGCGTGCCGCCCTCTTCCACCGCGCGGCTGAGGTTCAGGGTCGAATAGCCCATCCCACGGTACAAGGGCGCGTACATACGGCCCGGCAGCGCGATAGAGATATAAGGATCACCCGCAACCATATTGGTCGCAAATGCCGTCCCGATGGCCGAGCTTTGTACCGCGCCAAAGCTTTTCACCCGGCTGACGATCGCCAGAATGATCGCCTCCAGACAGCCGGTGCGCTCCAGCGCGCCGCCAAAGCCCAAGGCAATCAACATCAGCGAAATGGTCCACATCATCGACTGGATGCCGCCCGCGTTCAGCAGGCTGTCGATGTCGGCGATGCCCGTGTCGATGGAATAGCCCGACTGCGCAAAGGCGAACACGTCATGCAGCCCCGCGCCCTGCCAGAAGATCGCCACCAGTCCACCGGCCAGCACACCGGCAAACAGCGACGGCAGCGGCGGCTTTTTCATCAGCGCCAGCACAATCACGATCAAGGCAGGCGTCAGCGGGATGATCCCGAGGCTAAAGCGTTCCTCCAGGCCGGTTGTGATCTGATTGATGCTGCTGACGTCGCCTGCACCCTCTTCGATCAGCATAAAGCCGACGACCACATAGATCACCAGCGCGATAATCATCGCCGGGACGGTCGTGGGCAGCATGTTCTTGATGTGGTCGAATACATTCGTGCCCGTCACCGCAGGCGCCAGGTTCGTGGTGTCCGACAGCGGCGATACCTTATCGCCAAAGAATGCGCCCGACACGACCGCACCGGCGGTCCAATAGGCCGGGATACCGAAACCCGCACCGATCCCCATCAGCGCCAGACCAATGGTGCCGACTGTGCCCCAGCTGGTCCCCAACGACAGGGAAACCACAGCACAGAGGATCATCGCGGCTGCCAGAAAAATCGACGGGGTCAGCAAGGTCAGCCCGTAATAGATCAGCGTAGGCACCGTGCCCGACGCGATCCAGACGCCGACGATCATGCCGACCACGATCAACACCGCCAGTGACGGCATCGACACGTGGATCACGTGGAACACGCCTTCGCGGATGTCCATCCACGTCTGACCGCGAAACACACCCAGCAGGGACGTGATGGCCAATCCGAGGATGAGGGGAATATGCGGCGTGAAGTCGCCATAGTAGAAAAGTTGCAGCGCCAGAAGGCCAAGCGTCAGAACGACGGGCAGCAGCGCCAGCGGGAGCGATGGAAGGTCTTTATTGTCCATTTTGTCCTCGTTTTTGTATTCTTGTTTACTGATACACACACAGATTCCCTTTAGGGTGGCATTGCGGGCCTGTGATGCCAACCAATCTTATTCTAGGGCGATTGAACGTCATTTCCGGCAAATTTCCGCTGTATTTCAAAGAGGCTAGACAACACCTGCACTCAGGGGCGCTATGTCTTTGCAAATATTGCCGGATGATGCCGCGCTGATTTCGCAATTTTCGCGTAAACCCCGCACTGTGCAGCAAAATTTTGCGCATCATGCTTCATGTTATTGAACTTCCCGCGTAATTATATGAATTCTGCAATGCAGCAACGAACAGGAATCATTTTTGATGCATCATTTGTCTCGCTCCCGCCCGATGTCTCGCCGGTCAGTATTGCGCGCAGGGGGGGCCGCTTTGGCTTTCGCCGCTGCAACCGGTTTGCAAGACACTGCTGCCTGGGCGCAGGCCAGTGATACGGCGGAGCCTTTTTCTTTTGATATTCTGATCGAACGGGCACGCAACCTCGCGGGTGAAGAGTACACCGCGCCGACGCAACTGGGCGCGCCTTTTACCACGCTGGACTATGACGACTACCGCAACATCCGCTTCCGCGAGGACAGCGCGATCTGGAAAGGCCCTGCGGCGCAGGCGGTGGTACATGCCTATCACCCCGGCTGGCTGTTTGACGGCACCGTGTCGCTTTACGAGATCGTCAATGACAAGGCACAGCCGCTTGGCTTTACCTCGGATGATTTCATCTACCAGTCCAAAGCGCTTGAAAAGATCCCGACCGGTACCGAGCTGCCCGGCGTCGCGGGCTTCCGCATGAATGCGCCGCTGAACGATCCGCAGCAGTTCGACGAGATCGTGTCCTTCCTCGGGGCGAGCTACTTCCGTGCCTTGGGGGCGGGGAACCGCTATGGCCTCAGCGCGCGCGGGCTTGCGGTGAACACTGCCACTTCCGAGCCCGAGGAATTCCCCCGCTTCAGCGCCTTCTGGCTGCAGCGTCCCGCACCCGGCGAGACGAAGATGACCTTTTACGCCCTGCTGGAAAGCCAGTCGGTCGTGGGGGCCTACAAGTTCACCGTGACCCCCGGTGCCACCACCACGATGGATGTGACCACCGAACTGTTCTTCCGCCAGGACGTGCAGCAACTGGGCGTCGCGCCGCTGACATCGATGTATCTGTTCGGGCTGAACGATCAGGGTGGCTTTGACGATTACCGTGCCCGCGTCCACGACAGCGAGGCGCTGGTGGTCAACACCGGCCAAGACACGCTGTTCCGCGTGCTGAACAACCCGCCCAAGCTCGCCAATTCATACTTTGGGGCGCAATCGCCGAAATCCTTTGGCCTTGTGCAGCGCCACCGTGCCTTTGACGACTATCTGGACGCCGAAGCCCACTACGAGCTGCGCCCGACACTGATGGTCGAACCCAAAGGGGACTGGGGCGAAGGCATGGTCCGCTTGATCGAGATCCCGTCGGATCTGGAGGGGAACGACAATATCGTCGCCTTCTGGACCTACAAGAACGGGTTCGCGGCGGGGGATAGCAAAAGCATTTCCTACCGTCTGAACTGGGGGATGAACCCGCCCGGCGCGTCTTCGACACTTGCACAAGTATCGCGCACTCTTGCCGGAAATGGGGGCATCGCGGGCGTAAAACCGCGCAATGATCGCCGAAAGTTTGTCATCGACTTCGAAGGTGCAACTTTAGGGGAACCAAACGCCGAGAACGTTGTTGAAGCCAATGTAAACATCGCCGGCGGCACAGTTGCAGGACAAGTACTGCAGCAGATCGACGGCCACGATCACATGTGGCGGCTGGTTCTAGAGGTCGTCGCCGAAACTGATGCAACGATTGAACTGCGCGCCAATCTGGTCGCGGGCGACCGTAGCTTGACCGAGACTTGGGTATACCAATGGCTGAAAGAATGAATACGTCTGTGACATCACCTGCGACCACCGAACAAATGACCGACTTTGACCGTTATGCGCCTCGCCCTGCCCCGCTGGATATGCCGCGGCAGGTGCTAGAGCATGATGCCCGCCCCTCCCTGTTCGAGGTGGTGAGCCGCATCTTCATGCGTAATGCCTGACATGCCCTCTTATTTACGCGATGGTGCCACGCGGGTCAGCCGCGTTGGTGCCATTTGCTTTGCCCTGCTCTGCGCAACCGCGGCAGCCGCGACACTGGCGCAAGCGGGGCTTAATACCGGATTTGATATCTGGGACGGCTTTGCCGTGGCGCTTATCGCGCTTACGACGGCTTGGTTGGCCTGGGGGGCGGGGCAGGCTTTTTTGGGCGTGCCTTCTTTCGATCCCCTCCCTGATATGGACCTGAGCAACGCGGATTCCCCCCCGACGGCGATCCTTGTGCCGATCTGCAACGAAAACCCGACAGAGGTTTGCGCGCGCATTATGGCAATGCGCCAATCCATGCAGGCCGCGAACGTACCCGTCGATTTCGCCATTCTGTCCGACACCTTTGACCCCGACGCCCTGATCGCAGAGCGCGCGGCGCTGGCCCCGCTCTTGGGCGATGAAGGCGCTGCGAACCCGGTCTACTACCGCAACCGTACCGACCGATATGGCCGCAAGGCGGGCAACGTCGAGGATTTCATCCGCAAATCCGGCGGGGCCTATGAATACGTCGTGATCCTTGACGCCGACAGCCTGATGGAGGGCGACACGATCCGCCATCTTGTCGCACGGATGGAGGCAGACCCGAGCCTTGGCCTGCTGCAAACCCTGCCCAAGATCTTTGGCGCGGGGTCGCTGTTTGGCCGTGCGATGCAATTCTCGGCCAGTTTCCATTCGCCGGTTTTTGCACGCGGTCTGGCCCGTATGCAGGGGCGCGCGGGCCCCTTCTGGGGGCATAATGCCATCGCCCGTGTGCGCGCCCTGTCGCAATGCTGCGGCCTGCCAGAACTCAGCGGCCCCGCCCCTTTCGGCGGCACCATCCTAAGCCATGACTATGTCGAAGCCGCCCTCTTGGTACGCGGCGGCTGGCGCGTCGAGATGGACCCCCGCATCGCCGGTTCCTTCGAGGAAGGCCCCGACAATCTGCTCGCCTTTGCGCGCCGTGATCGCCGCTGGTGTCAGGGCAACCTGCAACACATGCGTCTGGTCGGTGCCCCCGGCCTGCACGGGTGGAGCCGGTTCGTCTTTGTCCAGGGGATCATGGCCTATCTGGTATCGGTCGCTTGGGGGGCCTTCCTGATCGTGTCGCTGCTGGCCGCTGCGACCAATGCCAGCCCTGATTATTTCCCCAACGCCTATCAGCTTTTCCCCGTCTTCCCCGACGACAAGACCTTCCAGATCGTGGCGCTTGCCTTTGGGATCGGTGGGCTGTTGTTGCTGCCCAAGCTCGCGATCTTTGGCGAAGCGGCTGCAACAGGCCGCGCCAAGGGGTTTGGCGGGGCGCTGCGCGCGCTTGGCTCTGTCCTGTCTGAAATTCTGCTGACCGCGCTGATTGCGCCCGTGATGCTGATGTATCAAAGCCGCGCCGTCGCCGAGGTCTTTGCGGGCAAGGATGGCGGCTGGCCCGCGACTGCACGCGGCGAAGGGCGGCTTACCCTCGCCGAAAGCTGGCGTGCCAGCCGTTGGGTATCGCTGTTCGGGGTCGCGGTCACCGCTGCCGTCTATCTCTGGGTGCCGAACCTGATCTTCTGGCTCTTGCCGGTGACGCTGCCCATGTCCATCGCGCCGCTGTTGATCGCCGTGACCTCGCACGAGAGCACCGGCCAAGTCTTTACCACGCCGCAAGAACGGGCCACGCCCGCCGTCATTGCAGCTTATCGCGACAACCTGAGATCGGGTGCCGCCCCAGAAGGATCGTCGCATGACACAATCGTCCAACCGGCCTGACGCCCAGCTTATTCCCATCCGGCGCGGGGTCGACCTGCCGCGCCGCGCCCGCGATCCGCGCATCGATGCGTTTCGCGGGCTGGCGCTGATCATGATCATCATCGACCACATGCCCGGCAACCCGTGGGAGCATCTGACCATCCGCAACATCGGGTTCTCCGACGCGGCAGAGGCGTTCTTTATCATGTCGGGCATCGCGGCGGGCATCGCCTATTCCCCCGCCATTGGCCGCTGGATGTCGGGGGAGCTGCGTCTTTGGGATGCGATGGCCCCGCTGTGGCGGCGGGCGTGGCAGCTGTATATCGTGCATATCGTGCTGACGGTCGCGGCCATCGGTCTTTATGCCTGGGCGGCAGATACGTTTGTGCGCTCGGAGTTTCGTGTGATGCACAACCTCGCCCTTTTGTATGACCAGACCGGTGCCGCGATGGCGGGGCTGGTCACGCTGGGATATCAGATCGGCTATGTGAACATTCTGCCGTCCTATACCGTCTTGCTGCTGGCAGGCCCTGCGCTGATCGCCGCTGTGCTTTACGCCCCGCGCACGACCTTGGCCGTTGCGGGGGCGTTCTGGCTTTATGCAGGTGCCACCCGACTGACCATCCCGAACCACCCCGGTGGGGGCGGCTGGTTCTTCAACCCGCTCACCTGGCAGTTCATCTTTGTCATCGGCCTTGCCATCGGCGTGCGTCATCGCAAGGACGAACGGTTGGTCCGCAACTCTCCGATCCTGTTCAAGCTGGCGCTTGGTCTGCTGCTGTTCATCTTTGCCTGGCGCTACGTGCCCGGTCTGGGGGCGTTCATGAACAACAAGATGGCGCAGCTTGGCGGGCTTGGCCTGCCCAGCAACATCACGACGCACAACAAGTCGATGCTCGCGCTGCCGCGCTTGGTGCATATCCTCGCGCTGGTCTATGTGCTTTCGTGCCTCCCCGTAGTGACCCGCATCTGCGCACACCGCTATGCGGCCCCCTTGCGTCTGATGGGCAGCCACGGCCTGCTGGTCTTTGGGCTAGGGACGATCCTTGCACTGGCCGGACAGATCATGATGGATGTCGAGCCTACGGTCACCGCCCTGCCGTGGACCCTGCCGCTGGCCGCCATCGCTGTGTGCTATGCCGCCGCCCTGCTGGCCGAAGCGGCACGCAAACAGCCGCAGCCAAAGCAGCCCGCCCCGACCAAAGCCGAGGCCCCGCGCGCCGAGGTGATCACCGGCAGTTCCACAGCGTAAACAAGCCCGTTAGTGCCATGACCGAAAGACCGCCCGATGCGCAGACTCGCCCTGCCATCGGGTTTTCTTTACGTCCAAGACCGCCCATAAGCGAAAAACAGTGGAAATAGGGAACGTTCCCCTATCTCGTAGTGTAATTTAGTGTGTTGAAAGAGGCCCCCATGTCAAAAACCGGAAAGATCGCGATGCCAGCCCAAGGGTGGCTCTACGTACTGACGGGGCTTGTGGTGGCACTCTTCCTGACGCTCGCCCCCTTCGCGGCGCAGGCGCAATCGCTGTTCACCGGAGGCGGATCTTCCAACACGGAAACAACCGAAACGACACCCGAGGCAGAGACGAAGGCACCGCTGGATACCCTGCTCGAGGTGCTCAAAGACGATGACGCCCGCGCCGCGCTGATCGCGGACCTTGAAAAGTCGCTGGATGCCTCGGGCGACCCTGCGGGTGATGAAAACCCCGCGATTGAAACGATCACCGAAGCCGCGGATGCCGAAGGCGTATCGGTCGGGCGGCAAATCGCCCTGATCACCCAGCAGATCGGACAAGACACAGTCAGCACGCTCACCTCTTTCTGGAACGGGTTCGAACGCGGCGGCAAGGTCTTCTCTGGCCTCAGCGGCGCGGAGCTGACCGTATTGCTGGAAGCGATCCCCGGCCTGCTTGCGGTCATTGCGATCACCGTCGCGCTCTTTGTGGTGCTGCGCTACCTTGCGCGGGGGCTATATGCGCGCATGGGGCGCACGGCCGAGCATGTGGGCCTCTTCCGCTCTATCGGGCTGTTTCTGGGGTCGAACCTGCTGGACGCCTTTATCGTTGTCGTAGCTTGGGCCGCTGGTTATCTGATCACCATCCTCGCCGTTGGCGAAGTCGGGCAGATCGGCATCCGCCAGTCGATGTATCTGAACGCCTTCCTGCTGGTCGAAATGACCAAAGTCGTCATCCGGTCGTTCCTCTCGCCCGTTGCGTCGGGCCTGCGTCTGGTGCCCGTCGGTGACAAGGCCGCCGCGGCGCTGACCCGCTATCTGAGCATCGTGGTCAGTGTTCTGGGCTACGGGCAACTGCTGGTCGTGCCAATCGTCAACCAAAGCGTCAACACGGCCGCGGGCGCTGGCGTGTCGGCTCTTCTATCGGTCCTCGTACTGCTGTATTTTGTCTACATCGTGCTGCGCCGTCGCAAGGCCGTCACCCGCTGGCTGCAAAGCGAAGCTGACCCCAGCGAGGCGCAAGCCGCCGAGGGTGTCGATCCGGCCACCATCGCAGAGGCGCGGCGCGGCTTTATCGCGCGTACGCTGCACGGGTTGGCAGGCATCTGGCACTGGTTCGCACTGGCCTATATCGCGGTGATGTTCATCGTGGTCATGACCCAGCCCGCCGAGGTCACGCTGAACGCGATTGTCGGGTCGGGCAAGATCCTTGCCGCGATCATCATCGCCGCCCTGCTGTCGGGCTGGTTGGCACAGGCCGTGCACCGCGGCATTTCACTGCCCGAGGACGTGAACGCCAAGCTGCCGTTGCTGGAACGTCGCATCAACACCTTTGTCCCCCGCGCCTTCAGCGCCTTGCGGCTGTTTCTGCTGGTCTGCGTGCTGTTCTTTACGTTGGACGTAATCGGCACGATCGACATGCGCAGCTGGCTTGAGGGGCAGGTCGGGCTGGCAGTGACCAAGGCGCTGATCTCTGTCGGGTTGATCCTGACGGTGGCCTTCGGCATCTGGCTCGCGCTGACATCCTTTGTCGACTACAAGCTGAACCCTGAATACGGCGCTGTGCCAACCTCGCGGGAAACCACCCTGCTGACCTTGCTGCGCAACGCGGCGACCATTACGCTGATCATCCTCACGCTGATGTTCGTGCTGAGCGAGATCGGGCTGGATATCGGGCCACTGCTTGCCTCTGCCGGGGTCTTGGGTCTGGCGATTGGTTTCGGCGCGCAGAAGATGGTGCAAGACATCATCACCGGTGTGTTCATCCAGTTCGAGAATGTCATCAACGTGGGCGATGTGATCACCGTGGGCGGCACCACTGGCACCGTCGAAAAGCTGTCGGTGCGCTCTGTCTCGCTGCGCGATGTGCAAGGCGCATTCCACATGATCCCCTTCTCTACCGTGGATGTGGTCAGCAACTACATGCGCGGCTTCTCTTACACGGTCTGTGACATGGGCATCGCCTACCGCGAGAATGTCGAAGAGGCCAAGCAGGCCATGTTCGACGCCTTCGACCGCATGATGGAAAACGAGCCAGACATCGCCAATAGCATCATGGGAGAGCTGGAATGGTTCGGGGTCCAATCCCTTGGTGACAGCGCCGTGGTGCTGCGCGTGCGGATCAAGACCGATCCGGGCAAGCAATGGGGCATCGGGCGTATGTACAACGGTTACCTCAAGACGGTCTTTGACGAGCGCGGGATCGAGATCCCCTTCCCGCAGCAGACCATCTGGCTGGGCGAGAACAAGGACGGCACCACCCAGCCGTTCAAGATCGAAGGCCCCGCCGCGCAGGATCAAGGCCTGCCGCCGACCAAAACCGTGTCCAAGCCGATCGAGGCAGACGACGTGCCGGACAGCGATGATGCCGACGGCGACGGTGGTGCAGACCGCTAACAGACGCGGATGACTGAAATAGAAAAAGGCCCCCGATCAGCGCTGATCGGGGGCCTTTTTGTATAGGGTGGTTGGCGCGGGCGCTACATCACCGCTTCGATCAGATACGGGCCTTTATGTGCCAGCCCTGTTTCGATCGCGAGCTCCAGCGCCTCGCAATCACTGACCTGCGTCGCCTCTACCCCCATCGACTTTGCCATCTGTGCAAATTCAAGCGTCGGCTGGTCAAGCGACAGCATATCCATCGCCTTGGGGCCCGCATTGCTGACGCCGACATTGGTCAGCTCGCCACGCAGGATCTTGTAGACGCGGTTGGCGAAGATCACGATGGTGATGTCCAGTCCCTCGCGCGCCATCGTCCAAAGCGCTTGCACCGTGTACATCGCGCTGCCATCCCCGATCAGCGCCATCACCTTGCGGTCAGGGCAGGCCACGGCCGCCCCGATCGCCACGGGCATGCCATAGCCGATGGACCCGCCGCAGTTGTTCACCCAAGTGTGCTTCGGGGCCCCTGCTGTTGCGGGGAAGAACGCGCGGCCTGTGGTGATCGCCTCGTCGATGACAATCGCATCCTCGGGGATGGTGCGCGCTAGGGCTTGCGCGATGCCGCCCGGCTCCAACGGGCCGCTGGGTTTGTCGGCGGTGGCGGCTTCGGCCACATGGGCGGGCGGAGTGTCCGCCGCACCCACACCGCTGCACAGCGCCTCCAGCGCCCCTGCGATATCCTGCGCAGTGGTGCACAGGTTGGTGATCTGCGTGCCCTCGGCGGTCAGGATCGCGGGCTTGTTCGGATAGGCGAAAAAGCCGATGGGTGCGCGTGCGCCCAGCAGAACGATGCGCTTGAACGGGGCCAGCGTCTCTAGCGCCTGATCGATGGGATAGGGCACGCGGTTGACCACCACACGCCCTGCCCCGCGTTCCTGCCGCGCATTGGCCCATTCGCTTAGCAGTTTGCAGCCCGTCTTGGCCGCGATCCGCCCCGCAATCTCAAGCATCTCAGCACTTAACGCGGCACCGCCCAACAGCAGCAGGCTGTCGGGGCCGGACAGCGCGGCGACGGCTTCCTCCAACGCGGCCTCGTCAAAGGCAAGGCGCTGTGCAGGCTCTCGCGCGGGCGCGACAGCGCCGCCTTCGTTCCAGGCGGTGTCACTGGGCAGCATCAGCGTCGCCACCTGCCCCGGTGCCACATTTGCCGCCTGCACCGCACGGGCCGCATCCGCGCCCACATCCGCCGCCGACATGGACGTGTGCACCCAATGGGACACGGGCCGCGCGATCCCTTCGATGTCAGAGGTCAGCGGCGCGTCCAGCTCGATATGCGTGACCGCATGTTCGCCGACAATATTCACCACGCCCGAGCCTGCCTTTTTCGCGTTATGCAGGTTCGACAACCCGTTGGCGAGCCCTGGCCCAAGGTGCAGCAGGGTGCAGGCGGGCTTGCCGGACATACGGTAGTACCCATCCGCCGCCCCCGTCGCCACGCCCTCTTGCAGGACAAGGATCGACCGCATGCCGGGCACGTGGTCCAGCGCGGCAACAAAGTGCATTTCCGACGTGCCGGGATTGGTGAAACAGGTATCAAGCCCACTATCGAGCAGCGTCTGCACAAGGCTATCGGCCCCGTTCATCTGGTCTGTATCGTCTTGGTTGCTCATGTCATCTTCCTTGTTCACGCAGAAACCGCCGCCCAGAAGGGCGCGCGCAATTCTTTCTTGAGGATCTTCCCGATAGAGCTGCGCGGCAGCTCTTCGCGCAGTTCCACCGCCGACAGACGCTGGCTTTTACCCAGCTTGGCGTTGGCGTCAGCGCAGATATCATCGCCCGAACGCGTCGCCCCCTCGCGCAGCACCACCAACCCGTAGGGCGTTTCGCCCCAAGCGTCAGAGGGCACGCCGATCACGGCGGCATCCGTCACGTCAGGATCGGCCAGCAGCACCAGTTCAAGATCATCGGCATAGATGTTCAACCCGCCCGAGATAATCATATCTTTCTTACGGTCCGACAGGATCAAGAACCCGTCCTCGTCAAAACGGCCCATATCGCCCGAGCGGAAGAAGACGTTGCCCGCTGCGTCGCGCCAGATGTAGTCGGCCGTCAGGTCATCGCGCCCGAAATACCCCGCCATCATCGTCGGCCCGCGGCCGCAAATCTCGCCCACGGTGCCCTTGGGAACCTCTTTGCCCGTTTCGTCGATCAGGCGGATCTCATTGCCCGGCGCGGGCTGGCCCACCGTGTGCAGCTTGTCGGGATGTTCGGCAGAATTCAGCACAGTGACCCCGCCGCCTTCGGTCAGACCGTAGTATTCCAGCAGCTTGCCGGGGAAGCGCGCCAGCACATCCGCCTTGACCTCGGCCCGCAGCGGCGCGGAGGTGGAGAATTTCACCTGCATCGATGACAGGTCGAAGGCGTCAAAGTCAGCCACGTCCATGATGCGTTTGTATTGCACAGGCACCAGCATCGTGTGGGTGATCTTTTCACGCTGCACGATCTCGAGGTACCCGCGGGCGTCGAACTTCGGCATCAGATAGACGGTCGAGCCGCCATAAAGCGTCGGCAGGAAGGACACGATCGTTGTGTTGGAATACAGCGGCGTCGACAGCAGCGTGCGGGCGTTATCGTCATATCCGTTGGGCGACACGCGGTCCATCTGCGCCGACCGCATCCAGTGATTGTGCAAGATGCCCTTGGGCGTGCCGGTCGTGCCCGAGGAATAGATCAGGTTGAACGCATCCGACATCTCGATCTTGATCTCGGGGTCGGTGTCCGAAGCCCCGTCAACCGCCGCGCCATAGGGCTGAAACGCGGGATGGTCGAAATCTATAGCAAAGCGTGCCAGATCCAGATCAGCGATAAAGCCATCGACCAGTTCAAGGTATTGCGCCGCGACAAAGATCGCGCGCGCGCCGCAATCGGTCAGCATCTTTTGTAGCGCATCGGGGGACGCCATCGTCGACAGCGGCGTCACGCAGGCCCCTGCCCGCAGGATGCCCATAAACAGCTCTGCATAAGGAATGGAGTTGGGCGAGATGATCGCGATGTTGTCGCCCTTACCCACACCCAGCGACAGCAGCAGATTGGCGATCTTGTTGATGCGCTGGTCGAATGCCCCCCAGCTGACGGTCTGCCCGTCACAGACCAGCGCAGGTTTTTCCGGATGCGCTTTGGCGTTGTCGCGCACGACCTCGACGATGGTTTTCGTGGGTGTCGTCGCCGGTGCCGGCGGATTGATCGGTATCATATCACTGTCCTGAAATAGTTCTCTCCCCGCTGCGGAACGCCGTTCCGCAGCCCCTGACAGCAGTTGTAACGATCAAACAGAAACTTGCAAACGATGGGTGACTATGCGGCAGCTTTTCCCAAGGCGACATAGGCTGCATGCTGGGACAGGAACACGCTGCCTGTCAAATCCGAGATGAAATGCTGCTTTTTCAGACGGTCCATGACAGGGCCTTTGACCTCGGACAGGTGCAGCTTGATCCCCATATCGCGCAGCCGTGCGTTGATCGCTTCAAGCGATTCCAGCGCGCTAAAGTCGATCTCGTTGATGGCAGAGCACATCAGCACGACATGGCGCAGACAGGTGTTGCCCGCCAACCGGTCATAGATGCAATCCTCCAGGAACCGCGCGTTGGCGAAATACAGGCTTTCGTCGATGCGCAGGGTCAGCACCGTTGGGCAGGTCTCGACCTCGTGGCGGTTGATATTGCGGAAATGTTCGGTGCCCGGCACCAGCCCGACTTCGGCAATATGCGGTTTGGTGGTTTTATAGAGATGCAGAAAGATCGACAGCACCACCCCGCAGGTCACCCCCAATTCGACTCCGCTGCCCAAGGTGATCAACATGGTGGACAGCACGGCAGCGAAATCGGATTTGGAATAGCCCCATGCTTTTTTCAGGATCGAGAAATCCACCAGCGTCAGCACGGCCACGATGATCGTCGCGGCTAAAGTCGCTTGCGGCAGAAAGAAGACCAGCGGCGTCAGCGCCAGTGCGGCCACGGCCAGCCCCACGGCGGTATAGGCCCCCGCCGCCGGTGTCTGCGCCCCTGCGTCAAAGTTCACCACAGACCGCGCAAACCCGCCCGTGACCGGATAGCCCCCCGTAAAGGCCGCGCCGATATTGGCCGCCCCCAGACC
>NZ_DCAN01000011.1:0-195 GCF_002311545.1 Sulfitobacter sp. UBA1132 | reverse complement strand
GCCGATATTGGCCGCCCCCAGACCGATCAGCTCTTGATCCGGATTGATCCGCTGACGCCGTTTCGCGGCAAGCGTTTGCGCGACAGAGATGGATTCAACAAACCCGATGACAGAGATCAGAAAGGCCGGCAGCAGCAGGCTGCCCATCAGATCGAACGACAGGTCCGGCAGGGTCAGCGGCGGCAGGCTTTGCGG
>NZ_DCAN01000017.1:886-71828 GCF_002311545.1 Sulfitobacter sp. UBA1132 | reverse complement strand
GTGAAACCCCCACTCCGACGCGCGTGCCGGAAACCGCACTCACGCCCAATCTCCCAATGTCTTTTGCCACAGGGTCATAGCCGCCACTGCTGCCGTATCCGCCCGCAAGATGCGCGGCCCCAATGCGACAGGGCGCGACCAGTCCAACCCGCGCAAACGTGTGCGTTCACTGTCGGAAAACCCACCCTCTGGTCCAATCAGGATGGCCCAAGGACCAGGCCGCGTGGACGCGAGCCCCTCTTCCTCGCCCGCCAGCGCCTCGTCGCAGAACATCAAGGACCGCTCGGGCTCCCAACGATCGATCAGACGGTCCAGCCGGACCATATCGGCCACCTCCGGAACGAAAGTGCCGCCGCATTGCTCCGCTGCCTCGACCGCGTGGGCTTGCAGACGATCGCGCTGCACGCGGCCGGCGTTGGTAAATTCACTTTGCACCGGCACAATGCGCCGCGCCCCCATTTCGGCAGCTTTCTCGACAATGAAATCCGTGCGCGCCTTTTTGATCGGCGCAAAGATCAGCCACAGGTCGGGCGGCATCTGCAGCGGTTTCGTCTGCTCGGCGCAGGCCAGCACACCGCCGCGTTTGCCCGCCTCGGCGACCTCGGCGCGCCATTCGCCATCAATGCCATTAAACAAAAGAACCGACGCGCCCACCGATTGGCGCATCACGCCAAAGAGATAATGCGCCTGCGCCTTATCCAAAGGAACGGATTGCCCCTGCCCCAACGGATGATCTACATAAAGTCTGATTTTCGCGTTCATGGGCACAGATATATGTACGACACCTCGCCGACACCAGATGGGAATGATGCGACACGCGTGGTCGATGCCCCTGCGGACAATTGGGTCGACCGTTTTGCGCCGCGTTTCACCCGCCCCTACCTGCGGCTCAGCCGCGCCGACCGCCCTATTGGCACCTGGCTTTTGCTGCTGCCCTGCTGGTGGGGGCTGACGCTGGCGATGCTGTTTGACCAGCAACCGCGCTGGTTTGACCTGTGGATCTTCATCGGCTGCGGTGCCGGTGCCTGGCTGATGCGCGGCGCGGGGTGCACGTGGAACGACATCACCGACCGGCATATCGATGGCAAGGTCGCCCGCACGCGGTCACGCCCCATCCCCTCGGGTCAGGTCAGCGTCAAAGCTGCGCTGGCATGGATGATCGCACAGATGCTGATCGCGCTTGGCATTTTGCTGACCTTCAACGGGGCTGCCATCGCCCTTGGTGTGCTGGCCCTGCTGCCCGTCGCCGTTTACCCTTTTGCCAAACGTTTCACGTGGTGGCCGCAAGTTTTCCTTGGCATCGCATTTAACTGGGGCGCGCTGCTGGCCTGGACCGCCCATACCGGCAGCCTCGGCGCGCCTGCGGTGGTGCTCTATGCTGCGGGCATCGCGTGGACGCTTTTTTATGACACGATCTATGCCCATCAGGACAAGGAAGATGACGCCCTGATCGGGGTCAAATCCACAGCCCGCCTGTTCGGAGACAATACCGGCCATTGGCTGCGGCGCTTCCTGATCGCCACCGTGGGCCTGATGGGGCTGGCGGTGGTCTTTGCCCTGCGCGATTCCGCATCCTTTCTGGCGATGGTCATCGCCCTTGGCGGGCCTTGGGCAATGGGGTGGCATATGGCGTGGCAGCTGCGTGGTATCGACATCAACGACAACGACAAGCTTCTGCGCCTGTTTCGTGTGAACCGCGATACCGGCATGATCCCGCTGGTGTTTTTTGCCGCAGCCCTGCTGGTGTGATTGCACCCCTGCCCCCTCGGGCGTATCAAAGGCTCCAACGTTAACGGTTTCAGAAACGAGCTTATGCGCCTATCTGCACTCCTGATCATCGCGATGACCTTTACAGCCGCTGCGACCGTCTCATTGGTGGCCGCGAATTTTTCGGTAACCCTGATTGAGGAAAACTCCGAGATCGGCGTGCGTGATGCGCTTGATGCAAAAGAGATGACATGGGCCGAAGTGCAGGCAGACGGGTTGCAGGTCACCCTGTCGGGCACCGCGCCGGACGAAGTCGCGCGGTTCAATGCGCTAAGCACCGCAGGCACCATCGTCGATGCTGCCCGCGTGATTGACCAGATGGATGTGACCGCGCAGGCCGCAATCGCCGCGCCGAAGTTCTCGGTCGAGATCTTGCGCAATGATTCCGGCGTTTCGATCATCGGGCTGATTCCCACGACCACGGACCGCGATGCGGCCATCGACCGTTTCCAATCTATCGCCGGTCAAGATCATGTCGCCGACCTACTGGAATCAGCAAATTACCCTGCCCCCGACGGATGGGAAGACGCCTTCGGTTTCGCCATTTCCGCGATGGAGAAACTGCCCCGTGCCAAAGTCTCTGCCGAAGCGGGGCGTGTGGCAATTACGGCCATTTCCGACAGCGCAGAAGCCAAGGCACGGCTGGAAAACCAGCTGAAACGTGCGGCCCCTCCCGGGCTGGTGGTGACACTGGAGATCGCCGCGCCGCGCCCGGTGATCACGCCCTTTACCCTGCGCTTCCAGATCGCGGAAGACAGCACCGGCTTTGACGCCTGCAGCGCGGATACCGAACAGGCCAGCGCCCGGATCCTCAAGGCGGCCGTTGCGGCTGGCGCACCGGGGTCGGCACGCTGCACGGTGGGTCTTGGCGTGCCAAGCCCGCGGTGGTCGGAAGCCGTGGAAAAAGCCATCGGCGCGCTGTCCAAGATCGGTGGCGGCTCCGTCAGCTTTGCCGATGCGGATATCAGCCTGATCGCCGCCGAAGGCACCGAACGCGCCGTCTTTGACCGCGTCGTCGGAGAGCTGGAAAACGCCCTACCTGACGTCTTTGCGCTGAATGCCCGCCTGCCCCAAGCTGTCGACCCCGACGCCGGCCCGCCCGAATTTGTCGCCACGCTCTCGCCCGAAGGTCAGGTGCAGCTGCGCGGCCGTCTGACAGACGACGCGCTGCGCGAATTGGCCGACAGCTACGCCAAGGCGAGCTTTGGCTCGGACAAGGTCTATACCGCCGCGCGGATTGTCGATGATCTGCCCGCCGATTGGCCGACGCGCGTGCTGTCGGCACTGGATGCGCTGTCCAAGCTCGCCAATGGCACGGTCATCGTGACCCCCGATAGCGTCAGCGTCGCGGGCAACACCGGTAACCCCGATGCCAGCACGCAGATCGCAACCTTGTTGGCGGGCAAACTGGGCGAAGGCAAAGACTATGAGGTCAAAGTCGCCTATCAAGAAAAGCTCGACCCCGTTCTGGGCCTGCCCACCCCGCAGGAATGCGAAGCCGAGATCGGCAAAGTTGTGGCCAAGGGCAAGATCAACTTCGAACCCGGCAGCGCCACCATTGACGCCTCGGCGCTTGGTACGATGGATCAAATTGCCGAAATCCTGCAAGACTGCCGCGACATAGCACTTGAGGTACAGGGCTATACTGACAGCCAGGGCCGCGAGGAAATGAACCTCGCGCTGAGCCAGTCGCGGGCCCAATCGGTGCTGAACGAACTGCGCGCCCGCCGCGTAATCACCGGCTCCTTCGTGGCCAAGGGCTATGGTGAAGAATCGCCCGTTGCCTCCAACGACACCGAAGAAGGCCGCGAAGCGAACCGCCGGATCGAATTTAAGCTGATCAATGAAGGCCCGTCGGAAGATTCTGACGAAACAGCGCTGGAAAATGGCGCGGATACAGGCGATACAGACACACCATCCGAACAGACCCAAGAAGGCAACTAACATGAGCAGAACCGAATTTGTCATCGCGACAGCGATTATCCTATTCGTCGCCTTCTGCCTTGGATGGTTTGCCAACTGGCTGCTGCACCGCTTTACCCGCGTGGCGGCCGACGATGTTGCCCAGCTTGACCGGATGAGCCAGGAATTGCACGAAGCCGAAGAAACCCGCGATCAGGCGATCACCTATCTGCAACAGCGCGAGGCAGAGCTGACGAACCAGCTCAACCAGACCGAGGCAGAGCTGCGCGCGGCGATGGACGGGTTGCGCGATGCACGCCACGAAGCGGAAGAAATGCGCGCCTATATCGATCGTCAACAGGCCAGCTAAAGGGCCAACGTGCCGCTTACCACCGGGCCAGCGCGTCTTCGTCTTCTGCCTTTGATGCAACCCAATCCGCCCCTTTGGCAGTGATCTCGCGCTTCCAGAAGGGCGCGCGCGACTTCAGGTAATCCATCAGGAATTCAGCCGCTTCAAACGCATCCTTGCGGTGGCGCGCAGCGGTGGCGACCATCATGATCATCTCGCCCGGCAGCAGTCGGCCAAAGCGGTGAATGACCAGCGCATCCCCCAGCGAAAACCGCGCCATCGCGGTTTCGGCCATCTCGGTCAGGGCAGATTCGGTCATGCCGGGGTAGTGTTCAATCTCCATCGCCTGCAACGGATCATCGGGCAGATCGCGCACGATGCCGGTGAAGGTCACAATGGCGCCCATATCCCGATGGCCGGCAGCAAAATCCTGGCTTTCCTGCCCCAGATCAAAACCCGCTTCCTGAACCGAGATCTTCATCTCAACCCCCTGTCATCGGCGGGAAAAACGCCACTTCGCGCACCCCTTCCAAAGAGGCATCGAAATCGGCAAGTTCCTGATCCACGGCGACACGCAGGCCGGACAGATCGGAAAAGGCGACCGCATAGCGCTCTTCGCGCGCGCGCAGTTCCTCTACAAGGTCCAGAACAGTGCGCGCCGACGTCTCGACCTTCTCACGAGGCAGCCCGATACGTTCGCGAACCCATGCAAAATACAAGATATTCATCAGCGTGGCTCCACCAGATGGGGCATGGATTTGCGCAGATAATCATAGCCGGTGATCGCCGTCAGCGCCGCCGCGATCCAAAGCAGCACCAACCCGATCCGGCCGGCCCAGATCATCCCGTGGAACTTCCAAGTGAGCCCTAGAACGTCCTCTTCCTCGCCAGAGAGTATGGCACCGACCAAGGCGTTATCCATGCCGAAAATCGACATGCCAAAGTAATGTTCAAACAGCCCCTGCCCGAACAGCACGGCGATCGCGACCATCTGCGCGGTTGTCTTCCACTTGGCCAGCGCCGTGACCTTCAAGGTGCCGGACACATCCCCCAGAAACTCCCGCAGGCCCGAAACAAAGACTTCGCGAAACAAGATCACGGTGGCAGGGAGCACCAGCCATGGCGACCAGCTTGAAAACGCGACGATCACCATCAGCGCAATCACCACCATCGCCTTGTCAGCAATCGGGTCCAGCATGGTCCCCAGCTTGGTTTCCTGCCCCCACGCGCGCGCAAGATAGCCGTCAAACCAATCGGTGACCGCTGCGGCGATGAATAGGAACATCGCCAAAGCGTCCGCATAGGGACGCGAAAAATACAAGAACATCACAGCCACACCCGGGGCCGCGACAAGACGCAAGAGCGTCAGGATATTGGGGATATTCCACTTCATAGCGTCACCCTACAGTGGCAAGACGACAGGGGAAAGTGCCAAGATATCGCCTTCATTTTGCAAAATAAACTCCCCGCGGAGCGTCCTGCCCCCACCACGTGCCCGAAGGCTGAAATTTTGGGCTATCCGCGTTCATGGAAAAACGCATAAATCCGTTCGGCCAAAGCAACCGACACCCCGTCGACCGCCTTCAAGTCGCTCAAGTTCGCGCGACCAACGGCCTTGGCTGACCCGAAATGGGCCAGCAGCGCGCGTTTGCGGGCGGCACCGACGCCGGGCACGTCATCAAGGGGCGTCGCCCCCACGGCCTTGGCACGTTTGGCGCGGTGGGTGCCGATGGCGAAACGGTGGGCTTCGTCGCGCAAACGCTGGATGAAATACAAAACCGGATCATTATGCCGCAAGGCCATCGGGCGCTTGCCGACGCGGTAAAACTCCTCTTTGCCCGCATCACGATCCACACCTTTGGCCACGCCGACCATCGGAATATCCTCGACCCCGTATTCGCGCATGATGGATGCCACAGCACTCACCTGCCCTGCACCACCGTCGATCAACAACAGGTCGGGCCACATGCCAAGCTTGCGGTCCGGGTCTTCCTTGAGCAATCGTTTGAAACGGCGGGTCAGTACCTCTTTCATCATGCCAAAGTCATCCCCCGGCGTCAGGTCATCGCCGCGAATGTTGAACTTGCGGTACTGGTTTTTCATCATCCCGTCGGGGCCGGCGACAATCATACCGCCAACCGCGTTCGTCCCCTGGATGTGGGAGTTATCGTAGACCTCGATCCGTTGCGGCGGCGCAGGCAGATCAAAGGCGTCAGCGATACCTTGAAGAAGGTTCGTCTGGGTCGCTGTCTCCGCCAGTTTACGCGCCAGAGATTCGCGGGCGTTGCGCAGCGCCCCATCGACCAGCTCTGCTTTTTCGCCACGTTTAGGGACCACAATATCAACTTTACGCCCCAGCTTGCCCGACAGCGCCTCGACCATCAGATCGGGGCTTTCGATGTCGTTCGACAGGATCAGCTGACGCGGTGGTTCGCGGGTGTCATAGAACTGGCCGATAAAGGCCTCCAGCACCTCGGCGGCATCCACATCGGGGCCCACACGGGGATAGTAGTCGCGGTTCCCCCAGTTCTGGTTGGCGCGGATAAAGAAGACCTGCACGCAAGCCTGCCCCTGATCCATGTGCAGCGCGATAATATCCGCTTCGGCAACGCCTTGCGGGTTGATCCCCTGTGCCGTTTGCACCTGCGTCAGCGCCTTGATCCGGTCGCGCAGGGCGGCGGCGCGTTCAAACTCCATCGCCTCCGACGCCTCGGCCATCTCGGTCGCCAGCCTGCCCTGAATATCGGTGGACTTACCGTTGAGGAATTTCTCTGCGTCCTGCACCGTCTTGCGGTATTCCTCGGGCGAGATTTTACCCACACAGGGGGCAGAGCAACGCTTGATCTGATGCTGCAAACAGGGGCGCGAGCGGCTTTCGAACATCGCGTCAGAGCAATCGCGCAGCAGGAACACCCGTTGCAGCTGGTTCAGCGTACGGTTCACCGCACCGGCGCTGGCGAAGGGCCCATAGTAATTGCCCTTTTCTTTTTTGGCCCCACGGTGCTTTTTGATCTGCGGATAATCATGCGTGGCCGTGACCAGAATATTGGGAAAGCTCTTGTCATCGCGCAGCAGCACGTTGAATTTCGGCTTGAGCTGTTTGATCAGGTTCTGTTCAAGCAGCAACGCCTCGGTCTCTGTTTTCGTGGTCAGAAACATCATCGACGCGGTGTTTGATATCATCCGCGCGATCCGGCCCGAATGACCTGACGGACGCGCGTAGTTGCTCACCCGCGCCCGCAGATTTCGCGCCTTGCCCACGTAAAGGACACGGCTTTCCGAATCGAGCATCCGGTACACACCAGGAGAGCCATCAATCGTTTTCAGGTACGATTGAATCACCTCATGGCCGGTTTTCGGTTTTTCGTTAGCGTCTGACATTGATTCGAGCGTTCGGACCTTTTGGCTGCAACAGTGTTAGCGGTAGGACAAGATTAAACATACCCACGACTCTTGTGGATAACCTTGCAGATAACTTTCAAACAGCGCGGATTTTCTCATGTATTAATGGGGCTTCCAGTGTTTGCCTAATTTTTAGGCATATATGCAAGTCATTGATTTTAGGCGTTATTTTTATTAACACTTTCCAACCCACTGAAAACACGCCCCTTTTTGTAACGGTTTTGTTACCGATGTGACCGCGGTGCACAACTTGCGTGGAAAGCCTATTCTAGGCCTTGCGCGTCGGGGGTTTTCCAGCCTAGGTGCTGCCCCCCGTCAGTGCAGATCAACTGCCCCGTGACCGACGGCGCATCAAGGAAATAGCCCAATGCAGCGGTAATATCGCGGGGATTCGCCCCCCGTTCGAGAATCACCTTGGACCGCTGCCGCGCAAAGTGTTCGTCGGTCTGCTTGGCCCCCTTCAGGGTCGGCCCCGGACCGATTGCATTGACCCGTATCGCCGGCGCCAGTGCTTGGGAAGATGTCTGGGTCAGCGCCCACAACCCCATTTTGCCGATAGTATATGTCATGAACTCCGGCGTGAGCTTGCGCACACGCTGGTCCAGCATATTGATGATCAGCCCCACGGCGACGGGCTCGTCCTGTGCGTCAGCCTCCGGAGCCAATCCTTGCGCGGCCATGGCCTGCGTCAGAATGAAAGGTGCCCGCAGGTTGCTGCCGATATGGCGGTTCCAGCTTTCCTCTGTCGCGGTAGAAATGTTGTCGTATTCAAAAATCGACGCGTTGTTCACTAGGCAGGTGATCGGCCCGCCAAGTGCCCCTGCCGCGCGTGGCAGCAGATCATGCGTCGCGGTCTCGTCCAGGAGATCGGTTTGTAGGGCGACAGCCCGCCGCCCCTTTGCCTTCAATTCGGACACAACCTCGTCGGCACCGTCGGACGAGCTGTTGTAATGCACCGCAACGTCATACCCGCGATCCCCGAGATATAGCGCCATGGCACGCCCCAAGCGGGCTCCGGCTCCGGTTACCAACGCGTGTTTCATACCGCACCTCTCTTAGATCAGAACAGCCGCCATATAGCCCGCATAGACGGCACATAGAACGATGCCCCAGATGCGGTTGATGTCACGCCCCAGATACACAAAGGGGATCAACAGCAGCGACGCCCCCAGCATGACCCACAGATCGAACCGCAGGAATTCCGGATCAACATGGATCGGCCCTACAAGGCTCGCGATACCGATAATGCCCAGCAGGTTGAACAGGTTGGACCCGATCACGTTACCCAAGGCGACATCAGCCTGACGGCGCAGCGCAGCCATAACAGTTGTGGCGAGTTCGGGCATCGAGGTTCCGATCGCCACCAACGTCAGCCCGATGACCGTGTCGCTCACCCCGTAGGCGCGCGCGATCATGGACGCATTATCCACCAGCAGCCCCGCCCCGAGGGGTAAACCCACCAACCCGAGCACAAGGAATACCGCAATGCGCCAGCCCGGCATATCGGGATCGGCCCCTTCGGGCTCTTCCAGGTCAGCGGCGGCAGCGTTTTTACATTCGCGGCGATGCTCTTTGCCGTCGCGGTACATGTCGTACAGCACATAGGCCAAGGCCCCCAGCAACACGAAACCCGCCCAGAAATCGAAAACGCCACGATACGCCAGCCCGATGAACAACACCGAAGCGGCAATCATCATGTTGAACGTCTTGCGCGTGCTACACTCTGACGTGTGCATCGTCGCCAGCAAGGCGGGCACCCCGAGCACCAGCAGGATGTTGGCGGTGTTCGACCCCACGACATTGCCCAATGCGATCCCCGGTGAATCGTCCAGCACCGCCTTGATCGACACCAGCAATTCGGGCGCAGACGTCCCGAACGCCACAATCGTCAGGCTGACGATCAAAGCGGGCACGCCGAGGCGCAGGGACAGGTTGACCGCCCCCTTAACCAACGCATCCCCGGCCAGCAACAAAATCACCAGCCCCAAAACACTTAGAACCCAAGGCATAATCATCCGCGTTTACCCCCGCATCCGCAGGGAGATTTCCCAATGCGATAGCGTCCACAATTATTACATTTCTTCTGGCTCAGGCGCTTACCGCCCAGCCAGTGCATCTTTCCAAACCATGCGAGCGTGCCCATGGCGACCAGAAACAATAAGACAATCTTAAAGACCATGCGTCAGAGCCCGAACCGCGCATAGGCCGCGCGCTCTTCAATACTGTCGACCGCGTCGCCGATGATCTGCGCACCAAAACGGGACAGCAGCCCCTTTTTGGTGCCGTAGCGGTTGAACTTCACCTTGTCGCCAAAACGTTGCTTGATCATCGGGCGCAGGTGGCCGATGCCGTCGATCAGCCCCAGCTCGGTGGCGCGTTTCGCCAGCCAGACCTCTCCGGTGAACAGGTCAGTTTCAGAGGAAAGCTTGCTCCCGCGGCGTGATGTGACGTGATCGATGAAGTTCCCGTGGATATCCTCCAGCAGTTGCTTCAACCGCGCGACATCTTCGGGCTTTTCAGGGCGGAACGGGTCGAGCATGGATTTGGACTGGCCCGCAGTATAAACCCGCCGCTCTACCCCGTGGCGTTGGATAAATTCATCCGCACCAAAAGACGCCGAAATCACACCGATGGACCCCAGAACGGAACTGGGATCGGCATAGATTTCATCCGCAGCCGCGGCCAGCCAATATCCGCCAGAGGCCGCGACATCTTCGACAAAGGCGATGACGGGGATGTTCTTTTCCTCAGCCAGACGCCGGATGCGCGCGCCGATCAACGACGATTGCACCGGGCTACCGCCGGGACTGCTGATTTCCAAAACCACAGCCGCGGGTTTGCCGCGGTTGAATGCTTTGTCGATGGCGGGGCCAATGCCGCTGTCGTTCAGGCCACCACGGGTGCGGCCCCCGATCACGCCGGACAGTCGCACCACGGAAACCGTCGGACGGGAGGCCAAAAAGGGAAGGTATTTTCTCATACCTTCCCATGTAGAGTGCACCATACCTGCAAACAAGGAGGCACCCGATACTTACTGCCTAATCCGCCAGCCGGTACGGAAAATCCAACCGATCACCGCAAGACACAGCGCCGTAAAGCCCGCGATTGCCAAAAGGCTTGTCACAATCGGCACATCCGCCGATCCGAAGAAGGCCCAGCGGAAGCCCGAGATCAGATACACCACCGGGTTAAAGTGAGAAATCACCTGCCACACCGGCGGCAGCATAGAGATCGAGTAGAACGATCCCCCAAGGAAGACCAAGGGCGTCACAATCAACAGCGGCACAAGCTGCAACTGTTCAAAGTTGCCCGCCCAAATCCCGATGATGAAGCCCATCAGCGAAAAGCTGATGCAGGTCAGCACCAGAAAGGCCACCATCCAGATCGGATGCTGAATGGTGATGTCCACAAAGAAGAACGCCGTGAGCAGGATGATCACCCCGATAAACAGTGCCTTGGTCGCCGCAGCCCCGACATAGCCGCAGACAATTTCGATAAAGTTAACCGGCGCGGATAAAAGTTCGAACACGGTGCCGATGAACTTGGGGAAATAGATGCCAAAGGACGCGTTCGAGATCGACTGCGTGATCACGCTCAGCATGATCAGCCCCGGTACGATAAACGCGCCATAGCTGATGCCTTCGACCTCTTGGATGCGGCTGCCGATCGCCGCGCCGAACACCACGAAATACAGCGATGTCGACAACACCGGAGAGATCAGACTCTGCGTGATGGTGCGAAAGAAGCGCGCCATTTCAAACGTGTAAATGGATTTGACAGCGATCCAGTTCATGCCGCGTCCTCCTTGACCAGATCGACAAAAATATCCTCAAGACTGCTTTGCGACGTCTCAAGATCAGACAGTACAAGCCCCGCGGCCGCGACATCGGACAAGAGCTTGGTGATGCCCGTCCGCTCTGCCCGCGTGTCATAGGAATAGATCAACGCGTGCCCGTCGTCGGACAGGGTCAGCGCGTCAGAAGCAAGACTGTCGGGGATCGCGTCAATCGGTTGGGTCAGCTGCACCACCAACTGCTTTTTCCCCATGCGTGACATCAACGTGTCTTTATCCTCGACCAGCAGGAGCTCGCCGTGGGCGATCACACCGATCCGGTCGGCAATCGCCTCGGCTTCCTCGATATAGTGGGTGGTGAGGATGATGGTCACGCCACTGGCCTTCAGGTCCGCGACGATATTCCACATATCGCGGCGCAGCTCTACGTCGACGCCGGCGGTGGGTTCATCCAGGAACAGGACGCGGGGCTCGTGTGCCAATGCCTTGGCGATCAAGACACGACGTTTCATCCCGCCCGACAAGGCGCGGATCTGGCTGTCTTTCTTGTCCCACAGCGATAGCTGCCGCAGGATCTTTTCAACTGCTGCATCATCCTTGGGCTTCCCAAACAACCCGCGCGAGAAACGCACAGTGCTGATGACTTTTTCAAAGGGTTCAAGGTTAATCTCTTGCGGTACCAGCCCGACCATCGACCGCGCACCACGGTAGTCGTTTACCGTGTCGAAACCGCCCACAGTGACGCTACCGCCTGTGCCGGTCGTGATCCCGCAAATGGTTGAAATAAGTGTTGTTTTCCCTGCGCCATTAGGGCCAAGCAAGGCAAGGATTTCGCCCTCTTGGATGTTCAGCGACACGCCTTTCAGCGCCTCGAACCCATCTGCATAGGCCTTGCGCAGGTCGGTGATCTTTACGATGTCAGGCATGGGCGTCTCCGGTGTTGTTGGCCGGAAACTAGACTGATTATCCCAAAGTGAACAGGCCCTACCCGTCAGCTTTTGCTGCGGCCGAACCAGCCCTTTTTCTCGGCTGGTGCATCCGCTGCCTCTGCCGCTTCCGCCGGCGCATCCTCGGCTGGGCCCTCAAGCGTTTCTTGCAGGTTGTTAAAGAACTGGTCCGCCATCTTTTTGGCAAACCCGTCGATGATCCGGCTGCCAAGCTGTGCAAGCTTGCCGCCGACCTTGGCCTCGACGTCATAGGAAAGCTCGGTCCCGCCATCGACAGCAGCCAGCGTCACGTCCGCCTCGCCCTTGGCAAAGCCCGCAGCACCGCCTTTGCCTTCGCCGCTGATCTTGATCGACTGGTCGGGCACCATATCGGTCATGGTGACCTGCCCCTTGAACGTGGCTTTGACGGGGCCGACCTTCTGCACCACGGTCGCCTCGAACCCTTCTTCCGGCGATCCGGTCACCTCGGTCGCGCCGGGGACGCATTTGATCAGCATGTCAGGGTCCAGCAGCGCGGCATATACCTCTGCCGGGCTGGCTGCGATCTGGCGGGTCTCTGACATTTTCATGGGGGCTCTCCGTTGATGGCTTTGCGACAACCTAGCGCACATCAATTGGCGACGCCAAGGTCAAACGCGCGGGTCCAGCTTTTGCGATAGGGCCGCTAAAGACCTCAACAGTCGCCACATCGCCAATAAAACGCAGACCCTAGCTGACCCGTACGATGACCTTGCCCGTCGCCTTGCGCGTGCGCAGCAGATCCAGCGCTTCGTTCGCTTGATCCAGCGGCAGTACGTGGCTCACATGGGGTTTCAGCTTGCCCGCGCTATACCAGTCAATCAGCACCTTGAAGCTGTCTGTCAGCACCTGCGGTTTGAAATTCTTGTAGCCGCCCCAGAAAAAACCCAGCACGTCAATGTTCTTGACCAGCAGGATATTGGCAGGGATCTGCGGCACCTCGCCCGAGGCAAACCCAAGCGGCAGGATGCGGGCCTCGGGGTTGCAGGCCCGTAGCGCCGCCTTGAACTGGTCGCCGCCGATCGGGTCATAGACCACATCTGCCCCGCCCAAGGATTTCACCACCTCGCGGATGTCATCGGTTTCTGAATCGATCAGATGGTCGGCCCCGGCAGCGCGGCAAATCTCTAGCTTGGCCGCACCACGGGCGCAGGCGATGACCTCTGCCCCCATGAGCTTGCCCAGCTCCACCGCGGTCAGCCCGACCCCGCCCGAGGCCCCCAGCACCAGCAGACGTTCCCCCGGTTGCAGCCGCGCCTTGTAGTCCAGCGCCACATGACTGGTGCCATAGGCCACAAGAAAGGCCGCGGCATCCTCGGCCGGCATATCGTCGGGGATCGGCACGCAGACATTGGCGGGAATGGCGGCATATTCGGCCAGCCCCAGCAGACCGCTATAGGCTGCGATCCGTTGACCAACGGCCAGATCGGTCACGCCCTCCCCCACGGCGGCGACGCTGCCCGAAAGCTCCATCCCCAGCGTGAAGGGCAGATCCGGCTTTTGCTGATAGGTGCCCTTGATCATCAGCAGGTCACCAAAGTTCAACCCGCAGGCATCGACCTTGATCAACACTTCGCCAGCGGCGGGGACGGGCATTTCCAGCTCTTGTTCGGACAGGGGCTGGTCATAGGCGGTGACTTGCATGGCGCGCATCGGGGGATCCTTTTGCTATTTCACGCAAAAGGGCCAGAGCATTGGCGGCTTTGCAACCCCCTTGCCCCGGCCCTTGTGAAATTACCCAACGGCAGATGCCCGGCCCCGCCATGCCCCCCTCAGGGCATGATCATCAATCGGATCCCATAGGCCACCAGCCCAAGCGCTGCGACGCTCAGCACCCAGATCAGGACAAACCACCCGGTGCGTGTCATCCAGTTGCGTCGCATCAGTGGTAGCCCTCTTCGGGGTCGATCTTCCCGCGGAACACCCAGTAGGTATAGATCGTGTAAGACAGGATCATCGGCAGCAGGACCAAAGTGCCGACCAAGGCGAACTTGAGGCTACTGTCAGGTGCCGCGGCCTCGACGATGGTCAGCGAGGAAGGCACGATATAGGGGTAGAAGCTGATCCCGATCCCGATAAAGCCCAGCACGAACAGCGCCAGCGCGCAGAGGAACGGCGTCACATCCCAATGGCGCTGCAGCCCGTGGAACAGCCCATAGACGGCCGCGGCCACCAAGGCAGGCACCAGAAAGCTGAAGATCGCGGTCGGAAAGGCGAACCAGCGGCCAAAGAAAGCGTCGTTCAGGAAGGGCGTCCAAAGGCTGACGAGCCCCATGAACACCAGTGTCGCAATGGCAAAGGGCCAGGCCAGCCGCCGCATATGCGCCTGAATACGGCCCTCGAGCTTCATGTTCAGCCAAGTCGCGCCCAGCATCGCATAGCCGACGGTCACCGCGAAACCGGTCAGGACAGAGAAGGGCGTCAGCCAGTCCCACCAGCCGCCGGCATAGGCGCGGTTCTCGATCTCGATCCCCTGCACCAGCGCGCCAAGCGCGATCCCCTGACACATGGAGGCCACCAGCGAGCCCCCGAAGAACGAGATATCCCACAGATGTTTGCCCCGCACCGTGCGCCAGCGGTATTCAAAAGCGACGCCGCGAAAGACCAGCCCCAGCAGCATCAGGATGATCGGCATATAAAGCGCGGGCATCACCGTGGCATAGGCCAGCGGGAAAACGGCGAACAAACCGCCGCCACCCAGAACCAGCCACGTTTCATTGCCGTCCCAGATCGGCGCGACAGAGTTCATCATCACATCACGTTCGCCCTCGTCCTTGGACAACGGGAACAGCAGCCCGACCCCAAGGTCGAATCCGTCGAGGATGACATAGATCAGCACCGCAAGCGCGATGATGCCGGCCCAGATAAACGAAAGCTCTAATCCAAACATCTGCTGTCTCCTACTCTGACGCTGCTATGTCTTGGGTCTTGTCCTGCGCCACCGGAGTCGTCCCCGCCGCGCGGACGGGGCCGTCGGTGATCTCTCCTTGCGCGCCCACATGGGGGCGTTTGCGCATCAGCCCGAGGATATAGAAAACCCCCGCCCCGAAGACGAAGAAATAGACCACGATGAACGAGATCAACGATGCACCAACCGCAGGCGCGCTGACCGGGGCAAGGCTGTCACTGGTGCGCAGCAGCCCGTAGACGGTAAAGGGCTGACGTCCGACCTCGGTCGTGATCCAACCGGCCAACACGGCGACAAAGCCCATCGGCCCCATGACGATCGCCGCCCGATGCAACCAGCGCGAGCTGTGCAGCGTCCCGCGCCAGCGCGCGATCCCGCCCCAAAGGCCAAAACCCAGCATGGCAAATCCAAGCCCCACCATCACCCGGAACGAGAAAAAGACGATGGCAACCGGCGGCTCGTCCTCGTCAGGGATCGTGTCCAGCCCGGCCAGCGGCGCGTTCAGGTCATGCTTGAGGATCAGCGACGACAGTTTCGGCACCTCGATGGCGTAATCGACCCGTTTTTCTGCCTGATTGGGGATGCCGAACAGGATCAGCGGCGCGCCGTCGGGGTGGCTGTCGAAATGCCCTTCCATCGCCATGACCTTGGCGGGCTGATGCTCTAGCGTGTTGATGCCGTGGAAATCCCCTGCCGCGATCTGCAAGGGGGTGACAAGTAGCAGCATCCACATCGCCATAGAGAACATGCGCCGCGATGCAGGCCCCTGATTGTCCTTCAGCAAATGCCACGCACCCACGGCGCCCACAACCAGCGCCGTCGTCAGATAAGCCGCCAGCACCATATGCAGCAAGCGGTAGGGGAAGGACGGGTTGAAGACGATCTTCCACCAATCCAGCGGAATGAACTGCCCCACGTCGTTAATGCCATAGCCCGCAGGGGTCTGCATCCAGCTGTTCACCGACAGGATCCAAGTGGCCGAAAGCAACGTGCCAAAGGCAACCATCGCCGTTGCGAACATATGCAGCCCCGGCCCGACCCGTTTCAGACCAAACAGCATGATGCCCAGAAAGCCGGCCTCGAGGAAGAAGGCCGACAGCACCTCATAGGCCATCAGCGGCCCGACCACCGGCCCCGCCTTGTCAGAGAAGACCGACCAGTTGGTGCCGAATTGATAGGACATCACAATGCCCGACACGACGCCCATGCCAAAGGCCACGGCAAAGATCTTTTTCCAGTAGTCGAAAAGCACCCGATAGGTTTCGTCCTTGGTCCAAAGCCAAAGCGCATTCACCACCGCCAGAAAGCTGGCCAACCCGATCGAGAACGCCGGAAAGATAATGTGAAACGAAACGGTAAAGGCGAATTGGACCCGTGCCAGAACCTCGGCGGAAAACCCATCAAGCATGTCGTACCTCGTAGTGAATGGCCAAAAACAACGGGTTTCGGCCCTTACACCCTAGATAGCGCTGCACCCCTCATAAGTCACATGCTCAAATCGCCGCAGAAGACGGGCGTGCTATAGGGTGATCCGCACAAGAAGCCCCGGCGCATTGTCCAGCAGCGCGATCTGCCCGCCGTGCAGTTTTACCACCCCCTCCACAAGGCTGAGCCCCAGCCCGTTGCCCGGCGTGTGGCGGCTGGCATCCAATCGGTACAAGCGGCGCAGCACTTTGTCGCGCGCGTCTTCGGGGATGCCGGGGCCATTGTCGGCCACCTCGATCACAGGCCGCCCCTGCGCACGGGAAAGCGTCAGGGTGATCTCGCTTCCCTCGGGCGTGTGGCGCATGGCGTTTTCCAGCAGGTTCGACATCATCTGTCCCAACAGGTTTTTATCGCCCGAGACGGTGATTTGCGCGTCGGGCACGACGCTGTGCAACCGCTGCTGCTTGGCCGCGGCGGCGGGCTCGTACACTTCGCTGAGGGTCTCGCAAAGCTGGTTCAGATCGACAGACGCGAAATGCGTCTTGGGCGACCCTGCCTCGACCGAAGCGATCTGTAGCAGCGATTGAAAGACCGAAGCGATGCCCGCGACCTCCTCCTGCGCCTTGGCCAGCAAGATGCCTTCGTCGGTGTCTTCGGGCAGGCTGCGCGCCAGATCGTCCAGATGCACCGCGACGCGCTGGATCGGCGTTTTAAGGTCATGGGCAATGTCCGACGATACCTGCCGCAGCATCTGGGTCTGCGCCTCTTGTGCGCCTGCCATCTGGTTCACCTTGCTGCCGATACGCTGCAGATCATCCGCCCATCCCGGCGACACGGTCACCCGCGCGGCAAGATCGCCGGTCGTCAGGTCATCCAGCGTGCGCCCGATGACATCCACATGCCGCTTGCTGCGCCGCGCCAGATAAAGCCCGCCCGACAAGGCGACCAGCACCGTGGGCAGCAGGCTGATCAGCAGGATATTGAGAAACACCGTGCGCAGACCTTCGATCTGTGCACGGCTACGGGCGACGGTCAGCTGCCCGCCATACAGCGGCGTTGTCAGCGACAGGTAGACCCCGTCATATTCGGCCCGCCCCTCGGCCAACGACACGATATGATAGCCTTCGTCATCCCGCGCGATGGCCCCGTTGCCATAGATGCGCCCCGACGGGGTTATATAGCTAAGCACAACGCGGCTGGGATCGGCGTCGCGCGATTCAGCGTCCACTAGCAGGGCCACGGCGCGGGCATTGGGGGCCGCGCGAAATCCCGCGATATCCTGTTCAAGATCCGCACGGATCGCGGTTTCAAATGAATTCTGCGTCACCGCATAGCTGGCCGCCAACCCCATCAGACTGACGGTCGAGAACAGCAAGACCAGCAGCAGCGCCAACCGCACCGGCATGGACCGCCAAAGCTGCGCCAGACGCGCAATCATCCGTCGATCCGGTAGCCGGCACCGCGCACGGTCTGGATCAGCTCGCGGTCAAAGGGTTTGTCCACCTTGGCCCGCAAACGGCTGATGTGGGTTTCGACAACGTTGGTCATCGGGTCAAAGCTGATGTCCCAGACTGCTTCCAGCAACATGGTCCGGGTCTGCACCCTGCCCTTGCGACGCAGCAGATGTTCAAGCAGCGCGAATTCACGAGGCAGCAGGTCGATCTCCTGTCCGGCGCGGGTCACCTTGCGGGTGATCAGTTGCATTTCAAGATCGCCTGCACGCAGCACGGTTTCCTGCTCCATCGCTTGGGGGCGCCGTGCGAGAGCGGTGACACGCGCCGAAAGCTCGCCAAAGGCGAAGGGTTTGACAAGATAGTCGTCGCCGCCTGCGTTCAATCCGCTGATACGGTCATCGACGCTGCCCATGGCGGTCAGAAACAGCACCGGCGTCAGGTTACCCGCGCCACGCAAGGTCTTGACCAGGGTCAGCCCGTCGATCTCTGGCAGCATCCGGTCGACGATCAGCACGTCGTAAGCACCCGAGGTCGCCTGTATCAGCCCCTCGCGCCCTTCGGCGACAAGATCAACGGTATGCCCTTCTTCGCGCAACCCCCGCGCAATATAGGTTCCGGTGGTGGCATCATCTTCGACGACAAGCAGTTTCATATACAATGGTCCATTGAGGCTTTGATCCTTCGATACCTGATATAGGGCGTGCTGCCACCTGCGAGAGACAAGTTTACACATTTGTATAGCCCGCAAAAACCCGCTGTTAGAATGGGCTGCCATTTGGGTGTCATCCCTGAAGACGAAGGAACCACGCATGACATCTCTTTTCTCCTCCCCCCGCCGCGCCGCACCTTTTGTGCTCGCAGCGGCCCTCGCCTCTACCTCGGCCATGACGCTTGCCCCGACGGCGGCTCTGGCGGTCCCCGCTGGCGGCTATGCCGATCTGGTAGAACAAATCTCACCCGCTGTTGTATTCATCGAGGTGACCGGCACGGCAAAGCAGGCCAGCGCGCAGGTGCAACTCCCCGAAGGCATGCCAGAGGAACTGCGCAAACGTTTTGAACAACTGATGCCACAAGGACCGACTGGCGCACAGCCGATGCGCGGGCTTGGGTCGGGCTTCATCGTGTCCAAGGACGGATCGATCGTGACGAACAACCACGTTGTCGCCGGTGCTGACACGGTCAAGGTCAAGCTGGCCGATGGCCGCAGCTTTGACGCCAAGGTGGTCGGCAGCGATGTGCTGACAGATATTGCCGTGCTCAAGGTTGAAGCGGATGTGGACCTTCCAGCGGTGAAATTCGGGTCTTCCGATGACATGCGCGTCGGCGACGAGGTGGTCGCCATGGGCAACCCCTTTGGTCTGGGTGGCACGGTCACCACTGGCATCATCTCGGCCAAGTCGCGCAATATCAACGCGGGCCCCTATGATGACTTTATCCAGACCGATGCGGCGATCAACCGTGGCAACTCGGGTGGGCCGCTGTTCAACAACGCCGGCGAAGTGATTGGCGTGAACACCGCGATCCTGTCACCTGATGGCGGATCCGTGGGCATCGGCTTTTCTGTGCCGTCCGATCTGGTGCAAACCATCGTGGCCGACCTGTCCGACGACGGCGAGATCACCCGCGGCTGGCTTGGCGTACAAATCCGCCCGATGACGGCAGAGGTCGCGCAAGTGCTGGGGCTGGACGCGCCGAAAGGGGCGGTGATCGAAGCCATCGGCGATGACAGCCCCGCCAAGAAAGCGGGTCTTGAGAAAGGCGATATCATCCTGTCGTTCAACGACACAGAGATCAAGGAACTGCGCGATCTGACCCGCGCTGTGGCCGAAACCGACCCGGAAGCGAAAGCCGAGGTCATGGTCCTGCACAAGGGCAAAGAGGTCACGCGGACGGTCACCATCGGCACATTGGCCGATCAAAAAGCGTAAGCGTCTTCCAGCGGGCTTACCTCGTTCCCTGCTGGATTTGCCCGACCGCGTTCCCCAACGCGGCGGGCCCCACCGCCCGTCCCCCCGGTGCGGCAGACCACCTCCGACGCAGACCGTCGGGGGTGGTTTTCGTTTGGGTCCTCTGCAGAGGCTTAGATTGTCGCCTCGAACAGCTTGCGCAGGTTTTCCGTGGTCAATGTCACAGGGTTGCCACCGCAAGACGGGTCTTCAAGCGCCATCGCGACCAGATCGTCGATCCGGTCAGCGCTCACGCCCATTTCCGACAGTTTGCGCGGGATACCGAAGCTATCGTTGAACTCCTGCACGAAGGCGCGGAAGCCGTCATAGCCGCCGTCGATCCCCAGATACCCTGCCGCGCGGTCAAAGCGTTCGCGGATTTCAGGCTCGTTCAGGTCCAGCACCGCGGGCATGCAGACCGCATTGGTGGTCCCGTGGTGCGTGTTGAACACCGCGCCGATCGGGTGGCTCATGGCGTGGATCGCGCCCAGACCCTTCTGGAACGCCGTCGCCCCCATCGCCGCCGCCGACATCAGCTGCGCGCGCGCTTCAATGTCGTTGCCGTCTGCATAGGCCCGCGGCAGATAGTCGATGACCAGCCGCATGCCCTCCAGCGCGATACCCTGCGACATGGGGTGGTAATGCGGGCTGCTAAACGCCTCGACGCAATGGGCAAAGGCATCAAGGCCGGTGCCTGCCGTGATATGTTTGGGCATCCCCACCGTCAGCTCGGGATCGCAGATCACGATGCTGGGCAGCACTTTGGGGTGGAAAATGATCTTTTTCACATGGGTTTCAGAGTTGGTCAGCACCGACGCGCGCCCCACTTCGGACCCGGTGCCTGCCGTGGTGGGCACGGCGATGATCGGCGCGATGGCGTCGGAATCGGCGCGGGTCCACCAATCGCCCACATCCTCGTAATCCCACACAGGCCGCGACTGTCCCGCCATGAAGGCGACCATCTTGCCCAGATCAAGGCCGGAACCACCGCCAAAGGCGATCACACCGTCATGCCCGCCCTCGCGGTAGACCTTCAGCCCCGCCTCGAGGTTCAGCTCGGTCGGGTTTGCGTCCACTTCCGAGAACATCGCACGGCCAAAGCCTGCGCCGTCCAGCAGGTCCAGCGTGCGCGTCGTGATCTCCATCGAGGCAAGGCCCTTGTCCGTCACCAGCAAGGGGTTTTTCATCCCCGTGGCCACGCAGGCCTCTCCGATTTCAGAAATACGGCCCGCACCAAATCGGATGGCGGTGGGGTAGGACCAGTTGTTTTGCAATGCCATAAGGATCAAGCCTTTTTCAGGTGGTAAGATTTGGGACGCGTGAGCGCCTGATAGCCAAGCTCGGACAGGCCCGCGCCCTGCCCTGTGTCCTTGCAACCGGTCCAGCAAAGGGCTGGATCAAGGTAATCGCAGCGGTTCATGAACACGGTGCCGGTTTCCAGCTGCGCACCGATCGCATCGGCAGCATCGGCATCCTTGGTAAAGATCGCGGCGGTCAGCCCGAACTGGCAGTCGTTCATCAGCGCAATCGCTTCGGCGTCGTCCTTGACGGGCATGATGCCCACGACAGGCCCAAAGCTCTCGTCGCGCATTACCCGCATGTCGTGGGTGACGTTGGTCAGAATCTGCGGCGTGAGATACGCGCCGCCGTCATCCGCCTCAAAGGTATCGATCAGCGCAGTCGCGCCGGCGGCGACGGCCTCGGATATCTGGGCGCGAACCTCGGCGGCGAAACGGACGTTTGCCATGGGGCCGATATCGGTATCCGCCTCAAGCGGGTTGCCAAGCTTGAGCGCATTGACCCAAGCCACAGCCTTTTCGACAAAGGCATCATACAGGCTTTCGTGCACATAAATCCGTTCGATCCCGCAGCAGCACTGCCCCGCGTTGAACATCGCCCCATCCATCAGCCCGTCAACGGCGGCGTCAACATCCGCGTCGGCGCGCACATAGCCGGGGTCTTTACCCCCCAGTTCGGTCGCGACGGGGGTGAAGGTGCCTGCGGCTGCAATCTCCATCGCCTTGCCGCCCCCGACCGAGCCGGTGAAGTTCACGAAACCGAACTGCCGTTCGGCGATCAGCGCCGAGGTGGTGTCGTGATCAAGAAAGACGTTCTGGAACACATCATCGGGGATGCCGGCGGCGTGGAAAGCTTCGGCCAGACGTTCACCCACTTGCAGGGTTTGGGTGGCGTGTTTCAGCACCACGGTATTCCCCGCGATCAGCGCTGGCGCGACCGTGTTGATCGCCGTCATATAGGGATAGTTCCACGGGGCCACGACCAGCACAACGCCGCGCGCCTCGCGGGTGATCTTGCGGGTGGCCTTGTCGCTGTCTTCGACAATCGTCGGGGCCAGCGCCTTTTCGGCGATGTCGGCCATATAGTTGCCGCGCTCGGCAAAGCCGCCGAACTCGCCGCCATAGCGCACGGGACGGCCCATCTGATGCGCCAGTTCCTGCGCCATACGATCGGTGGTTTTGCCCACCTCGGCAATGGCATCGCGCACCAGTTGGACACGTTCGGCCAAGGGGCGCGCGGCCCATGCGCCTTGTGCTGCCTTGGCGCGGGCGCAGACATCGCGTGCCGCATCCAGCGACAGGACAGGGCGTTCAAGGTAAACCGATCCGTCAATCGGTGAGATACATTTCAAAGTGTTTGTCATGGCTTATGCTCGCTCAAATCCGCGGTTGATTTCCCAGTCGGTCACGACCTTGTCGTATTCCTCCTGCTCCCATTCGGCTGCGCGGGTGTAGTGGTCAACCACGTCGTCGCCAAGGGCCTCGCGCAGCATGGCAGAGTTGCGCAGCGTTTGGGTCGCGGCACGCAGGGTGCGGGGGATTTCGGTGACGTTGGCGTCTTCGTAGACATCGCCCATCGTCGGCTCTTGCAGGGGCAGCTTTTCTTCGATCCCCTTCAGCCCTGCCGCAAGCAGCACAGCCTGCGCCAGATAGGGGTTCAGGTCAGACCCGCCGATGCGGCATTCAACGCGAATCCCCTTGGTGCCATCGCCACACAGCCGGAAGCCCGCGGTGCGGTTATCGACAGACCAGACGGTTTTCGTAGGCGCAAAAGTGCCTTTGGCAAAGCGCTTGTAGCTGTTAATATAGGGCGCGAAGAAATACGTAATATCAGGGGCATAGGCGATCAGACCGGCCATGAAATGCTGCATCATCTGCGACATGCCCAGCTTGGCGTCCTTGTCATAGAATGCAGGCGTGCCGTCTTTCCACAGCGACATATGCACGTGGCTGGACGACCCCACCTTATCCGCCGACCACTTGGGCAGGAAGGAGGCCGAGAATCCCTGCTGATAGGCGATCTCTTTCACCGCTTGTTTCGAAATCGTGTGGTGATCGGCACAGGCCAGCGCGTCGGCATAGCGGATGTTAAGCTCTTGCTGGCCGACCTCGGCCTCGCCCTTGGTGCATTCTACCGGAATCCCCGCCCCCACAAGATGGTTGCGCAGTGGCTGAAGGAAGCTTTCCTCTTTCGTGGTCTGGAACAGGCAGTAGTCTTCGTTGTGGCCGTTCAGGGGCACGAGGTTGGCGTATTTCTCTTTCTGCAAGGTGCGGTAGTCGCCCTCGAACAGAAAGAACTCAAGCTCGGTTGCCATCATCGCGTCAAAACCAAGCGCATCCAGACGGGCGATCTGCTTTTTCAGCATGGCGCGCGGCGAATGGGAGACAGGTTCGTGGGTGTGGTGATCGAGCACGTCGCCAAGCACGAGCACGGTTTTGTCCAGCCACGGCACATGGCGCATGGTCGAGAGATCAGGCCGCAGCACATAGTCGCCATAGCCGGTTTCCCAGCTGGTGGAGGCAAAGCCCTCGGGCGTGGACATTACCAGATCGGTTGCCAGCAGATAGTTGCAGCAATGCGTCTCCGCGTGGGAATGATCGATGAAATTCGTGACGTGAAAACGCTTGCCCATCAGGCGGCCCTGCATGTCCACCAGTGCCACCAGCACCGTGTCCACCTCGCCTTTGGCGGCCAGGTCCTTGAGCGTGTCGAAAGTAAGGTTGCCCATCTGCAAACGTCCCTTTTGATGTGAGGGGGCGGCACAGATGCGCCGCCCCGATGGTCATGATGTCAAAGCCGGATCAGCCGAAAGTATAGGGCGGGCCCGCTTTCGAGATGACGTTGTTATAGTCGCGGAAAATCTGCACGATCTTGGCGGCGGTTTCGCCTTCTTCCGCCATCTCGTCCCAGAATTTCACCGCCGCTTCCTCGACCACTTTCCATTCATCCTGCGGTACGGATGTCAGCTCCAGCTTCTCGCCCGATGCACGCAGGCGCGCCTCGCCGCCCCAGTACCATTGGTTGCGGTAGGTGTGGCTCGCCTCGATCGCGGAGTTCACGATCTGCTTGAGGTGATCCGGCAGCTCTGCCCATTTCTCGGCGTTGACAAAGAACGACCCGATCCATGCGCCCGAGATGTTGTTGGTGCAGAAGTAGTTGGTCACATCGGCCCAGCCGACGGTGTAGTCTTCGGTGATGCCCGACCACGCCATACCGTCCAGCTCGCCCGTCTGCACCGCGACTTCAGCGTCCTCGTAAGGGATGTTGACCGGCACGACGCCGAATTGCGACAGGAAGCGGCCCGCCGTCGGGAAGGTATACAGCTTCAGCCCGTCCATATCGGCCAGCGATTTGATCGGCTTGACGGTGTTGAAGTTACACGGGTCTTGCCCCGCCGCAGACAGCCAATGCACGCCAACCTTGGCGTATTCCTCGCGCCAGATGTCTCCCAGACCGTATTGGTTGAACAGCACCGGCACGTCGAGCGCGTGTTTCGTCGCCAACGGGAAATACCCGCCGAAGGACCGCACAGGCGTGGGCGACGCCATGGAGTCATCATCCGAGTGCACGCCGTCGATGGTGCCGCGTTGAAGTGCTTGGAAAAGCTCGCCCGTGGGGACGATCTGGTCGGCATAGAACAGCTCGATTTCCAGCTCACCTTGGGCAGCGGCGTTGATCGCGTCGATGGCGGGTTTCGTCACCTCTTCGCCCAGTGCAGACCCCGCATAGGTCTGGAAACGCCAGCGGATCGGCTCTTGGGCGTGCAGGATCGATGGTGCGGCAAGGGTTGCCGGACCGGCAACGGCGGCACCTTTCAGGAACTTACGTCTTGTTGTCATGTCTCATACTCCTTGTTGGGGTTGGGATGAAAAGGGCCAGTTGCTCTGACCGCTTGGTTGTTAATGCTTATTTTCCATAGACATAGTCCGGCAGCCAAAGCGCGATCTGCGGGAAGATCATGACCACCGCGAGCGCCAGCACCATGACCCCGACAAAGGGTATGATCGACCGGTAGATATCGCGGATCGTGATCTCTGGCGGGGCCATGGCGCGCATCAGGAACAGGTTATAGCCAAAGGGCGGCGTCATATAGGCGATCTGGCAGGTGATCGTATAAAGCACACCATACCACACCAGATCGAACCCGAGCGCACCCACCAGCGGCACGTAAAGCGGAGCCACGATGACCAGCATCGCCGTGTCGTCCAGAAACGTCCCCATGACCAGAAACGACAGCTGCATCAGGATCAGGATCACCCAAGGGTTCAGGCCCCATTGTTCGGTAAACAGGTTTTCAATCGCCTTGACCGCCCCAAGCCCGTCGAACACCGCACCAAAGGCCAGCGCGGCGAGGATGATCCACATGAACATGCACGTGATCGCAAGGGTCTGGCGCACCGAAGTCTCGAACACCGCCCGCGTCATCCGCCCCTTGAGCACCGCAGCCAGAAAGGCCGCAATCGCACCAATGGCAGAGCTTTCGACAAGCGAGGTCCAGCCGTTCACAAAGGGCACCATCATCACGGCAAAGATCACAACCGGCAGCAGGCCCGCGCGCAGCAAGCGCAGCTTTTCGGGCCAGCCCACATCACGTTCCTCGGCGGAAAGGGCGGGGCCCAGATCGGGGTTCAGGCGGCAGCGGATGGCGATATAGATGATGAACATCGTGGCCATCATCAGCCCCGGGATCGCGCCAGCCAGCCACAATTGCCCCACAGGTTGCCGCGCGATCATGGCATACAGCACCAGCACGACCGACGGCGGCACAAGGATGCCGAGGCTGGACCCCGCCTGAATGACCCCTGTCACCATCAGCTTGTCATAATTGCGTTTCAAAAGCTCGGGCAGCGCAATCGTGGCCCCAATCGCCATGCCCGCCACCGACAGGCCGTTCATAGCAGAGATCAGCACCATCAGCCCGATCGTCCCGATGGCCAGCCCGCCGCGCAAACCGCCCATCCACACGTGAAACATTTTATATAGATCGTCGGCAATTTTACTTTCCGACAGCACGTACCCCATGAAGATGAACATCGGCAGGGTCAGCAGCGGATACCAACGCATCAGCTTGATTGCGGCAGAAAACCCGATGTCATAGCCGCCCCGGTCGCCCCACAAAAATAGGGCGGCCATCACCGCGACGAAGCCGATCGCCCCGAACACACGCTGCCCCGTCAGCAACATCAGCATCATGGTCGAAAACATTAGGATGGCGATCAACTCATAGGGCATCGCGGGTCTCCTCTGCCGATTTGAGGAAAAGGATGTCCTTGAACAGTTCAGAGACAGCTTGAAGCAGCATCAGGGTGATGCCGATGCACATGGTCACTTTGACCGGCCACATATAGGGGCGCCACGCGGTCGGGCTGCGCTCCCCCCCGTATTTGAACGAATACATCGTGGATTCGATACCGCCCCATAGCAGGATCACCAGATAGATCAGCAGGAAAAAGACGGTGATACAGTCCGTCCAGGCCTTCTTGCGCGGGGTCAATTCGGCATAGAACAGGTCCATCCGCACGTTCGCGCCCATCTGCAAAGCATAAGGCCCGCCAAGGATGTAATAGCCCACCATCACGAACTGCGCCATTTCCAGCGTCCAGATCTGCGGCGAGGCGAATGTCTTGTTATAGGACGACCACAGCAGGATCCCCATGAGCACAAAAATCCCGTACATCATGATCCGGCCAAGGCCATAGTTAAAGCCGTCGACCACCCGGATATATCTGCGCATCGCGTTCATTCTGCGGCCTCGCTGTCGGGGATGGGAAAGGCTTGGGTCAGGCTTTCGGCCAGATGCCGCGCCATGTCCTGCGCTTTTTCGGGTGTATCGATCAGATCATTGCGAATCTCGATCATCACGGCGGGCAGCGCCTGCGCCTCGCCATGTTTTTCAAGCGTATAGGTCACCCCGTCCGTCGCGGCATAGGGTTCGTTCAACGCCGACGCATATCGCCCCCGCGCCTGTTCAACCGCCAGCAAGGCCTGCGCGGCGGCGGGCTGCGCGTGATAGAGAAAGCCGAGTTCAACCGCGCGGGTCGCCCCGTTATAGACAGGCGTAAAGCTGTGGATCGTGACCAGCACCGGCGCGGCTTGGGCGGGCTGCCAGCTTTCGCGAACACGGGCGACCGCATCGTGAAATGGCGTATGCACCTGATCAAAACGCTGCTGTCGTCCGGCATCGTCCAAAGCGGCATTTCCGGGGATGTCATAGATCTCGCTGCGCGCTGGAATACAGTCCGGGGCCGCAAGCGGGCGGTTGCAATCATAGACCAGACGGGAGATGTCACCGGCCACCAAAGGCGCGTCCAGAGCATCTGACAGCGCGTGCGCCACATCCAGCGCGCCGATGTCCCACGCGGCGTGCGAACAGCTTGCCGCAGGGGACAACCCCAACCCGTCCAACGCATCGGGTATCCGGCGCGAGGCGTGTTCACACACCAGCAGCCAGCCCCCCTGCCCCTGCGGGTTCACGATGTTTACGGCATTCCAGTCGGTATTGGTCACGGTGCCCCTATCGTCTTGTTGCCTCACAATCACTACAGAATTTTCTAGCCTGTCAAGATTTTTTCTGTAATCTTTGCTTCACACTGATCTGCGCTGTACCGAAAGGAACATGAGTTGCACAAAAAAGCACTGGTCCGCGATCTGCTGAAAGAAAAGCAGACCGAGCTCACGGCGGCAGAGCGTAAACTGTCGGCTGTTCTGCTGGACGACCAGTTGCTCACGGGGCTGCAATCCATCACACGGCTGGCCGAGCTGGCCGAGGTGTCATCGCCCACCATCATCCGGCTGGCGCGCAAGCTGGGGTTCGACGGTTTCTCGGATATGCAGGACGCCATCCGCGACGAAATCGGCGCACGGATGAAAAAGCCGCTGGCCAAGCTCGACACCCCCGGTGACAGCAGCGACCACGTGGTATCGCGCTTTATTCAGGCGGTATCGGGCAATGTGAACCGCACGCTTGAACGGCTTGATCTGGCTGAATTCGACGAGGTTGCGGCGCTGCTGTCCGATCCGTCGCACAGGCTCTATCTGCTGGGTGGGCGGATCACGCGGTCTAACGCGCATTACTTTTTCAACCACCTGCAGATCATCCGGCCGCAGGTCACCCTGCTCGATTCCTCCCCCAGTGCATGGCCGCAATCCTTGCTGGATATGGACGCGGGTTCGGTGCTGATCGTCTTTGACATCCGCCGCTATGAAAAAGAGCTGGAAAAGCTCGCCGATCTTGCGGTCAAGCAAGGCGCGACCATCGTGCTGTTCACCGATGCCTGGGGGTCGCCTATAGAAAAACACGCCCGCCACTGTTTCCGCGCCATGGTCGAGGTGCCGTCGAGCTGGGACTCAACGCTGGCGATTAACTTTCTGATCGAAGCGCTGGTCGCCGACGTGCAATCGCGCAGCTCCGACCAAAGTGCCGAAAGGATCGCGGCGCTGGAACAGATGATCGGCGAGTCGCGCATTTTTCGCAGCAACTAAGCACCAGCCGCATCCCCGCACGCCGCCACTGCGTCCTCCATTCGTGGCACATCAGAGTTTGCGTTGAACGGCAACATCCCCTAATCGGAACGCGCACCGCGTCTGCGTCGTTTTGTAAAGGATCTGCCATGAAGACCCCGTATTATCTGATCGACAAATCCCGCCTTCAGGCCAACATGGAAAAGATCGCCTGGCTGCGCGAGGCATCCGGCGCGAAATCCTTGCTGGCGTTGAAATGCTTTGCCACATGGTCGGTCTTTGACTTCATGGCGCAGTATATGGATGGGTCCACGTCCTCCTCGCTCTATGAGGTCAAACTGGGGTACGAGAAATTCGGCGGCGAAACCCACGCCTATTCAGTGGCCTATGACGATGACGAGATCGCCGAGGTGCTGGCCAATAGCGACAAGATCATCTTCAATTCCATCGGCCAGCTGGACCGTTTCGATGTGGCATCGGCAGGGCATACGCGCGGGCTGCGGGTGAACCCCGGTGTGTCGACATCGGAATTCGATCTGGCCGACCCCGCCCGCCCCTTCAGCCGTTTGGGGGAACATGATCCGGCGCAGATCGCCGCCGTGGCCGACCGCATCACCGGGCTGATGTTCCACAACAACTGCGAGAATGACGATTTTGACCGTTTCGCTGACATGCTGACGCTGATCGAGGACCGTTTTGGCGACACGATCCACCGGATGGACTGGATCAGCCTTGGTGGCGGCATCCATTTTACCGGCGAAGGCTACCCGCTGGACCGTCTGGCCGCGCGGTTGAAAACCCTGTCGGATACCTATGGCGTGCAGGTCTACCTCGAACCGGGCGAAGCCGCGATTACCGGTGCTGCCACGCTAGAGACGACCGTGCTCGACACGCTGCACAACGGCAAGAACCTTGCCATCGTCGACAGCTCGATCGAGGCGCATATGCTTGATCTGCTGATCTACCGCGAGCCCGCCAAAGTGGCCCCGAACACCGGCGACCACGACTGGATGATCTGCGGCAAATCCTGCCTTGCGGGCGACATCTTTGGCGAGTTCAAGTTCGACGCCCCGCTTAAACCCGGTGACCGCATTTCGTTTCAGGACGCGGCGGGCTATACTATGGTCAAGAAGAACTGGTTCAACGGCGTCAAGATGCCCGGAATCGCCATTCGTGAACTTGATGGAACGATCACATCGGTCCGGTCATTCGACTACGAGGATTTCAAATCCGCCCTCTCCTAACCCTTCCCTTACAAGAGGTGTACTGAATACATGAAACGTAACGTTCTTATCATCGGCGCCGGTGGCGTGGCTCAGGTCGTGGCGCATAAATGCGCGCAAAATAATGACGTGTTGGGCGATCTGCATATCGCCAGCCGCACCGTGTCAAAATGCGAAGCGATCATTGAAAGCGTGCATGCCAAAGGCGCGATGAAACAGGACGGCGTATTCAAGGCCCATGCGGTCGAAGGGATGGACAGCGACGCGGTAGAGGCGCTGATCAACGAGCTTGGCGTGCAGATCGTGATCAATGTCGGCTCGCCCTTCGTGAACATGACCGTGCTCGAAGCCTGCATTCGCACCGGCGTCGCCTATATCGACACGGCCATTCACGAAGACCCGACCAAAATCTGCGAAACACCCCCGTGGTACGGCAACTACGAATGGAAACGCCGCGAGGATTGCGCCAAGGCCAACACCACCGCCATTCTGGGGGCAGGCTTCGATCCCGGTATGGTTAACGCCTTCGCCCGTTTCGCCGTGGACGAATTCATGGACGACGTGAAATCCATCGACATCGTCGACATCAACGCGGGCAATCACGGCAAGTATTTCTCGACCAACTTCGACCCCGAGATCAACTTCCGCGAATTCACCGGCACGGTCTACAGTTGGCAGGAAGGCGCGTGGCAAGAGAACAAGATGTTCGAGGTCGGCCGCGAATGGGATCTGCCCGTCGTTGGCAAGCAAAAGGCCTATATGTCCGGCCATGACGAGGTGCATTCGCTCGCCGCGAACTACCCGCAGGCCGACGTGCGCTTCTGGATGGGCTTTGGTGATCACTACATCAATGTCTTCACCGTGCTGCAGAACCTTGGCCTGCTGTCTGAACAGCCCGTTGTGACCGCCGAAGGGCTCGAGGTCGTGCCGCTGAAGGTGGTCAAAGCCGTACTACCCGACCCATCGACCCTTGCGCCGAACTATACTGGTAAGACCTGCATTGGCGATCTGGTGAAAGGCACCAAGGACGGCAAGGATGTAGAGGTGTTTGTCTACAACGTCGCCGACCACAAGGACGCCTATAACGAGGTCGGCAGCCAGGGCATTTCCTATACCGCTGGCGTGCCCCCCGTGGCGATGGCGATGCTGATTGCCGATGGCTCCTACGATACCGGCACGATGGTGAACGTCGAAGAGCTGGACCCAAAGCCGCTGTTCGCCCTGCTCGACACCATCGGCCTGCCGACCCGTGTCAAACTGGCGGATCAGGACACCGGCTGGGACGAGGCCATCGCCTAAGCCTGCCGCCTGAGGCACCCACACCAACAACCCGCGCGCCCTTGCACCCGCGCGGGTTACCTTGCCCCGAGGGGCCGTACCTCCATAAAATCAAACGATTAAACACAAACAGCCCAGCGCGCGATCATGCGTGCAGGGTGATCAATTTTATTATGAAATAATGTGGACGGTTGTGCCGCCAAGTTCAAAATCTAACGATGTTTGAAAGTGGCGGACCGAGGAGGATTCGAACCCCCGACCCCCTGATTCGTAGTCAGGTACTCTATCCAGCTGAGCTATCGGTCCGTTAAGGCGGGGTTTAGTTCTGGGCGCGGGGGTTTGCAACCCCTTCTTTTGCCTAACGTGAATTTTCTTCAAACAAATTAGAAAGACCCGCCGCCCTTGGGCAATGTCACAATGAAAACCGTACCCGACGCGCTTGTCTCTGACAGTTTGAGCGTCCCACCGTGACCGCGCACCAGCTCTGCCGCGATCGCAAGGCCCAGACCGGAGCCCCCCTTGCGCGCACCGCCCTTGAACGCAGTAAACAGATGCTCCCGCGCCTTGGGGGGAAGGCCGGGGCCGTTGTCGCTGACGCGGATCACCCAGTCGCGGGCCTGTTCACTGGCAGCAACGATGATTTCGCCGGATTTACCCGTGGCGATGATCGCCTGTCGGGCGTTGCGCACAAGATTCGCCAAGACCCTGAACAAATGCTCCGGATCGGCGCGCACGTGCAAATCTTGCGGCACGTCGCAGGTGAACGTCAGATCCGCCCCGTTGATCGCCAGCCGCTCGCTATCAACGACGTCATCGACGATGCGCAACAGTGGCGTGACCGTCAGCGTCGGACTTGGCTCTTCTGCGCGGCCAAAGGCCAGCGTGGATTCGCACAGGTGCACGGCGCGGGTGATTGAGCTGACCAGCTTGGGGGCCATGCGTTTGACCGTCGGATCCTCGGACATTTCGATCCGGTCGGTAAACAGTTGTGCCGATGTCAGTATGTTACGCAGATCGTGGCTGATCTTGCTCACCGCCTGCCCCAGTTGCGCCAGACGTTCTTTCTGGCGCAGGGCTTGGGTCAGTTCGGTTTCAAGCTTCATCAAAGCTTCTTCGGCCTCGCGCACCTCTGTCACACCAGCAGAAGGTGAAATGATTCGTCGCGCATCCTCGGGGGCAAGAGCGTAGTTCTGCATATGCCCGACCACACCCTTGATCGGTTTCAGCAAAAACGCCCGCATGGTCAGAAACAGCAAAAACGCCGTGATCATCGAGATGGCGGCAGAAAGCACCAGAATGCGAATACCATAGTCGATCATGGCGGTCCGTAAGGAGCCCGCCTCCATCGTGATTTCGATCAGCAAGCCCGCATCCTGCACCGGGGCACCGATCACGCGGATCACCCCCGGCTCTGTTTCGGCCAGCTGATGAAACGCATCGCGAATCAACACCCATGCGGAGGCATCGCGCAGATCGTATGTCTCTTTGATCGTCTGCGACATCGGGGAGGACAGTGCCAACTGTCGTATACGGTCGCGCCGCAGCACCACATTAAACACCTGCGCAGTGCGCAACAGCTCTGCCTCAAGCTCGGGGTCGATCATATCGCTTGCGAGCAGGGTCAGCGACGCAATCTGCGCCCTCTCTAGCCGGTTCATCATGTATTCTTCGCGAAACCGTGCGATAGAGGGCACAAAGATCAACACTTCTGCCAGCATCACAAAGATGGTGGTCAGAATAAGAAGCCTGCCAGAGAGGGATTTGAGCATAGGCGCGCGCTTTATGGGATGAACCGCTGCACCAGTCGAACGACAGTCTTGACCAAATCGCTTTCGAACAGACGCGGGCTGAAATACGCCCCCGCCGCACGTTTGTTGATTTCGCCGATGGTAGGGTAAGGTGCAACCATAGACGCAATCTGGCTCATTTTCATGTTATTTGCCAGCGCCAAAGCCCACAGGTTGATCAACTCTCCTGCTTGGTAACCGACGATGCTTGCGCCCACGGGGCGCCCCTTGACCACCATAACCTTGATCAAACCTTTGGTTTTACGCTCCGCGATGGCGCGATCATTGTGGTTATAGTGAAAGCGCACGACCTCCAGCTTGTCACCGTGTTTCTCTTTGGCTTGCGCCTCGGTCAGGCCGACTTGCGACAGTTCTGGGTCGGTGTAGGTGGCCCAAGGGATATGCGCCGTCTTCGCCTTGGCAGGCAGCGCGAACATCAGCGACCGGATCACGACGCCGCCGTGATAGCCCGCAACATGGGTAAATTGCATCCCGCCTGCAACGTCGCCGATGGCATAGACCTTGCGGTTGGTGGTGCGCAGGGAATCGTCAACCTTGATCCCGCTCTTGATCGGTTCGATCCCCGCCTTTTCCAGGTCCAGACGATCCGTGTTTGCCTTGCGGCCGACGGCCACCAGAAGATGCGAGCCTTTGAACACGCGCCCGTCTTTTGCTTCCACCTCTATCGCGCCGACATCCCCACGGATTTCAGCGGCTTGCGCAGCTTCTGCAATCTCGATGCCTTCGTCCTTGAGCGTTTGCAAAACAATGGCGGCAAGTTCGGGGTCGTCCTTTGAAAGCGCTTTATCTCCCTCGATCACGGTAACCTTGCACCCCATGCGTATGTGGGCCTGCGCCATTTCCATCCCGATCGGCCCGCCACCGATGATCAGCAGATGCTCGGGCTTTTCGCGCAGATTGAACAAGGTCTCGTTCGTCTCGTACGGCGTTGTATCCAGACCTGTAATCGGGGGCACCAGCGGCGATGATCCCGTCGCGATGACGATGCGCCGCGCCTTGATCACCGAATCTCCGGCCTGCACTTCGTCTTCGGAGATGAAGCGCCCGTACTCCCGGATCACGTTGACCCCGAAGCCTTCGAAGCGTTCCTGACTATCGACCGGCGCGATCTGCGCAATCACGTCCGCCACATGATCTTTTGCAGCCGCGTAATCCACCTCGCCCGCCGCATTGGCCACGCCATATTCCGCGCTGTGCCGCTGCCCATAGGCCGCCTTGCCCGTAGCAATCAGCGCCTTCGACGGCACGCAGCCAAAGTTCAGGCAGTCGCCGCCCATCTTGTGCCCTTCAAGCAGCACAACATCCGCCCCCATTTGTGACGCCCCCGCCGCGACGGACAACCCGCCGGAGCCTGCGCCAATGATCAACAGGTCAGTTTTGATGCGGTTCATTTCAAAAGTTCCTTTTTGCCGGTGACAGCTTTCAACACGACGGGCAGCACCGACAAAGCGCAAAGCCCCAGAATGGGAAGCAGGATGTGAGGTTCGAATATAATGCCGAAGTCTGGCGTTTCACCCCGTGCAAAAACGGAACCCAGCCCAGCACCGATTGAGGTGAACACAAGCGACCCGGGAATGATCCCTAGAAAGGTAGAGATCAAAAAACGATAGAGAGGCACACCCAGAAAGGCAGGAATAAGGTTCGCCACAAAGAAGGGCACCACGGGCACCAATCGTATGAAGAAAAGCATCGACCACTGGTTTTCGTCAATGCCCGCTTTGACCTTCCGCACAAGCCCTTCCGACGCGTCCATGCGCGCCTTCAATGTCTCTCCGAGACCCATACGCGCGGCAAGAAAGATCACGACCGCCCCCAGTGTCGCGCCGGTGACATTTGCCAGAACGCCGAACACTGTCCCGAATAGAAAACCGCCAGTGATTGTTGCCACGCTCGCCCCTGGAAGGGAAAACCCCACAATCATGATATAAATGCCCAGAAAAACGAGGATCGTCAGCGCGTAGTGCTGGTCACGAAAAGCGATCAGCGCCTCGCGGTTGTCGCGCAGCGTCTCGAAGGTAAGGTAATCTCGCAGGGCGAAATAGCCGATCACCGCGACCGCCAAGATGGCCACAAAGGGCAAGTAGCGAAACCATGAAGGCTTTTCAGAGGCTTGTGCGGACATATTGTCGGGTCACTTTCAAAAGGGTATAAGTTGCTCCTTATTAGATGGGTCAAATATCGCCAGTCAGATAGGGTGCTCACGTGTGGTTGATGTGAAGGCGGCTTTTATGACGATGTCACGGCAATTCCCAAGAAAACTGTAACATTGCGCAGATAAGCTGGCTTAATTTGTTGCAAAGGCCGAAATAACGGCACCAAGGGTTTGACTTGCCCGTGCTGCAGCTTTAGGAGCAGGGCTTGAAATGACAGTGACGCGCCGAATCTGGTCGCGTGCTAAAGTATAAAGTGGAGTCGGAGCGATGAAACGCACCTATCAACCTTCAAACCTTGTGCGCAAACGGCGCCACGGTTTCCGCGCACGCATGGCAACCAAAGCGGGTCGCAAGATCATCAACGCGCGCCGTGCACAAGGCCGGAAGGAACTGAGCGCGTAATACGCGACCTCGGTTTCAAAAAGATATGACACCGTCGGAGGCACCTATGGATGGCAGCATCGCCACACCAGAGGAAACGCTTCCGGCGGTTTCTTTACGTGTGCAAACGCTCAAAAATCGTCCCGACTTTCAACGGGCATCCCGTGCCCCTCGGGTCGCCATGCCCGGTTTCATCCTGCAGATGCGTAAACGCGCAGCGGGCGAAGCCGATGGCATACGGGTTGGGTTCACCTGCTCTAAAAAAGTGGGCAACGCTGTCGCGCGCAATCGGGCCAAACGACGTCTACGCGAAGTCGTACGCCTGACGCTCCCTCACGAGGGACGCGACGGTATGGATTATGTCCTCGTAGGTCGCAGCGATGCCACGGCATCCCTCCCCTTTGACAAATTGCAGTCGGATTTCACTAAAGCCTTGGGGATCCTGCACGGCAAGCAACGCTCTGGTTCAAAAAAGTGACCCCTTTGGCGCGCGTTTTGGCACTGCCTGTGAAAGGGTATCGCCTCGTCTTCAGCCCCTGGGTTGGCCACAACTGCCGATACCACCCGACATGCAGCGCATATGCGCTGGAAGCACTTGCTAAACATGGCGGCATCCAGGGCGGCTGGCTCACCCTGCGGCGCATCGCTCGCTGCCACCCTTGGGGCGATAGCGGCATCGACAACGTACCTGACTAGCCCTTCTGCTTCTCTCCGTTCCCTACATCACCAATCGCCGCCATACACATGCACTGGCGCTTGATCGGCAAACTCAGTTGCACTAAGCCAAGCCCATGCTTGATCATCCCGAAGAAATTCACCCGCTCTTCAACGGTGCCCCCCAAAGCACCGAGTTTCGCAAACTGCGCAAACGTCTTGTGCGACAAACGCGCGAGGCGATTGAGCAATACGGGATGATCGAACCCGGCGGCAAATGGCTGGTTTGCATGTCCGGGGGCAAAGATAGCTACACCCTGCTGGCCATCTTGCACGAGCTCCAATGGCGCGGTCTTCTGCCCGTCGAACTGGTCGCCTGCAACCTCGATCAAGGCCAGCCCAATTTCCCCGCCACGGTCTTGCCCGCGTTTCTTGAAAAGATGGGTGTCAAACACCGCATCGAATACCAAGATACCTATTCCATCGTCATGGATAAAATACCCGCGGGTCGCACATTCTGTGCGCTGTGCAGTAGGCTTCGTCGGGGGCACCTCTATCGCATCGCGCGCGAAGAAGGATGTACCGCTGTTGTCCTAGGCCACCACCGTGATGATATCCTAGAGACGTTTTTCATGAACCTGTTTCATGGCGGGCGCTTGGCAACCATGCCGCCAAAACTCGTGAACGAAGAAGGCGATCTGTTCCTATACCGCCCCCTCGCCCATGTTGCGGAGGTCGATTGCGAAAAATTCTCTACTGCCATGAATTATCCAATCATTCCGTGTGATTTGTGCGGCTCGCAAGACGGTCTGCAACGCCAGCAGGTAAAATCGATTCTAGACGGCTGGGAGGCGAATAGCCCCGGACGCCGTCAGGTGATGTTCCGCGCGCTGATGAACGCACGCCCTTCGCATCTGTTGGATCCGAACCTGTTTGATTTTGCGGGCCTCACTCGCGACAAGTAAACCCTCGAAAAGCTGAGAGTTTTATTCAAATTCTGTAGATCAAAGGCAGAACATTAATCTTTTGGTCAGAGGCAAGGGCTATCGGTATGGCGGTAACACTGTCGGCCGAGGCTTCATTTGCAACACGATCTTAAACCCGATCTTTCCAAGCGCAGCACAACCCGCCGCCATCTACCCGCTGGTCTCGTGCTCTTGCTTGGGTTTGCGCTGTCCGTATTTTGGTTCGGCTGGCAGGGGTTGATTATCATCGGCTTTATCGCCCCCCCTTTGGTGTATTTGGCTTCAGATAGGTGGCGAAATACACCATCAGAACCAATGCGAACGCGCCCCCTGGATAGGACGGCCACTCCCCGACCAAGCGGCGGCACCGATCCTACACCTCGGGAACCGATGCAGCACGCTCGAACTCTATTTCAGCCTCAGATATCCACCCATTCCGGCATGATCACCGGATTCTCTGCAGTTCCGACCTGCCACACCAGCATGAACACCGATATGGCCGCGCCGCTCAACGCCTCGGAAATTGCAGAGGATGAAACTCCTTTCAGTCACTTCAGCAATCTGACTCACGCGCTGCACAGGGCCAAAACCCTGCAACGAACGTCTCACTTTCCTCTTATCATCACATGCAGCCTTTCTACCGAGCAAGTGGATGACGTGCAGCTGGCGGCAAAACTGGAATGGGAACTTGATCGTCTTGACGTCAAACCCGCGACTTTGCGACTAGCCCTACCGCAACACCTTTGCCAGCATACGCCTTCTCACCCACTGATTTCCACATCCCGTGACCTTCTTACGCTAGGATGCGGTATCGCGCTTTACGGTTTTGGCAGCGGTCCGCACTGCGTTGAGACCATTCAGAAATGCGGCGTTGACCTAGCTATTATCGACCCGTCTCTCACCAATGACGTTGATAAACACCCCAACCGTCGCCGCATCCTGTCAGCGATAGTTGCGATGGCTCATGATTTAGGCGTCGAAACCCTGGCCTGTGATATACGAACCGCCGGAGAGCATAGCTTATTGTCTCAACTGGGCTGCGACCATGTTCAAGGCGACGGCATCGCGCCGCCCATGCAGATACACGAAGCGACCACTTGGGTGCATACACATAGCCAAAAACTGACACGTCTGCCCAGTGTGGTAGGTGGCATTCGATGATGTTTGGCTTCGGCAGATCAGTGTGCACCAAAGGGGAAAAGGCGAATCTACTTGACCTTTGGTGCCTTACTCTGTTGAACCCACGCTGATATTACAGGCATCAGGTGACGGTCACATGGACGATCAAAACAAGAATCTCATTTTCGCGACGGTTCTAAGTTTCATAGTCATCCTAGGGTGGTTCGTGTTGTTTCCGCCTCCGGAAACCGAAACCATCACCGACCCGGCTGCCACACAGCAAGTGACGGACGCAACCTCGACAGAGGCTGTTGTCCCTTCAAGTGCAGGCGCGGCGGACAATGTGACCGACGCGTCGGACGACGCAACGGCAGCTCTCGAAGAAGCACCGCGTATTCCCGTTGAAACGGCTCGCATTTCCGGCTCAATCTCACTGCTAGGGGGGCGGGTCGATGACCTTCATTTGAAGGATTACAACACAACTATCGAAGAAGATGCTCCTATCGTAAGCTTGCTATCACCTGCAGGCACACCCGACGCCTACTATGCGCTTTACGGCTGGGCTCCAGGCGCGGGGATTGCCCCTGAACAGGTTCCAGGACCAAACACCCTTTGGACACTTAGCCAAGGTGAAACGCTGTCAGTCGAAACCCCGGTCACGCTCACTTGGGACAACAACGCCGGTCAGCTTTTCTCACGCACCATCTCAATCGACGAAAACTATATGTTCAAGATCGAACAGAAGGTTGAGAACACTTCCGAAAACTCAGTTTCGCTTGCACCTTACGGGCTAATTGCACGCCACGGTATTCCAAGCGACGCGCAGAATTTCTTCATTCTTCACGAGGGTCTTGTCGCCATGAACAATGGTGAACTGCTTGAGACCGCTTGGGATGACATTCCCGAGCTGGATGTCGTGAACGGCGTGCCATCCAAACGTATTGACGGTGTAACCAACGGCTGGATCGGCTTCACCGGGCATTATTTCATGACCAACCTGATCCCGGATCCGGCACAGCCAACGCGCTTGTCAGTCAAGTACCTGCCACGCACCGAGATTTTTCAAACCGAATCCGTGATGCCGACGCAAACTGTCGCAAGCGGGCAGACAGCAACGGTCACCACACAGTTGTTCGCCGGTGCCAAAGAGTGGGAAATTCTGCGCGACTATGAGGCGCAAGGCGTGTATAAGTTTATCGACTCCATCGATTGGGGCTGGTTCTTTTTCCTGACCAAACCGATCTTTTGGGTACTTCACCATCTAAACCTGCTGATCGGCAACATGGGTGTCGCGATCATCGGCCTGACGTTGCTGATCAAAGCTCTGCTCTTCCCACTTGCGTATAAATCCTACGTTTCGATGGCGAAGATGAAAGAGCTTCAGCCACAGATGGAGAAGCTGAAAAAGGATGCAGGCGACGACCGTCAAAAGCTTCAACAGGGCATGATGGAGCTATATAAACGCGAGAAAGTGAACCCAGCCGCCGGCTGTCTGCCGATTTTGATGCAGATCCCGATTTTCTTTTCCCTCTACAAAGTGATCTTCGTCACGTTGGAACTGCGCCACGCGCCCTTCTTCGGCCCGTTTCAGGATTTGAGCGCCCCAGACCCGACATCCATCTTCAACTTCTATGGTCTGCTGCCATGGGCTGCGCCCGAAGCAGGGACCGTTCTGGCCCTGGTCTTTATCGGGATCCTACCGCTGCTGCTGGGTATTTCGATGTTCCTGCAGCAAAAACTGAACCCGGCCCCTACGGATCCCACGCAGCAGATGATCTTTGCATGGATGCCATGGGTCTTCATGTTCATGCTTGGCGGTTTCGCATCCGGCCTCGTTGTCTACTGGATCGCAAACAACACGATTACCTTTACGCAGCAGTACCTGATCATGCGCAGCCAGGGCTATAAGCCTGATATCCTAGGAAATATTAAAGGCAGCATGAAATTCGGACGGAAGGGTGATCCGAAATAATGACAACGGTGACCCAGCTCTATCGCCACCCGCTCAAAAGCCATGGTCGCGAAGAGCTGGATCATATAGCGCCCTCCACGGGGCAGTCGATGCCCTGGAACCAGACCTGGGCGGTGGCGCATGGAGCGGCGCGTCTAGATGGGAACGAATGGTCGCATTGTGCAAATTTGAGCACCGGGTCAAAAGCACCATTGGTTTGATACCGCAACACCATGAAGCGAGCTTGATTAGGTCGGGAACGACGTGTCAGCTGGCGAAACTGTCCTAAGCGTACGGGAATCCATCAAGCGGTGCCAAGCTACCACCGCGAATCCACTCAACGGCGAGCGCGACATCGGCATGTTGCGCGTATTGAGCACTTGGGGTCACCAAGATTTCCGCGTATACGCTGAGGTCATTCACACGGGCTCCGTCGCAATTAGCGACCAGGTAAAGGTACTTTAACTCATGCAAGTCCAATTTAGCATCGCCGAAGAGCCTGATGCCTATGCAGCCGAAAAGGGCCGCATGCTATTTGCAGGCGAAACGCTGTTTGTGAAAGGCGTTGTCGCGATGGACGGCCTGCCACCCGCCGACCGGATGGAGGTGTGTTTTGCAGGGCGATCAAATGTTGGTAAATCGACTTTGATCAATGCCCTAACGGGCACAAAAGCGCTGGCGAGAGCGTCCAACACGCCGGGGCGCACTCAAGAGATCAACTACTTTACCGCGGCCGACGATCACTACCTCGTCGACTTGCCTGGGTATGGCTATGCAAACGCCCCTCTACCCGTCGTCGAAAAATGGCAACGGTTGCTGAAACATTACCTTTCAGGTCGGCAAACGCTCCGCCGTGCGTTTGTGCTGATCGACGCGCGGCATGGTGTAAAGAAGGTCGATGACGAAATCATGTCCTTGTTGGACAGCTCAGCCGTGACTTTTCAATGTGTCCTCACGAAAGCCGACAAGGTTAAAGAAGTAGAGCGTCAGAAGGTTCTGAATCAGGTCCGCGGTGCGCTTGCCAAGCACCCAGCCGCCTATCCCGAAATCGTGGTTACATCTTCTGAAAAGGGCTGGGGCATCCCTACGCTCCGTGCCATTATCGCGACGTTGGAGTGACGAGCACTTCGGCGTTTACCGAGGCAGAGAATGAGAAAACAAGACATGAATCGCGACTGGATCGCCACCGCACGCACCCTGAGCCAAGCGCTCCCCTACTTGCAGCGTTACGCTGACGCGACCGTTGTTATAAAGCTGGGCGGTCACGCCATGGGCAGCGACGATGCGATGGAAGAGTTCGCGCGCGACGTAGCACTTATGCGCCAGGTCGGCGTGAACCCCGTCATCATTCACGGCGGCGGCCCGATGATCAACGACATGCTCGGCCGGCTGAACATCAAGTCCGAATTCGTAAACGGCAAACGGGTGACCGACGCTGCCACGATGGAAATCGTTGAAATGGTTCTGTCGGGCCTTGTGAACGCCCGCATTGTGCAAGCGATCACGGCACAGGGTGGGCGTTGCGTCGGTGTGTCTGGCAAGGACAGCGGCCTTATTATCTGTGACCAAGAGGACCCAGAGCTGGGGTTGGTTGGCGCACCGACTGAAGTAAACCCCCGTTTGCTACGCGATCTAGCCGACAAAGGGATTATCCCGGTGATTGCGCCCCTTGGGATGGGCCGCAACGGCGAAACATTTAACATCAACGGGGATACTGCGGCGGGCGCGATTGCAGCTGCGCTGAAGGCAGACCGCTTGCTGCTGCTTACCGACGTTGCGGGCGTGAAGAATGCCGAAGGCGACGTGCTGACGGAGCTAACAGCGAGCCAGATACGCGAGATGGTGGCAGACGGAACGATTGCCGGTGGTATGATACCCAAAACACAAACTGCGCTTGATGCGATCGACGGTGGCGTGCGCGCAGCGGTGATTTTGGACGGGAGAGCCCCTAATGCCTGCTTGTTGGAGCTTTTCACCGAACATGGTGCAGGGAGCATTATCCGCGGCCAGTAACAACGACTATATAAATTACTGCATAATGCCCCCCCCTGTTTCCGGCTGTTTGAGCTTCTTGTTTATGCGGCCGATACATTTAGGAAACGTTGATGAGACGCCTTATTCTGATGCGCCATGCAAAAGCAGGTTGGCCGGCGGGGATCGCGACGGACTTTGACCGGCCTTTGGATGACAAAGGTCGGCAAGACGCACATGCAATCGGGCGATGGCTCGACGCAGAAGACTACAGACCAGATCTTGTGCTATGCTCTGCATCTCGGCGAACGTCGGAAACGCTCGAACTTTTGGAAATTCCCTCCGCTGTTAAACGAATCTTCACAGACCGCCTTTATCTAGCAGATACAGAACGACTGATGGCGGCCATACAGGGCGCTGAAGGGTCCACAGTATTACTTCTGGCGCACAACCCCGGCGTGGCGGAGATGGCGCACCTCCTGCCCCGTGTGGGTGCCATAGCTCATCTTGCAGCCGGAACCCCACCGGGTGCGACAATGGTGATGTCATTCGCTGTGGACGACTGGAGGGGCGTGCACTGGCACAACGGCGACGTACAGGCGTACGTGACGCCACGGATGCTTGCCCAATAGAAAAGGGCGGGGAAATCCCCGCCCTTGAAACTTAGTGGCCCAAAATTTGGCTGAGGAAGAGCTTGGTCCTCGGGCTTTGGGGGTTGTTAAAGAACTCTTCAGGTTCGTTCTGTTCGACGATCTGGCCTTCATCCATAAAGATGACGCGGTTGGCCACCTGACGGGCAAAGCCCATCTCGTGCGTTACGCAGAGCATCGTCATGCCTTCCTCAGCCAGTTCGACCATCGTGTCCAGGACCTCTTTGATCATCTCCGGATCCAAGGCTGAGGTTGGTTCGTCAAACAACATGATACGCGGACGCATACACAGGCTGCGCGCGATCGCCACGCGTTGCTGCTGACCACCAGAAAGCTGACCTGGGTACTTGTCCGCCTGATCCGGGATCTTAACCTTCTCAAGGAAATGCATCGCGATTTCTTCGGCTTCCTTCTTAGGTGTTTTTCGCACCCAGATCGGAGCAAGCGTGCAGTTTTCGAGGATCGTCAAGTGTGGGAAAAGGTTGAAGTGCTGGAAACACATCCCGACTTCGGAGCGGATCTTGTCGATGTTCTTAACGTCCGAAGACAGCACTGTACCGTCGACTTCGATCCGGCCTTTCTGATGCTCTTCCAAGGCATTGATACAGCGGATCAGAGTTGACTTCCCCGAGCCCGACGGTCCGGCAATAACGATACGTTCACCACGGTACACGGTCAGATCAATATCCCGCAACACGTGAAACGTACCGTACCACTTGTTCATGTTCTCGATGCTGATCGCGACCTCGTTCGAGACTTTCAGCGCTTGTGCTTGTTCAGCCATAATTACAGCCTTTCCTTAATGGTGGTCGGTCTGGAGTTGACGTTCCAGCCATTGTGAATATTGCGAGATGCCGTAGCAGACGACGAAGAAGAGCAAGGCGGCAAAGCCCCAAAGTTCCCAGTAGACGCCGTTCCAGTCAGTCGACGCTAGGATCGGCCCGCGGATCATCCCAACCAGGTCGAACATCGAAATAATCGACACCAGCGTAGTATCCTTGAACAACCCGACGGCCACGTTAACGATCCCTGGGATCGAGATTTTCAAGGCTTGGGGCAAAATAATCAGGCGCATGGCCTGCGCATAATCAAGGCCCAAGCTGTCTGCAGCCTCGTATTGACCACGTGGCAAGGCTGCCAACCCGCCCCGGATCACCTCGGCGATATAGGCCGACGCGAACATGGTGATCATGATGATAACACGCAGGATCAGGTCGAAGTTTGTGCCCGGTGGCAGGAAATAAGCCAGGACCACGTTGGCAACAAAAAGCAACGTAATCAGAGGCACCCCTCGGATAAACTCAATGAAAACAACGCAGATCAGTTTGATGATCGGCAAGCTCGATTGACGACCCAGCGCAAGCAGAATGCCCATCGGCAAGGACAAAGACACACAGATCACGCCCAAGATCATGTTGAGCATAAAGCCCCCCATGTTCCGCGAGGCGACCGGTTCCAGCGCGAGTACGCCGGATAGGCTTGGCGTAATGAAGCCAAGGACAAACCACGTCACGACGCCTGCGATGAGACCCGCAAAAAGTCCGCCTGCAAAGCTTGTCTTAACGATTCTGCTGTAGACCACATAGCCGACCACTACGGCCAGCAACGCCGACAATGGCACCAAAAGGGAACCGCCCCAGATCAGCCAAAAGGCGATGAAAGGATAGATGACGGTAAAAAGGATGAGCCCACGTGGCAGATTGCTAAACAGCACCGGTGACACGGCGACGAACAGTAGTACGAATGCCAATGTCGGGCGCCAGTAGCCGTCCTGTGGATAGGCGATACCAAACAACAGTTGGTTCCAGCGTTCTGTCAGCACCGAGAAACAGCCAGCTTGGACGCCGTCCAATACTTCGCGACACTCGCGAATGTTGGATGTCGTCCAAACCCCGCCCAGCAACCAAGGAAGGAAGCCGGAAAGGATCAGATAGATAACGTACAGCGCTGCGAGCGTGAGAATGGTATAAGGGATCGACGAAAACAGGCTTTCGCGGACCCATTTTACAGGCCCCTGCGCGGTTGGCGGGGGCGCGTGCTGTGGCAACATGGTGTCCCGCACATAAGGGACGGAGGCGGCGTGTGTATCTGACATCTTACCGCTCCTTCAAGCTGACAGAGTTGTTGTAAACGTTCATGATCGCAGAGATCGACAGCGAGATCGTGAGATAGAACAGCATCAGCAAAAGCACGCATTCGATTGCGCGGCCGGTCTGGTTCAATGTGATCCCCCCCAGTGTCGCAGTGATATCGGCATACCCTACGGCAATCGCGAGCGACGAGTTCTTCGTGATGTTGAGGTATTGCGAAATCAGCGGCGGAATGATCACACGCAACGCCTGCGGCAGAACCACAAGGTTCATGACCCGCTTCGGGCGCAAGCCCAATGACGATGCAGCTTCGGTCTGCCCTTTTGAGATCGCCTGAATACCTGCACGCACGTTTTCGGCGATGAAGGCACCGGTGTATACGGACAAAGCCAACCACAATGCGATCAGCGGCGCGCCGATCTGCAGACCACCACGGAAGTTAAAGCCCTTAAGCTCGGGGTAATCCAATGCGATGGGGCTGCCCATGATGAAGAACATCACAATCGTCGGCACCAGCAAGATCGCGACAGTGGGCCATCCCATAGGCAGCAGCTTGCCCGTACGGAACAGAAGGCTAACCGCATACCGGCGATAGATAATCGCGGCGATGATCGACAGCACAAAGGTCGCAACCACGATCATAGATCCCGGGCCCCAAACCGGTGCGGGAATGTAGATGCCGCGGTTGGTGAAGGCGAAGGCGTCGAAAAGCATGCTCGACGTGGCGTTGTCACCGCGGAACTTGTTGGGCGCGGGCAATACGGCCGTCATCAAGGTGTAGATCATCAGGATCCAGATCAGCACCGGAATATTCCGGAAAATCTCGACGTAGACCGACATCAGTTTGGACACGAGCCAGTTCTTGGACAGGCGCGCCACACCGGCGATCACACCAAGAATTGTCGCAGTGACACAGGCCAGAAACGCAACAAGAAGCGTGTTGATGATACCGACCATTGCGGCACGCAGGTTCGATGACTGGCTGTTATAATCGATTAAGGATTGGTTGATATCGTAGCCGGCTGGCACGTTCAAAAACCCGTAGGAGATGTTCAATCCGGCCTCTGCCAGATTTCGTACCAGGTTAATGCCCAGAAACGACATCAATGCGATAAGCAGTATCAGCGCGATAAACTGGAAAGTGTAGGATCTATAGCGGGTGTCGTTAAGCAACATCGACAGCCGGAACGAGCCCTGTTGAGGGTCGGACATTGTCGTCATCAGATTTTCCCTGTGTGCCGGACCTGTTTTTCACGCACCATTCGGTGTCGCGGGCCGGGTTTTATTTTTGCGTCGTATAGGCGCAAAGGGCGCGGAATTGCTCCGCGCCCCTCGACGGATGTGTTTAGCGGAAAGGAGGCGCGTACATCAGGCCGCCGTCTGTCCACTGAGCGTTCAGGCCACGGGCCAGACCGATTGGTGTTTCTTCGCCGATGTTCTTGGCAAAGATTTCGCCGTAGTTACCTTGCGACGCGATGGCTTTCTTCGCCCAGTCAGCTTCCAGACCCAGCATTTCACCCAAAGTACCTTCGGTGCCAAGCAGACGGGCAACTTCTGGGTTTGTGGTGTTTGTTGTCATCTCTTCGACGTTTGCCGATGTGACACCCAGCTCTTCAGCTGCGATCAGAGCATAGAGAACCCAGCGCGTTACATCGCCCCAGTCGTTGTCGCCATGGCGAACAAGCGGGCCCAGAGGCTCTTTAGAGATGATTTCGGGCAGGATGATGTGCTCACCTGGGTTTTCAAAGGTCGCACGTGTCGCGGCCAGACCGGAGGCGTCGGTAGTATAGGTGTCGCACGCACCGGCCAGATACTGCTGTTGGCCTTCGGCGTTTGTTTCAACAGGCACGGGCTCGTAGCTGATGTTGTTGTTGCGGAAGAAGTCCGCGAGGTTCAGCTCGGTCGTGGTGCCGGTTTGGATGCAGACAGTCGCGCCATCCAGATCCTTGGCAGAGGAAACGCCAAGCTCTTTCGGAACCATGAAACCCTGACCGTCATAGTAGTTCACGCCGATGAAGTCGAACTTGAGGTCGACATCGCGGCTGAAGGTCCATGTGGTGTTACGTGCAAGAAAATCGATCTCGCCCGATGCCAGCGCGGTGAAGCGTGTTTTACCGGTTGTGGGGATGAATTCGACAGCTGCGGGGTCGCCCAGTACAGCAGCGGCAACGGCGCGGCATACCGCCACGTCAAAGCCTTCCCATTCACCATTGGCGTTGGGGGCCGCAAAGCCAGCCAGACCGGTGGTAACGCCGCAGTTCAGCTTGCCGCGCGCTTTGACATCGTCAAGCGTGGACGCAGCAGCTGCACCAGCCGCAAGGCCGGCTACTGTTAGCGCACCAAAAAATACGGATTTGTTCATTTTAACCTCTTCCTGATTTTCCGCCACGTTTTAGGGCGGTTCACCCGGCACCTTTTCGGACCGGAGATGTTTTGGCGGGGTTATCCCCGTCAGTGGAAGGGAGTTTGGGCGAATTTACGCCGGAACGTCAAGTCAGTGTGCTTAAAAAATGCCCTCAATCCTATGTATTGGGGTCACCGTGAAACCTATTCGGGCACGCTCAGGTCAAACATCAACTTAGCGTGTAAGAAACTAGTCTTTTTCACTGCGGCTAAGGCGTCTGCCTCGTCATCATTGCCCCACTGCTCGGCCTGCCAAACCTCGTCCAGACGGGAAATTTCCCAAATCGATTCCGCTTCCTTTGCGTCAAGCGCCGCCGCAAAGCCCAAGATTAGTGAGCCAGACAGGCTCACAAGGTCGTGGAAGGCAGCGAGTTGAAAGTTGCTTAACGCATGGGTGCGCGCCGACAGGCGTGCGACATCCGCAGGTGACTGGGGTTCGTGCATGATCCCCACTCGGGTCTGCAAGCTCACGCCCAAGGCCTCGCGGGCCCACTCCAGCATGGGGTCCCATTGATCGGCCTGCCGCGCGACCAGCTCAGCCGGGCTATCCGCGCGATAGCACAGCAGATCGCAGTCGCCGTAGGCCGCCAACATATCCGCAACCTCGGCATGTTGCAGCGCAACCTTGTCGATCGCGGCATTGGCGGTTTTGGTGGCGGGCATGGTGTCGGGGTTGATCACCCCGTCCTGTGCCTCCCACTCGGCGGCGATTTTCTGCGCCATAGCGCGGGTTGGCACCACCAGCGCACGTTTGGCCGGCGTCTTGATCCCGCGCCCGTCAAGCTCGACAGTATAGCCACCCTCCGCCTCGACAACGGCCGCCTCTTTCCAGAAACGTTTCGCTTTCCAATCGCTCACCCCCAATCCTCCTCGAACGGGTCAGCAGGCACGTCGGAGGGTGCCCACTGGAACGTGTCCCAGGTGCGCGCCATGTGGTCCGGCAGCGGGGCCGTGAGGTTCAATCGCGCCTTGGTGACAGGGTGCTCCAGCGTCAGGGATCGCGCATGCAGGTGCAGCTTCTTCGAGATATCGCCCCCCAGTTGCGCGCCCCATCCGTCGCCCATGTTTTCCTGACCTGAACCACCATATTTGCCATCTCCGACAATGGGATGTCCGATTTCAGCCATATGCGCACGCAGCTGGTGCGTCCGGCCCGTCACAGGGATCAGCGCCATCCAGCAGGTCCGCTTGCCGGCCTGTGCGAGGGTCGCATAATCGGTGGTCGCGCGTTTGGCGCCTTCGGTTGTTTCCATGTCTTTCGGGTGGACGCAGTACATCTTTTCGCCCTCACCACGGGCCCCGTGACCGAAGGCTTTGACCAGCCCGAATTTGATCGTCCCGTTGCGCGGATGCGGCACGCCCGCGACCGCAGCCCAGTAGATCTTGCGGGTTTCACGATGGCGGAACGACGCTGTCAGCGCGGCGGCAATCGACCGTGTCCGCGCCATGATCAGCACGCCAGAGGTGTCTTTGTCCAACCGGTGCACAAGGCGCGGCTTTTCATCAAGCTCGAACATCAAAGCATCGGCAAGCGCGTCGACGTGGCGGTCCGATTGACCAGACCCGCCCTGCACCGGCAGCCCCGGCGGTTTGTTCAGCGCGATGATGTGATCGTCGCGATAGATCACACAGGATCGGATAAACTTGGTATCCGCCTCTGATATCCGCGTGCGCTTGGGCGGCGGCGGAGCCTTTTCATCAGGCAGCGGCGGGATACGCACGGTCTGCCCGACCTCAAGCCGAGTAGAGGCTTTGACCCGCCCCCCATCAACACGGATGTCACCTTTCCGGCACATCTTTTCGATCAGCCCTTGGCCAATCAACGGAAAGGTCCGTTTGAACCAACGGTCCAACCGTTGATCCCCGTCGCCTTCTTCTACGACCAGATGTTGAACCCGGCTCATGCAAATACCCCTCTGGCCACGAAAAGGCCCAGCATTAATCCAAGCACCGATAGCCCGACGGACAGTGCCACATATATCCCTGCCGCCCCGATCTGGCCGCGCTCCATCATCGTGACCGTCTCGAGCGAGAAGGACGAGAACGTTGTAAAGCCGCCAAGCACGCCGGTCATCACAAACGGGCTGATCTGCGTCAGCCCTTTTTGTGCGGCACACACCACAAAGAGGCCCATCAAGAACGACCCGATGATGTTGACCGTCAGGACCGCGATCGGAAAATCCGACAGCCCGACCAGCCGCGTCACGGCGACACCAAACAGATACCGCAAGGAGGCACCGATCGCGCCGCCCATAGCGACAAGGGACAGGGTTGAAATCATCTGCGGTCTCTCACGGTTCACGCCCCGAATGTCAAGTTTTCCGCGTTGCCCGCAGCTTTTCGAAATAATCGACGCGTTTTTTCAGGTCACGTTCAAAGCCTCGTTCGACAGGTTGATAGAATTGCGGTCGCTCCATCCCGTCGGGAAAGTAGTTCTGGCCGGAAAACCCGTCTTCGGCATCATGGTCATAGGCATACCCCGCGCCGTAGCCCTGTTCTTTCATCATCTTGGTGGGCGCGTTCATGATGTGCTTGGGCGGCGGGGAGGACCCGGTTTGCTTGGCCGCACGCCGCGCAGCCTTATAGGCCACGTAGGCCGCGTTCGACTTCGGGGCCAGCGCGAGATAGGTCAACGCCTGCGCAATCGCCAGTTCCCCTTCGGGCGAACCGAGCCGCTCGTAGGTCTCCCACGATTGCAGGCAAACAGACTGAGCTTGCGGATCGGCAAGCCCGATATCCTCGACCGCCATGCGCGTGATCCGGCGCATCAGATACCGTGGGTCTTCGCCCCCCTCCAGCATCCGCGCCAGCCAGTACAGCGCCGCGTCAGGGTCAGAGCCGCGCACGGATTTATGCAGCGCTGAGATGAGGTTATAATGCGCGTCCCCCCCTTTGTCGTATTGCGCCGCGCGCCGCATCAAACGTGCCGACAGCGCCTTACCGTCCAGCTTGCCCTCGACCTTCCAAGCAGCGACTTGCTCTATCAGGTTGAGCAACGCACGCCCGTCGCCATCGGCCATCTCAAGCAGGCTTTCACGCGCAGGCCCGTCCAATGGCAAGCCACGACCCAGTTCCTTTTCGGCCCTTTGGGCCAGCCGTTCCAGATCAGACAGCGGCAAGCGCTCCAACACCAGAACCTGCGACCGGCTCAGCACAGCGGCGTTCAGCTCGAACGATGGATTCTCGGTCGTGGCCCCGACCAGCAGGATCGTTCCATCCTCCATATGAGGCAGGAAGCCGTCCTGCTGCGCCTTGTTAAAGCGGTGGATCTCGTCCACGAACAGCAGTGTCCCCTGCCCGTTCTGTCGTCGGATTTTCGCCGCATCAAAGACCTTGCGCAGCTCAGGCACACCGCTGAAAATCGCGCTGATCTGCACGAAATGCAGGTCCGTCTCATCTGCCAGCAGTCGCGCGATCGTCGTTTTGCCGACGCCGGGCGGGCCCCAGAAAATCAGCGACCCCAACGACCCAGACTGCAGCATGACCGTCAGCGGCGCGTCCGGCCCCAGCACCTGTGACTGGCCGATGACCTCGCCCAAGCTTCGCGGGCGCAGCCGGTCCGCCAACGGGCGGTGCCCGCTTTCCACAGCCGGTGCGTCCGATCCAAATAAGTCCGCCATCGCGCTAGACCCGGAATTGCAGCGACAGACGCTGCACGCCACGCTGCACCACCATCGACACCTGACGGCTGCCCGCCATCTGGTCGCTAACATCCGACGGTGTTTGCACCTCGGCTCCGTTCACGGCCAGGATCACATCCCCCTGCCGCAACCCCACGCGCCCACCATAGGGCCCGGTATCCATCACCGCCACACCCGCTACCTCAAGCGGGAGGTTCAATTCAGCCATCACAGCAGGATTGATCCGCGCCAACGCCAACCCTGGTAGCAAGCTGCTTTCATCCAGCGTGAGCGCGGCACGCGATGGCTCTTCCGGTGCGGCGATCAAGGCGACCTCAACCTCTTCCACCGCGCCATCGCGCAGCCGCGTGATCCGCGCTTGTGCGCCCATCCCGGCCACGCTCATGCGGTAGATCATCTCGGCGGGTGTATGTACCTCTTGCCCATCGACCGCCGTGATCACATCGCCGACTGCAACACCGGCCTTCAGAAACGGGCTGGCAGGGTGCATCCCCGACACGATGATGCCACCAGGCCGGTCCAGCCCCAGCGGGCCCGCCATATCCGCATCCACCGGCTGCCCGCTCATCCCCGCCCAAGGTCGGGTAAATTCAACGGCCCCGTCGCGCGCCTGCGCCATGAACGCCGCGATCAAATTGGCAGGTATCGCAAAGCCAATCCCGTTTGACCCGCCAGAGCGTGTTAAGATCGAGGTGTTGATCCCGATCAACCGCCCCTCAACATCGATCAACGCACCACCAGAGTTGCCCGGGTTGATCGGTGCATCCGTCTGGATGAAGTATCCCTGCCCGCCACCGTTCATCCCGCCAGACCGCGCAAGCCCTGACACGATCCCGCTACTCACCGTTTGCCCGACCCCAAAGGGGTTGCCGATGGCCAGCGTCAACTCTCCGACCTCGACGGTATCGCTATCGCGCAACGACAAAGGGGTAAGGCCGTCTACGTCATCGATTTTCAGGATAGCCAGATCGCTCTCTGCATCGCTCAGCAGTACACGGGCGGAAAATTCGCGACGGTCCGACAGGACGATCCGAATGTCCGTCGACATCCCGACCACATGATAATTCGACACGACGATCCCGTCCTCCGACAGAATCACGCCGGACCCGAGCGAGTTCTGAACCCGTGGGCGGCCGGCGTCTGGCCGCCGGAAGAAACGTTCAAAGAAGGGATCAGCCTGCAGCGGCGTGCGGCTTTGCTCGACGATGGTGCGGGCGTAGATGTTCACCACGGCGGGCGCGGCCTCGCGGACCAGCGGGGCAAAGCTCAACTGGATCTGCGCGGCAGAGCTTGGCACAGTTTGCGCGGCGGCAGGGAAAGACAGAACGGTCAGCAGGATCAGAAGTATTCTCATGCCCCCAGATATGCGCAGCCATAGGCCCTTGCGCAACACCCGAGTTCCAAATGGATTTAAATCCTCGCCGAAGGCATAAAAGCAAAAAGCCCCTGCGTTGGCAGGGGCTTTCAGAATTCTTAACAAAAGCAGGTCGCTTTAGTCTTCGGCAACCTCATAGGCCGCGACGCGCGCCTTGTCGTTGGCACCCTTCGCGTCGCGGTCGCGATCTACGAATTCGATGATGGCCATAGGTGCCATGTCGCCATAACGGAAGCCCGCTTTCAGAACGCGGACATAGCCACCCTGACGGTCTTTGTAGCGTGGGCCCAGGATGTCGAACAGTTTCGCGACATACTGGTCTTGCTTAAGCTTGCTTGCAGCCTGACGACGCGCGTGCAGGTCGCCGCGCTTTGCCAATGTGATCATCTTTTCGATGATTGGCTTCAATTCTTTGGCTTTTGGCAATGTTGTTTTGATTTGCTCATGTTCGATGAGCGAGCCTGCCATGTTCGAGAACAACGCCTTGCGGTGCTCATGTGTACGGTTCAGGCGGCGGTAACCACGTGCGTGACGCATTTTCTAGTCTCCAATTTAATGCCCTCTACGGGCGGTTTTGCTTTGTCTGGTTGGCGTGCGTAGCGCCAACTCTCCTTGGGGCCGATGCCCGGTCGTATTGTCGGGCGGGGGAGCCCCACCCGACAAATCTCTTAGAACGAATCCTCGAACTTTTTCGCGAGGTCTTCGATGTTGTCTGGTGGCCAGTCCTCGACGTCCATACCAAGGTGCAGGCCCATGCCCGACAGCACTTCCTTGATCTCGTTCAAGGACTTGCGGCCAAAGTTCGGCGTGCGCAGCATTTCGGCTTCGGTCTTCTGGATCAGATCGCCGATGTAGACGATGTTGTCGTTCTTCAGGCAGTTTGCCGAACGGACGGACAGTTCCAGCTCGTCCACTTTCTTCAGCAGCAGCGGGTTGAATTCCAGACCGTCGTCGTCGTCCTGACGCGATGCGGATTCGGGTTCGTCGAAGTTGACGAAGATGCCCAGCTGATCCTGCAGAATACGCGCAGCAAAGGCCACGGCATCATCAGGAGAGATGGAGCCGTCTGTTTCGACTTTCATCGTCAGCTTGTCATAATCCAGCACCTGACCTTCGCGGGTCGGCTGCACGTCATAGGACACTTTCTTGACCGGCGAATAGATCGCGTCGATCGGGATAAGACCGATAGGCGCATCTTCTGGCTTGTTCTTGTCTGCCGCCACATAGCCCTTGCCGGTGTTAACCGTCAGTTCCATGTAAACGTCAGCGTTGTCATCCAGGTGGCAGATCACGTGATCGCGGTTCAGAATTTCGATACCAGCGCTTTCGGAGATGTCACCAGCTGTGACAACACCCGGCCCCTTGGCAGAAATCGACAGGCGCTTGGGCCCTTCGACTTCCATGCGCAGGGAAACGCCTTTGAGGTTCAGAACGATGTCGGTGACATCTTCGCGAACACCCGCAACGCTCGAAAATTCGTGCAAAACATTATCAATTTGTACAGATGTGATGGCGGCACCTTGCAGCGACGACATCAGAACGCGGCGCAGCGCGTTGCCCATTGTCAAACCAAAGCCACGCTCGAGCGGCTCTGCGATGACAGTAGCCTGACGTGCAGGGTCATTGCCCGGCTTGACGTCCAACTGCTGTGGCTTGATCAATTCAGCCCAATTTTTGTGGATCATACGTCCCTCCATTCCTGTTCTGCGCCCCATGTCCAAATGGCGAAGAACTCCCGAGGTTTCAACAAAGCAGTAAGAGGCCGTGCGCAATGGCGCGGCCCCTTTTGTAACTTATACTCTTAGACGCGGCGGCGTTTCGGAGGGCGGCAGCCGTTGTGCGCCATTGGGGTCACGTCACGGATCGATGTGATGTTGAACCCGGCAGCTGCCAGCGCGCGCAGGGCGCTTTCACGGCCGGAGCCGGGGCCTTGCACTTCGACTTCCAGCGTTTTCACGCCGTGGTCCTGGGCTTTTTTACCTGCATCTTCAGCAGCCATCTGAGCCGCGTAAGGTGTCGATTTACGCGACCCTTTAAAGCCCATGGTACCTGCGGAGGACCAGGAAATTGCGTTACCCTGAACGTCAGAGATCAGGATCTTTGTGTTGTTGAAGCTGGAGTTAACATGCGCCACACCTGCGGCGATGTTCTTGGAAACCTTACGCTTCGTCTTTGTCTTTTCGCGTGCCATTGATCAGACCCTCCCTTACTTCTTCTTACCGGCAATGGCCTTTGCAGGGCCTTTGCGCGTACGAGCGTTGGTGTGGGTACGCTGACCACGAACCGGCAGGTTACGACGGTGGCGCAGGCCACGGTAGCAACCAAGGTCCATCAGACGCTTGATGTTCATCTGCGTGTCGCGACGCAGGTCACCTTCGACGGTGTAGTTTTCGTCGATATACTCACGGATTTTCAGAATTTCAGCATCCGAAAGTTCGTTGATACGACGTGTGGAATCGATGCCAACAGCTTCGCAGATTGCAGCTGCGGAGGAGTTACCGATACCGGTGATATATGTGAGGGCGATTGGAACCCGCTTTGCAGTCGGGATGTTTACGCCGGCAATACGTGCCACGTGTGTGCTTCCTTTTCGTTGCGGGTCCGTCATGCCAGACCCTTTTTTCACAACGTGAAGCCCGAGGCGAATGTGCCGTCGGGCTCCAGCTGATCAGGTGTTCATGCGCAGGGCGTGATCGGGGCCCGTTGCAATTCGATTCTCTTACGAGATACGGCTGGTTATGAGGAATTGACCGGCGCGTCAACCCATAGCGGCGGTACGCCGTATGGATATCCCTTTCAAACCGAAAGCGCCCCACCCTGCCCCATACAATAGCAAAACGGCGCGCTTCGAAAAGCGCGCCGTTGCCTATCGGTCGTAAGGTTGGATTAAGCGTCCAGAACCTTGGCGATGCTGTCCTGCACCTCTTTAATGTCTGCCAAACCGTCAACGCGCGTGAGCATGTTGTGGGCGTAGTAATAGCCCAACAGCGGTGAGGTCTTCTTGTAGTATTCCATCAAACGATTGCGGAGGCTTTCCTCGTTATCGTCTGCGCGGCGTTTGAAGTCAGACGCGCCGCATTTCTCGCATTTTCCGTCGGCTGGCTGGGGCTTTGTCACGTCGTGATAGACTTCGCCACAGTTGCCGCAGGTCGACCGACCAGAGATACGCGCAACCAGCGCCTCGTCATCCACGCCCAGCTGAATCACGTGATCCAATGGCTTGCCTGTCGCTTCCAGCAGTTCACCAAGCGCAGTGGCCTGCGCCAGCGTGCGTGGGAAACCGTCAAAGATGAAACCGCCGTGGTCAGTGGTGTCTTCCAGCTTTTCCCGGATCAGGCCGATCACGATCTCGTCGGTCACCAGATCACCGCGCGCCATGACATCGGCAACCATGTTGCCCATCTCTGTCCCGCTGTCTTTGGCTTCACGCAGCATGTCACCAGTGGAAAGCTGTACCATATTGCGTGTCTCAACCAGATGACGCGCTTGTGTACCTTTACCCGCTCCGGGTGGTCCTAAGAGAATAATGTTCATCGACGTACCGGGCTCCGTTTTTTCCGTGGTTTGCCAGACTTACCGCGCAACTGGGAACGTTCAAGCAGACCTTCATACTGATGTGCAAGCAGATGGCTTTGTACCTGCTGGATCGTGTCCATGGTCACGGACACAACAATCAGCACCGACGTACCGCCAAAGTAGAACGGGATCGCAAACTGGCCGCGCAGGATTTCGGGCAGAATACAAACCGCTGCGAGGTAAAGCGACCCGAGCACAAGAATGCGGTTCACGACATATTCCAGATACTCGGCGGTTTTCTTACCGGGACGGATGCCGGGGACGAAACCGTTCTGGTTCTTCAGGTTGTCCGCAACCTCGTCAGGTTTGAAGCTGACGTTGAACGTGTAGAAATACGCAAAGAAGACGATCATCGCGACAAAGAACAGCAGGTACAGCGGCTGGCCGGGGCCGAAGTTGGCCAGCAGAACCGACATCACCGGACCGGTAGAATTGCCCGAGAACGTGCTGATCGTGACCGGCAGCAGCAACAAAGAGCTGGCAAAGATCGCAGGGATAACGCCGGCGGGGTTCACCTTGACCGGCAGGTGCGAAGAACCGCCATCGTACATCTTTTGCCCAACCTGACGGCGCGGGTACTGGATGTGGATCTTGCGCAAGGCGCGCTCCATGAACACGACGAACATGATCGTCGCGATAACCATAACCAGCACGCCAACGATAATCGCAGGGCTGATCGCACCAGAACGACCCGAAGAGAAGAACTGCGCGATCGCGGCGGGAACCTCGGCGATGATGCCAACAAAGATGATCAGCGAGATACCGTTACCGATGCCGCGTGCAGTGATCTGCTCACCCAGCCACATCAGGAACATCGTGCCACCGACCAGCGTGATCATACAAGCGATGCGGAAATACATGCCCGGATCAGCGGCGATATCACCAGCCTCAAGGGAGACAGCCAAGCCATAGGCCTGAAGAGTCGCCAGAGCCACCGTACCGAAGCGGGTGTATTGGTTGATCTTCTTGCGCCCCTGCTCGCCCTCTTTCTTGAGCTGCTCAAGCGCGGGCACCATCGAGGTCATCAGCTGAACGATGATCGATGCAGAGATGTAGGGCATGATACCCAAGGCAAAGATCCCCATACGGCCAAGTGCGCCGCCGGTGAACATGGAAACCATGCCGCCGATGCCTTGACCCGCGCTTTCCATAAACTGGCGCAGGGCGGTGCCGTCGATCCCGGGAACCGGAATGAACGTGCCAAGGCGATAAACGATCAACAACCCCAGAGTGAATAGAATCCGGTTGCGCAGGTCTGTCGCCTTGCCCAACGCGGACCAACTGGTGTTGGCGGCCATGCTTTCGACGGCTGATACCATGATATAGGGCTCTTTCTTTGCAAAAACGCCGCCCAAGCCGTTTTCCGGCGGGCGGCATTTGGGAAAACTCGATTGACTATGTAAGCGGGACGCGTCCCGCTCACAAGGCAAAAGGTCGGGTTACGCGTCTGCGTTTGCCGCGGCAGGTGCTGTGACGGTCAGTTTGCCGCCCGCTTTTTCTACGGCTTCAACCGCGGATTTGGATGCACCGGATACCTGCAGTTCAACCTTGGCGTTGAAATCGCCCTTGGCCAGAACGCGGATACCGTCCAACTTGCGACGAACCAGACCGGAGGAAATCAGGGCGTCCTCGGTGATCGCAGCGGAGGCGTCGATCTTTTTGGCGTCGATGAATTTCTGGATTAGGCCCAGGTTCACAACGGCATAGGACTTCCGGTTTGGCTTGGTAAAGCCGCGCTTTGGAAGACGTTGGTACAAGGGCATCTGACCGCCTTCGTAACCGTTGATCGATACACCCGAACGGGATTTCTGACCTTTGATACCACGGCCACCCATTTTACCGGTGCCGGAACCAGGACCACGGCCTACGCGCTTGCGTTTCTTGGTGGCGCCTTCGTTGTCAGACAGTTCATGAAGTTTCATGTCGCTTCTCCTTTTGCCGGATGTGGCCCCCAGCGACGGGAGCGGCCAAACGCGGCGTTGCATGATTCTTGTGGCGGACTGGTGGCCACTTGGGGCGTATAGACGGGAGGCCTAAAGGTTTCAAGCCCTGCCCCAACTCCCAGGTGCCCGAGACAAATGAAAACGCCCCGTAGTTTCCCACGGGGCGTCGATACCGAGCAGCAAGACCACTATAAAGTCTCTAGCTTTCTAGGAAAGCGTTCAGCCTTTTTCTTCGATGATCTCAACCATGTGAGAGATCTTGCGGATCATCCCGCGAACGGAAGGCGTGTCTTCCAGTTCACGCACACGGTGCATTTTGTTCAGACCCAGACCAATCAACGTAGCGCGCTGGTCGGCGGGGCGGCGGATTGGCGAGCCAACCTGCTTGATTACGATCGTCTTAGCCATGCTTATGCCTCCTCAGCGACTTGTGCGGACGATTCAACATTGTCCTCACGCTTGGGCAGAATGTCTGCAACTTTCTTGCCGCGACGCTGAGCAACAGCACGTGGCGAAGATTCTTTTTTCAGGCCGTCCATGGTGGCGCGGATCATGTTGTAAGGGTTCTGGGTCCCGATGGACTTCGATACAACGTCCTTTACACCCAGCATTTCGAATACGGCACGCATTGGACCACCGGCGATGATCCCGGTACCTTCTGGTGCTGTGCGCATTACAACGCGACCGGCGCCGTGACGGCCTTCCATGTCGTGGTGCAAAGTGCGGCCTTCGCGCAGCTGAACGCGGACCATTTGGCGCTTAGCTTGCTCGGTGGCTTTGCGAATGGCTTCTGGAACCTCTTTCGCTTTACCTTTGCCGAAACCTACGCGGCCCTTTTGGTCGCCAACAACGACAAGTGCAGCGAAGCCAAAGCGCTTACCACCCTTAACGGTTTTGGAAACGCGGTTGATCGCCACTAGGCGGTCGGCGAATTCGGGTGTCTCGTCGCGCTGGTTGCGGCGGTTGCCACCCCGGTTGTCATCTCTTGCCATGCGGCATCATCCTTTTGGTGCTGCGCTTGCGCGCGTCATAGAGTCAATCCAAGTGGGAAAAGCCCCCGGATCATCGAGGCGGCGCGAGACCCGCGCCGCCTACGTTCGCTTAGATTTTCAGACCGCCTTCACGGGCTGCATCGGCCAAAGCTTTGATCTTGCCGTGGAACAGGAAACCGCCACGGTCAAAATATGCTTCGCTAACACCGGCCTTCTTGGCACGCTCGGCGATTGCCGAACCAACCTTGGTCGCTGCTTCGATGTTGTTCTTGCCAACAACGCCCAAGTCTTTTTCCATCGAAGACGCGGAAGCCAATGTGACCCCGTTTACGTCGTCGATCAGCTGGGCGCTGATGTTTTTGTTCGAGCGGTGAACGGAGAGGCGAAGACGCCCTGCGTTGACCCGGCGAAGTTTGTTCCGAACGCGCAGGCGGCGTTTCAGAAACAGTTGTCTTTTGCTGTTTGCCATCTGTGCGATCCTTACTTCTTCTTGCCTTCTTTGCGGAAGACGAACTCACCCTTATAGCGGATGCCTTTGCCCTTGTAGGGTTCGGGCTTGCGCCATGCGCGGATGTTCGCAGCGACCTGACCAACCAGCTGTTCGTCAATGCCTTCTACCACAATCTCGGTCTGTTTCGGGGCTGTGACTGTCACACCTTCGGGTGCCACATAGTCAACATCATGGGACAGGCCCAGGTTCAGTTTCAGCGTGTTGCCGTTCATGGCAGCACGATAACCAACACCCTGGATCTCAAGCTCTTTTTTGAAGCCTTCGGTGACGCCGGCAACCAGGTTGCTAACCATTGTGCGGCTCATGCCCCACTGCTGGCGTGCGCGCTTGGATTTGCCGCGTGGTGTGATGGTGACCACGTTGTCCTCGACAGCCAATGTAACGTCGTCAGTTGCCTTGAACGAACGTGTTCCCTTTGGGCCTTTGACTTCGATGGTCTGGCCGCTCACGGATGCCGTAACACCGCTTGGCAGGTCGACCGGTTTTTTACCAATACGAGACATTTTGCTCTCCTTAGAATACGGTGCAGAGCACTTCGCCGCCAACATTCTGGCTGCGTGCATTCTGATCCGACATCACACCCTTGGGGGTGGAGACAATCGACACACCAAGGCCCTGACGGACAACGGGAATGTCATTGACGCCCATGTAGACGCGGCGACCGGGCTTGGAAACCCGCTTCAGCTCACGAATAACAGGTTCGCCCTCGTAGTACTTGAGGCTGATTTCAATCGCGGGGTGGCCATCGGCGCCCGTTTTTGCTTCGTAGCCACGGATGTAGCCTTCGTCTGCAAGCACGTCCAGAACCCATGCACGCAGCTTGGAAGCAGGTGTCATGACGGTGGATTTGCCGCGCAGCGAAGAGTTACGGATGCGTGTCAGCATATCTGCGATAGGATCGTTCATCTGATGCGCTCCTTACCAGCTCGACTTGACCATGCCGGGGATTTGGCCCGAAGAGCCAAGGTCCCGCAGCGCGATCCGCGAAATTTTCAGTTTACGGTAGTAAGCGTGTGGACGGCCTGTCAGCTGGCAACGGTTGTGCAGACGCACAGCGCTGGAGTTGCGAGGCAGTTTTGCCAGCTTCAGGGAGGCGCGGAAGCGCTCTTCCATCGGCTTGGATTCGTCGCTTACGATCTCTTTCAAGGCAGCGCGCTTGGCAGCGTACTTCTTGACCAGTGCTTCGCGCTTCTTTTCGCGCTCGATCATGGATTTCTTAGCCATATCTAAATCCTCCCCGCGCTTACGATGTGAAGGGCATGTTGAACGCTTTCAACAGTGCCTTCGCTTCAGCGTCGGTTTTCGCCGTGGTGGCGATCACGATGTCCATTCCCCAAGTCTCATCAACTTTATCAAAGTCGATTTCGGGGAACACGATGTGCTCTTTCAAGCCCATGGCGTAGTTGCCACGGCCGTCAAAGCTGTTGCCGTTGATGCCGCGGAAGTCGCGGATACGAGGCATTGCGATCGTGATCAGACGATCCAGGAATTCGTACATACGTTCGCCACGCAGGGTCACTTTCGCACCCAAAGGCATGTCTTCACGTACACGGAAACCAGCGATGGATTTCTTGGCAACAGTTGTCAGCGCTTTTTGGCCGGCGATTGTTGTCAGGTCTTCCTGTGCGGATTTGGCTTTCTTGCTGTCACGAACAGCTTCTGCACCACAGCCGATGTTCAGAACGATTTTATCCAGACGCGGGATCTGCATTTCGTTCTTGTAACCGAACTCTTCCTTCAGAGCAGCGCGGATTTTGTCCGCGTATTCGCCCTTCAGGCGGGGTGTGTATGTTGCGTTATCAAGCATCGATCACGTCCCCCGTGGTTTTTGCAAAGCGCACTTTCTTGTCGCCTTCGATTTTAAAGCCAACGCGGGTTGCTTTGCCGTTGGCATCAACCAGCGCCAGGTTGCTCAGATCGATGGGCATCGCTTTGGGAATACGGCCGCCTTGCGACGTCTGGGACTGACGCGTGGCGCGGATTGCCATGTTGATACCATCTACGATTGCTTTGTTGGCCTTTGGGTCAACGGACGAGATGGAACCCGTCTTGCCCTTGTCCTTGCCAGCAAGCACGATGACTTTGTCACCTTTGCGAAGTTTAGCAGCCATTACAGCACCTCCGGCGCAAGCGAGATAATCTTCATGAAGTTTTTGGCGCGCAGTTCGCGAACAACTGGGCCGAAGATACGTGTACCTACAGGTTCATTCGAGTTGTTCAGGATGACGGCGGCGTTACGATCGAAACGGATGGCTGTGCCATCTTCACGACGAACTTCCTTGGCAGTGCGAACGACGACGGCTTTACGCACGTCACCCTTTTTCACACGACCGCGAGGGATGGCTTCCTTGACCGACACGACAATAATGTCGCCGACGGATGCGTATTTACGCTTGGAACCACCCAATACCTTGATGCACTGAACACGGCGCGCGCCGCTGTTGTCAGCAACATCCAGGTTGGTCTGCATCTGGATCATTTGGTTTCTCCCGACCTTCTGGGGGGCGATGCGTGCCCTAACCCCAGGGTTTCGATTATATTGGTCCGCCCGAAATGGGCATCTCGCCCGTGCCTTTGGGCCTTGCCGCCCTCAGAGTCAAGGGAAACAAGGCTCTCAGGTCCGAGCGAGCAGTACCTTAAGCCTCAGCGGCTTGCAGCACTTCCCAACGTTTGGTTTTCGACTTTGGTGCACATTCGATGATGCGAACAGCGTCGCCCACTTTAAATGTGTTGTTCTCATCGTGCGCCCGGTATTTTTTGGACTTACGGATGGTTTTCTTCAGAACCGGGTGCGTAAAGCGACGCTCTACGGATACGGTTACTGTCTGTGCGTTGGCATCGCTTGTCACGGTGCCTGTCAGGATACGTTTGGGCATACTCTCAGGCTCCTATTATTCAGCAGATGCCGCGGCAGCGGCTTTCTGGTTCAGAACGGTTTTGACACGTGCGACGTCACGCTTAACGGTCTTCAAACGTGCGGAGTTCTCCAGCTGGCCTGTGGCTTGCTGGAAACGCAGGTTGAAGGATTCTTTTTTCAGGTTAACAAGCTCATCGCGGAGTTGATCCGGCGTCTTGTCGTGCAGTTCTTTGGCGTTCATCGCCTCTTCCTTTCGACATCACCAGTAGGCCCCTTATGGGTGACCATGATTCTGGTGGAGTTCATGTGAAAGGTTCCTCTACAGGCCCTACCCCTGTTTGGCAAGCAAGCTTTCTATAAAACCGTATCGCCACCCAGAACGGGCTGATATAGAACGACCCTATGTCACAGATAGAATCCCTTTTCGTCACCCGTCTTTACCGCGCCGCCCTGTCCGAGCACGGTCAACCCGTTGATCCGGCCGAGCTGGAGGCCGCGTGCCTGTCCATCGCCGAGGATGACGAGGCCGGGCAGGAATGGTGCGAGGAGCATGATTTCCCGGGCTACACCAGCTATGCGTCGCTCACCGATCTGCCGTGGCGCTTCCCGATCTTCAAGACGGTGAAGAAAGCGCTGGATAAACACGTCAAAGCCTTTGCAAAGGAACTGGCGTTTGATCTGGACGGGCGCAAGCTCAAGCTGGAAGACCTCTGGATTAACATCCTACCCGAAGGCGGTATCCATACGGCGCATATCCATCCCCATTCGGTGATCTCCGGCACGACCTATGTGGCGATGCCCGAAGGCACGAGCGCGCTTAAGCTCGAAGATCCGCGGCTGCCGATGATGATGGCTGCCCCCGGTCGCAAGAAAGACGCCCCGCGGGAGCTGCGCCAGTTCGTCTATGCAGAACCCGTCGTCGGTGACGTGCTGCTTTGGGAAAGCTGGCTGCGGCACGAAGTGCCGATGAACATGTCCGAAGACGATCGCATCTCGGTCTCGTTCAACTACGCCTGGGGTTAACCACGTTTGGGCGGCGTTGCCTTGCGCGCCGCCTCTTGCTCTTTGATCGCGGCCTTTTCCTCTTTGGTCAGCTTATTGCCCCACTGATTATTGCTAAGCCCCAGATCATCCGGCATCGGCTTGGTCTTGCCCTTTTTGATCGTCCCCCCCTTCTCAAGAAACGCTTTGATCAGGTCTTCGTCGGTGGTGGGCTTGGGCACATGTTTCATGTCAGCTCCTATAGGCAGGTTAGCCCGAGCCTATGCGCCACGCCTTGCGCTGGCTAGACCCTGCCGCCGCTTATTCATCATGCATTAATGTTTCAAAAACCGCGGGCTGGATCACGTCACCGCGGGTTCAGCAGCTTATGACTAGGATTGCATGTGTCCCGGTGCCATCTCGACCCCGTTACCGTAAACGATGCGCACATAAGGAAGCCCCACGTGGATACCCCAAACCAAATCCCCCTGCCCGCCCTTGCCCTTGCCGGTCTGGTCGGCGAACTCACATTCGAGGCCTACGCATGGCTCGCCTCTCCCGTCCTGTTCGGCGTCAAGCTAGAACCCGCGAACCTGGTCATCGGGCTAAGCAAAAAGCTTTTGGGCCTCGACTTGACTTACGGCGCGGCCTTCGCCGTCCACTTCCTGATTGGCGCGTTAGGATTTGCAGCGGTGGTCTATCTGACCAAGCGGATGACACAGCTCGGCTATTTCGGCGCGGGCGCCCTGGCCGGAGTCATCTTGTGGTTTGTCGCCCAAGGTATTTTGGCACCGCTGATGGGGCGTAGCTTCATGATGGGTTTTGGCACCTACACGCAGTCATCCTTCGTGGGGCACGTGGGCATGACCATTGTCATCGCGATGGTCTGGCAAAAACTGGCGCGCCGCCCCGCCAAGCTGTTTACTTAAACTCCGCACCGACCGATAAAAATAAAAGCCCCCGCTGATGTCTCAGCGGGGGCTTTTCTATTCATTCTCCGACAGATGTCGAAGCGAAGGTCTTACCAATCTTCGCGTACAACGACGCGGGTTTTGATAGGCAGCTTCATCGCGGCAAGACGCAGAGCTTCTTGTGCAACGTCCTCGGCGACACCGTCGATTTCGAACATAACACGGCCTGGCTTGACCTTGCAGACCCAACGATCCACGGAACCTTTACCTTTACCCATACGAACTTCGATGGGCTTTGCGGTGACAGGTACATCCGGGAAAATACGGATCCAGACACGGCCTTGACGCTTCATGTGACGCGTCATGGCACGACGAGCAGCTTCGATCTGACGTGCAGTTACACGCTCGGGCTCGAGAGCCTTCAGACCGTAGGTACCAAAGTTCAGGTCAGACCCGCCCTTTGCCACACCTTTGATACGGCCTTTGTGCTGCTTGCGGAATTTAGTACGCTTTGGTTGTAGCATCTTTCATTCCCCCTTAGCGACGACCGCCGGCACCGCGTGGTGCTGGGCCGTCTTGCATTTCTTGTGCCTTGCGGTCACGCGCAGCCGGGTCATGTTCCATGATCTCGCCTTTGAAGATCCAGGTTTTGATCCCGATGATGCCGTAAGCGGTCGACGCTTCAACATGCGCGTAATCGATGTCGGCACGCAGAGTGTGGAGCGGCACGCGGCCTTCACGGTACCATTCGGTACGCGCGATTTCTGCACCACCCAGACGACCAGCAACGTTCACACGGATACCCAGGGCACCCATACGCATGGCGTTCTGTACCGCACGCTTCATGGCGCGACGGAAAGAGACCCGGCGTTCCAGCTGCTGTGCGATGGATTCACCAACAAGGGCTGCGTCCAGCTCTGGCTTGCGCACTTCAACGATGTTGAGGTGCAGGTCAGATTTGGTGATCTTGGCGATTTTCTGACGCAGACCTTCGATGTCTGCACCTTTCTTGCCGATGATCACACCGGGACGCGCTGTGTGGATCGTGACGCGGCACTTCTTGTGTGGGCGTTCGATGATCACACGGGCGATACCGGCCTGTGCACATTCTTTCTTGATGAAGTCACGGATGGCGAGGTCTTCGAGCAGAAGATCACCATAGTCCTTCGTATCGGCGTACCAGCGGCTGTCCCAGGTGCGGTTGACCTGAAGACGCATACCGATCGGATTTACTTTGTTACCCATCAGGCTTGCTCCTCAACTTGACGCACGACAATCGTGATTTCCGAAAACGGCTTGATGATCTTGCCGAAACGGCCACGCGCACGTGGGCGACCACGTTTCATGATCAGGTTCTTGCCGACATATGCTTCGGCAACGACCAGTTCATCCACGTCAAGGTTGTGGTTGTTTTCGCCGTTCGCGATGGCGGACTGAAGGCATTTCTTCACGTCCTGTGCGATCCGCTTTTTCGAGAAGGTCAGGTCCGTCAGGGCCTTGTCTACCTTCTTGCCACGGATCATCGCGGCGACGAGGTTCAGTTTCTGCGGGCTTGTGCGAAGCATGCGCAGTTTTGCACGGGCTTCGTTGTCAGCCACGCGGCGGGGATTTTTATCCTTGCTCATGGCTTATTTCCGCTTCGCTTTTTTGTCAGCTGCGTGACCATAATAGGTGCGAGTTGGCGAATACTCACCAAACTTCTGACCGATCATTTCTTCGCTGACGTTTACTGGGATATGCTTGTGACCGTTGTACACGCCGAACGTCAGGCCAACAAACTGTGGCAGGATCGTGGAACGGCGCGACCAGATTTTGATCACTTCGCTGCGACCGCTTTCGCGGGAGGCTTCGGCCTTCTTGAGGACATAAGAGTCAACAAAAGGACCTTTCCATACTGAACGAGACATCTATTAACGCCCCTTCTTCTTGGCGTGGCGCGAGCGTAGGATAAGCTTGCTGGACGCTTTGTTCTTGTTGCGGGTTTTTGCACCCTTTGTGGGCTTGCCCCAAGGCGTAACAGGGTGACGACCACCCGATGTACGGCCTTCACCACCACCGTGAGGGTGGTCGATCGGGTTCATAACAACACCACGTACCGAAGGGCGGATACCCTTGTGACGCATGCGGCCCGCTTTACCGTAGTTCTGGTTGGAGTTGTCAGGGTTGGACACGGCACCAACGGTGGCCATGCATTCCTGACGCACCAGACGCAGTTCGCCCGAGGACAAACGGATCTGAGCGTATCCACCATCACGGCCTACGAACTGTGCGTAGGTACCGGCGGCGCGTGCGATCTGGCCGCCTTTGCCTGGCTTCATTTCGATGTTGTGAACGATTGTACCGATTGGCATGCCCGAAAATGGCATAGCGTTCCCAGGCTTGATGTCGGCCTTGGCCGAGGAAATCACCTTGTCGCCAACAGCGATACGCTGTGGGGCCAGGATGTAAGCCTGCTCGCCGTCTTCGTACTGGATCAGTGCGATGAATGCGGTCCGGTTAGGGTCATATTCGATGCGAGCGACAACCGCGGACATGTCCAGCTTGTTGCGCTTGAAATCGACGATACGGTAAAGGCGCTTTGCCCCACCGCCTGTGCGACGCATTGTGATCCGTCCGGTGTTGTTCCGACCGCCAGATTTGGTCAAACCCTGTGTAAGGGATTTGACCGGGCGGCCTTTCCAAAGCTCCGAACGGTCGATCAGTACCAGCCCACGCTGGCCTGGCGTCGTCGGTTTGTACGACTTGAGTGCCATGTTCTCTGTCTTCCGTTTTGCTTGTCCCCGGCCCCGTCGTGATGGTGCCGAGATGGTTGTAGGGCCCCGAAGGTCCCCAATTTGAAATGCCAGACAAAGAACCCCTTTGCCCAACCTCGCGCTTGACTAGAACTCACCAATGCGCAAAACGACACAGCCCCGGACGAATCCGGGGCACTGCCGATGGGGTCGTTTAGGGGAGGATCAGCCGAGGGTCAAGGGAGCGTTCGGGAATAGTCTCGAAAACCCGACGTAGACCTACGCGGTGCCCTTCAGGACGCCATTGCCTTGACCTTGCGCGCGACGCTTTCAACCGACGGGTCGGCAGCCTTCGGTACAATACGGTAGACCGCATTCACAAAGCAGAACAGCGAAAACATCAGTAATCCGGCACAGAGCAGCCCAACCAGCACGCGCCCGTAGGCCTGCTGGTGCAACCACTCAAACGCCGCATCGATACCGCCTGCACTCGACGCATTGGCACTCATCGCGGCGTAGGCGATCAAACCACCGATGATCAGCACCACGACACCCTGCGCAGCCACGCCGATACGCAACAGCGGATTCCAATGCAGGGTAAAGTGGTTGGCCTCCAGATGCTCCCGGTACGACTGTGACGCTGCCTTGTAGAAATAGTAGAACCCCGTGCCCATCGTCGCCAGACCGATCCCGCCCACGATCCACACGCCCGCTGTGGTCTGCAGAAACTGGTTCAGCAGCTCCTTGCTGCTAGAGCCAGACGACGCCACCCCCAGCACCGTCACAGCCAGTGCACCGATGGCACCGTGGATCAGGCCGGTGACCAGCATCCCGCACCGCGCAACGATGCCCTTGGCCCCGCTGCCATATGCCTCAAGGTCCCAAAAGCTATCAACCGCGCGCCAGATCGCATAGGCGAACATGCCCGTGGCGATCGCGAAGATCACTGCAACCCCCGTCGCGCCGTTTAATGACTGCAGCGTCGACTTGGTGCCCTCGGCCTGACCGCCAGATACAACGGACCAAAGCGACAGCCCGGCCACGACAAGGTAAACCAATCCGCGCCCGGCATACCCCGTCCGCATGATCGGCACGGCCCAGGCGAAATCGTCGGGGTCATTATGGGACAGGATCTCTGATCGGGTGGACTGGACGGAGTTGGTCGACATAGTGGCACTATCCCTTCGGGCAAAGCCGGCCACCATTCAGCGGGGCCATTCCTTTGACGTGATGTGCAAGGTCAACGCGCCGTAGGTCGGCAGGTTCCCGCGCGACATGCGCAGCGGGTATCATGCAGGCATCACCGCCCTCAAAACGGAAAAGGCCCCCCGCCTTGCAGCGAGGGGCCCTTTAACTTTTACGTCCCGGCTGACTTACAGACCGGTGGATACGTCGATGGAGTTACCTTCTTCGAGCGTAACGTAAGCCTTTTTCACGTCTTTCCGGCGACCCATCTGGCCACGGAAACGCTTTGCCTTGCCTTTGGTGATGGTCGTGTTCACGGCCTTCACCTTGACACCAAAGAGAGCTTCAACAGCTTCTTTGATCATTGGCTTGTTGCTGTCGATCGCAACTTCGAAAACGACTGCATTGTGCTCGGAAGCCATTGTCGCTTTTTCAGTGATGATCGGCTTGCGGATCACATCGTAATGTTCGTGCTTGGCGCTCATTTCAAACGGGCCTCCAGTGCTTCGATCCCCGCTTTGGTGATCACGAGAGTGTCACGCTTGAGGATGTCATAGACGTTTGCACCCATCGTCGGCAGGATATCCAGACCTTCGATGTTGCGCGCGGCTTGCAAGAAGTTCTCATTTACCGAGGCACCGTCGATGATCAACGCGCGTTTCCAGCCCAGGTTCTTAACCTGTTTGGCCAAAGCAGCTGTTTTCCCATCGGATGTTACATCGTCGATGATGACCAGGTTGCCGGTTTTTGCCTTGGAAGACAAAGCGTGGCGCAGACCCAGTTTGCGGAACTTCTTGGTCAGGTCGTGGCCATGGCTACGAGGGGTTGGACCCTTGTAGATACCACCCGAACGGAAGATCGGTGCAGAACGTGCGCCGTGGCGTGCGCCGCCGGTGCCTTTCTGACGATAGATCTTCTTGGTCGAATAGCTGACCTCGGACCGTGTCTTGACCTTGTGCGTACCCTGCTGCGCGTTGTTACGCTGCCAGCGGACAACACGGTGCAGAATGTCGGCGCGTGGCTCAAGACCGAACAGGGCCTCGTCCAAGTCTACCGAACCGGCTGCGCCGCCGTCGAGTTTGATGACATCAAGTTTCATTCGTCACCTTCCTTCTTGTCCGACTCAATGGATGCTTCGGCTTCGGCAAGTGCGGCAGCTTCGGTCGCTGCTTGCTCTTCTGCCAAGCGTGCTGCTTCTGCTTCGGCCTCTGCAGCGGCTGCTGCGGCGGCTTCTTCAGCGGCTTTCGCGGCTTCGTCAGCGGCGGATTTCAAAGCGGCAGGCAGGATCGCATCTGCTGGGAACGGCTTTTTCACCGCGTCCTTAACAGTCACCCAACCACCTTTGGAGCCTGGTACGGCGCCTTTGACCATGATCAGACCGCGTGCGCTGTCAGTTTTGACAACTTCGAGGTTCTGCGTGGTAACACGGGCAGCACCCATGTGACCGGCCATTTTCTTGCCTTTGAAAACCTTGCCTGGATCCTGACACTGACCTGTCGAACCATGCGAACGGTGAGAGATCGAAACACCGTGTGTCGCACGCAGACCGCCAAAGTTGTGGCGTTTCATCGCACCGGCAAAACCTTTACCGATGGAGGTGCCTGCAACGTCAACATACTGACCAGCAAAATAGTGATCGGCGATGATTTCTTCGCCAACGTTCAACATGGCTTCGGGGTCCACACGGAACTCCGCAACCTTACGCTTAGGTTCAACCTTTGCCGCAGCAAAGTGACCACGCATGGCCTGCGACGTCCGCTTGGCCTTGGCTGTACCTGCACCAAGCTGAACAGCTGTGTAGCCGTCCTTCTCGGGGGTACGCTGAGCAACAACCTGCAGTTTGTCGAGCTGAAGAACGGTCACAGGGATCTGCTTGCCGTCTTCCATGAACAAACGGGTCATGCCCATCTTTTTTGCAATAACGCCTGAGCGCAACATATTATTACCCTCCTACGCTTATGACTGCAGCTTGATCTCGACGTCCACACCAGCGGCCAGGTCGAGCTTCATCAGCGCGTCCACGGTCTGGGGGGTCGGATCAACGATATCCAGCAGACGCTTGTGCGTGCGGATTTCGAACTGGTCACGGGATTTCTTGTCAACGTGTGGGCCACGCAGAACTGTGAATTTTTCGATCTTGTTCGGCAGCGGGATTGGGCCGCGAACAGATGCACCGGTACGCTTGGCGGTGTTAACGATTTCCTGTGTGGACGCATCCAGCACGCGGTAATCGAACGCCTTCAAACGGATGCGGATATTTTGGCTTTGTGCCATATGTCATCATCCCTCATTGGGAGTAGAAACGAAGAGGAAGAGACGCCTCATCACGGCCCTTCATTGCGTTTTGTCGTAAATCAAACGGGGCGCGTAAAAACGCACCCCGCTGAGACTTGCGCTCTATAGGTCGAGTCGCGCCATGTGGCAAGGGGGGAATCCGAGGTTTCACTCAAATCCGCCCAGTACGACCGCAATCCGCGGTCAAAGCGGTAGTGTCACAGTTAGCACCGCACGCCCTCAAGCCACGAAAAAGGCCGCCCCGATTGGGAGCGGCCTTCGTCTTGTTGCCGGTGCGCGGGGGTGACCCGCGGGTTGGCTTACTCGGTGATTTTGGAAACCACGCCCGCGCCAACGGTACGACCGCCTTCGCGGATCGCGAAGCGCAGACCGTCTTCCATCGCGATGGGGGCGATCAGCTCCACGTCGAACTGCAGGTTGTCGCCAGGCATAACCATTTCAGTGCCTTCTGGCAGCTGAACGGTACCGGTGACGTCTGTGGTCCGGAAGTAGAACTGTGGACGGTAGTTCGCGAAGAACGGCGTGTGACGGCCACCCTCTTCTTTGGTGAGGATATAGGCTTCGGCTGTGAACTTGGTGTGCGGCTTAACCGAACCTGGCTTACACAGAACCTGACCACGCTCAAC
>NZ_DCAN01000017.1:0-721 GCF_002311545.1 Sulfitobacter sp. UBA1132 | reverse complement strand
ATTTCGTCGCCAACGTTGATCACGCCACGCTCAACACGGCCGGTCACAACTGTACCACGACCGGAGATCGAGAAGACGTCTTCCACAGGCATCAGGAACGGCTGGTCAACAGCGCGCTCTGGTGTCGGGATGTAGTTGTCGACTTCTTCCATCAGCTTGCGGATGGAGTTCTCGCCGATGTTCTCGTCACGGCCTTCCATCGCCGCCAGAGCGGAACCGGGGATCACAGGGATGTCGTCGCCTGGGTAGTCGTAGGAAGACAGCAGTTCGCGGATTTCCATTTCAACCAGTTCCAGCAGCTCTTCATCGTCCACCTGGTCTACTTTGTTCATGTAGACAACCATGGCGGGGATGCCGACCTGACGGCCCAGCAGGATGTGCTCGCGGGTCTGTGGCATGGGGCCATCAGCAGCGTTCACAACCAGGATCGCGCCGTCCATCTGCGCCGCACCGGTGATCATGTTTTTCACATAGTCAGCGTGGCCTGGGCAGTCGACGTGGGCGTAGTGACGGCCTTCGGTCTCATACTCAACGTGTGCGGTCGAGATGGTGATGCCGCGTGCTTTTTCTTCGGGCGCGCCGTCAATCTGGTCATAGGCGCGGAAGTCGCCGAAGTACTTGGTGATCGCCGCGGTCAACGTGGTTTTGCCGTGGTCAACGTGACCAATGGTACCGATGTTAACGTGTGGTTTATTACGTTCAAACTTTGCCTTAGCCATGG